>NZ_JBEXPY010000056.1:0-48269 GCF_040612315.1 Streptomyces sp. NPDC006435
CACCGACCCCGTCGCCAACATCACCGCGGCCGCCAACTACGCCGCCGACCGCTACGGCTCCATCGACAACGTCAACTCCGCCTACTGACAAGGGCATCACCCTCACCCTCACCCCAGGCCCCGACTTCGGTCCCGGCCCCGGCACAAACCGTTCGCCGAACGGACCGGCGCTCTGCTTGGCTCGCCGGATGGACGATCACCGAAACGACCTCCGCATCCGCCATGCCGGCCTCCCGGACATCGACGCCGTACTGGACTTCTGGCGCGAGGCGGCGGAGGGGACGAGCATCAGCGACGACCACGACGGGGTGGCCCGACTGATTTCGAGGGACCCCGAGGCCCTGCTCCTGGCGGAGCGGGACGGACGGCTCGTCGGAACGGTCATAGCGGGTTTCGACGGCTGGCGGTGTTCCGCCTACCGCCTGGCCGTACATCCCGAAGCACGCCGACAGGGCATCGCCGCCGCACTGATGACGGCGGCGGAGCAGAGGTTCGCCGCTCTGGGCGGGCGCCGCGTCGACGCCATGGTCCTGGAGGCCAACGAACGGGCGCATCACGCGTGGGCCGCGGTCGGCTACCACCGCGAGGATCACTGGCGACGCTGGGTGAAACCGCTCACGGAGTGAGACGATCACCGAAAGAGTGGTCGACTTTGCCGATCCTTTACTATGGGTGTTCTTCTGTCCGCCCCTTCCGAAAGGTGTGAGCGTCCTTCCATGGGCGAGCCTCCCAGTAGCCGCTGCCACAGGCACCGAGCGATCCTCCTGCCCCTGCCCGATCATGGGACGGAGGTGAACCGATGACCGAAGTGCTCCTTCTGCTCGTGGCGGTCCTGCTCTCGCTTGCCTGCGGCGCCTTCGTCGCGGCGGAGTTCTCGCTGACGACGGTCGAGCGCGGACAGCTGGAACGGGCCGTCGAACAGGGCGAACGCGGTGCGGCGAGCGCCATGAAGGCCGTTCGCAGCCTCACCTTCCAGCTCTCCGGAGCCCAGCTCGGCATCACCGTCACCAACCTGGTGGTCGGCATGCTCTCCGAACCGTCCATCGCGAAGCTGATCCGCGGCCCGATGGAGGCCATCGGACTGTCCCCGAGCCTGGCGTCCTCCGTGGCCCTCGTCCTGGGAACCGCGCTGTCCACCGTCTTCCTGATGATCGTCGGCGAGCTGGTCCCGAAGAACTGGGCGATCTCCTCCCCGCTGGCCGTGGCGAAGACCGTGGCCACTCCCCAGCGGGCCTTCACCGCGGTCTTCCGGCCCTTCATCAGCCACCTCAACAACACCGCGAACCGGATCGTGCGCCGCTTCGGTCTGGAACCGGCCGAGGAGCTCGCGTCGGCGCGCAGCCCCCAGGAGCTGGCCGCGCTGGCACGGCACAGCGCGAAGGAGGGCGCACTGGAGGCGGACACCGCGGAGCTGTTCGTCCGCACCCTCAACCTGTCGGAGCTCACGGCGGAGAACGTGATGACCCCCCGGGTCCAGGTCACCGCCCTCGACGCGCAGGCGACCGCCGAGGACGTGGCGAACGCCACCCGGGCGACCGGCCTGTCCCGCTTCCCCGTCTACCGCGGCAACCTCGACACCGTCATCGGTGTCGCGCACATCAAGGACGTACTGGCGATCCCCGCCGAACAACGGCCCCGTACACGCGTCTCGGAGATGCTGCGCGAGCCCCTGCTCGTACCGGAGACCCTCACCGTGGACCGGCTCCTGGACCGGTTGTCCGGCAAGCTCACGATGGCCGTCGTCATCGACGAGTACGGCGGCACGGCCGGGGTCGCGACGCTGGAGGACATCGTCGAGGAGGTGGTCGGCGAGGTGCGCGACGAACACGATCCGCACGAGACGCCGGACCTCGCACCGGCAGGCGAGGACGCCGACGGGCGGACCCTGTGGTCGGCCGACGGCGCCGCGCGCGTCGACCAGCTGAGGACGATCGGGCTGCGGGTGCCCGACGGACCGTACGAGACCCTCGCCGGAGTGGTCGCCACCGAGGTGGGCCGCATTCCCGCCGTGGGTGATTCGGTCGAGTTGGCGGGCTGGCGGATCGACGTGGTCGACGCGTCCGGGCGCCGTGCCGCGCGGGCCCTGCTGCACGCGCCGCTGCCCCATGACGACGAGCGGACGGAGGACGAACGATGATCGCCGTCCAGCTCCTCATCGGACTGCTGACCCTGGTGGTCAACGCCTTCTTCGTCGGCGCGGAGTTCGCCCTGATCTCCGTGCGCCGAAGCCAGATCGAGCCCGAGGCCGAGGCCGGGAACCGGCGGGCGCGGAGTGTCGTCTGGGGCCTCGAACACGTATCGGCGCTGCTCGCGGCGGCGCAGCTGGGCATCACACTGTGCACGCTGGTGCTCGGCATCGTCGCCGAGCCGGCCATCGCACACCTGCTGGAGCCCGTCTTCGACGCGGTGGGGGTGCCGCACGGACTGATCCATCCGATCTCGTTCGTGATCGCGCTGTCCGTGGCGACGTATCTGCACATGCTGCTCGGCGAGATGGTGCCGAAGAACATCGCCCTGGCCGAGCCCGTGCGTGCCGCGCTGCTGCTGGGACCGCCGCTGGTGACGCTCGCCAGGGCGCTGCGCCCGGTGATCTTCACGATCAACGCCTTCGCCAACACCTTGCTCAAGATCCTGCGCGTCGAGGCGAAGGACGAGGTGGCGGCGACGTTCTCCGACGACGAACTGGCCCGGCTGGTGAAGGACGCCGGTGACGCAGGACTGGTCGACGACCGCTCTGCCGAGCGGCTGCACCACGCCCTCGAACTGGGCCGCCGCCCGGTGCGGGACGTGGTGATGCCGGTGGACCGCGTCGTGTACGCCAGGGTCGGCACCACGCCGGAGCAGTTGGAACGCCTCTCGTACGAGACCGGCTTCTCGCGCTTCCCCGTGATGGACGGCGAGGAACGGACCCTGGGCTACCTCCATGTGAAGGACGCCCTCGACGCCGTGCCGCGCGACGTCCCGTTCCCGGTGACGGCGATGCGGCCGATCGCCCGGGTCCGGGCCGACACCCCGCTCGACGACGTACTGACCGCGCTGCGGCGCAGTCGTACGCACCTGGCGGCGGTCCTCGACGAGGACGACCGGCTGGCCGGAATGGTCACCATGGAGGACGTGCTCCGCGAGCTGGTGGGCCGCCCCAAGGCCCGCTGAACCAGCGTTCCGGTCACCCCCGCTCGAACGGGCCGGTGACGCCCCCGGCGGGGCGTCACCGGCCCGGGTCCGTTCCGGCCCGGGTCCGTTCCGGCCCGGGGCCGCGGGTGACCGAGAACTCGGAGAGGGGCCGGAGCCACCGCGATACGATCGCATCGCCATGGAAATGAATGCCTCCTACAACAGTCTCGTCGCGGTCGGCGACTCGTTCACCGAGGGCATGTCGGACCTGCTGCCCGACGGTTCCTACCGCGGCTGGGCCGACGTCCTCGCCGGACGGCTCGCCGCCCGCGCCCCGGGGTTCCGCTACGCGAATCTCGCCGTGCGGGGCAAGCTGATCGGCCAGATCGTCGACGAGCAGGTCGACGCGGCCGTGGCCATGCGCGCGGATGTCGTCACGCTGGTCGGCGGGCTCAACGACACCCTGCGCCCCAAGTGCGACATGGGCATGGTCCGGGATCGGCTCGAAGCGGCCGTGGAGCGCCTCGCCCCCTCCTGCGAGAAGCTCGTGCTCATGCGGAGTCCCGGCCGGAACGGCCCGGTGATGGAGCGTTTCCGGCCGCGGATGGAGGAGCTGTTCTCCCTGGTCGACACGCTGGCGGCCCGGCACGGGGCGGTGGTCGTCGACCTGTACGGGGCTCCGGTCCTGGGCGATCCCCGGCTGTGGGACGTGGACCGGCTGCATCTGACGGCCGACGGGCACCGCCGGGTCGCCGAGGCCGTCTGGCAGACGCTGGGGCTGCCGCCGGAGGGCGACTGGCGGACCCCGCTGCCGGCCGCGGTGCCGCCGAAGTGGGCGAGGCGACGCGTCGACGACCTTCGTTTCGCCCGTGAACACCTGATGCCGTGGATCGGCCGCCGGCTGACCGGCCGCTCGTCCGGCGACGGCCGGACGGGCGCCCAGTACAGCCCCGAACTGGGCAGAGCCTTCTGGGTCACCCCCCAGGACACCCGCGCCCCCGGCCCGGTGGCGGGGTGGCGCCGGGTGGACGCGGATCGCCTCTCGTAGCAACCCACAAACCGGACCGCGGCGCTGGCCTGCACAAATCGCCAGTAGAATCCGGACACGTGACTGCTGTGTCTGCGAAGCCTCGCATCCCCAATGTCCTGGCCGGCCGCTATGCCTCCACGGAGCTGGCCGTCCTCTGGTCCCCCGAGCAGAAGGTGAAGCTGGAGCGCCGGCTGTGGCTGGCGGTGCTGCGCGCTCAGAAGGACCTCGGGATCGAGGTGCCGGACGCCGCGCTCGCCGACTACGAGCGTGTCGTCGACCAGGTCGACCTGGCCTCGATCGCCGAGCGCGAGAAGGTGACCCGCCACGACGTCAAGGCCCGGATCGAGGAGTTCAACGCCCTCGCCGGCCACGAGCAGGTCCACAAGGGCATGACCTCCCGGGACCTCACCGAGAACGTCGAGCAGCTTCAGATCCGGCTCTCCCTGGAGCTGATGCGCGACCGCACGGTGGCGGTTCTGGCCAGGCTCGGCAAGCTGGCGGGCGAGTACCGCGAGCTGGTCATGGCCGGGCGCTCCCACAACGTCGCGGCGCAGGCGACCACGCTCGGCAAGCGCTTCGCGACGGCCGCGGACGAGCTCCTGGTGGCGTACGGGCGGCTGGAGGACCTGCTGGGCCGCTACCCGCTGCGCGGCATCAAGGGCCCCGTGGGCACCGCGCAGGACATGCTCGACCTGCTGGGCGGCGACGCCGGCAAGCTCGCCGACCTCGAACAGCGCATCGCCTCGCACCTCGGCTTCACCCAGGCCTTCACCTCGGTCGGTCAGGTCTACCCCCGTTCCCTCGACTACGACGTGGTGACCGCCCTGGTCCAGCTGGCCGCTGCGCCCTCGTCCGTCGCGAAGACGATCCGTCTCATGGCCGGGCACGAGCTGGTGACCGAGGGCTTCAAGCCGGGCCAGGTCGGCTCGTCCGCGATGCCGCACAAGATGAACACCCGCTCCTGCGAGCGTGTCAACGGCCTGATGGTGATCCTGCGCGGCTACGCGTCGATGACCGGCGAGCTGGCGGGCGACCAGTGGAACGAGGGCGACGTCTCGTGTTCCGTGGTCCGCCGGGTGGCGCTCCCGGACGCCTTCTTCGCGTTCGACGGTCTGCTGGAGACCTTCCTGACGGTGCTCGACGAGTTCGGGGCGTTCCCGGCCGTCGTGGCCCGTGAACTGGACCGCTACCTGCCGTTCCTCGCCACCACCAAGGTTCTGATGGGCGCGGTGCGTGCGGGGGTCGGCCGTGAGGTCGCCCACGAGGCGATCAAGGAGCACGCGGTCGCCTCGGCACTGGCCATGCGCGAGCAGGGCGCCGAGCGCAACGAACTGCTCGACAAGCTGGCCGCCGACGAGCGCATTCCGCTGGACCGCGCGGAGCTGGACGCGTTGATGGCCGACAAGCTCTCCTTCACCGGAGCCGCCGGCGACCAGGTCGCCTCCCTGGTCTCCCGCATCGAGGAGATCGTCGAGCAGCACCCCGAGGCTGCCACGTATACGCCGGGCTCCATCCTGTGACGGCCACGCCCGCAGCCGGATGACCCCCGAAGAGCTCCGTGCCGCCCGCGACCACACCGTTCCCGATGTGGTCGCGGGCGGTCTGCGCGTGCTGTTCTGCGGGATCAACCCGAGTCTGACGACCGGTGCCACGGGCCACCACTTCGCCCATCCCGGCAACCGTTTCTGGCCCGTCCTCCATCGGTCCGGCTTCACCCCCCGTCAGCTGAAACCGGCCGAGCAGGCCGAGCTGCTGCACTACGGGCTCGGCATCACCAACGTGGTCGCCCGGGCCACCGCCCGGGCGGACGAGCTGTCCGCCGAGGAGTTCCGCGAGGGCGGCCGGATCCTGGCGGCCAAGGTCGAGCGGTTGCGACCGCGGTGGCTGGCGGTCGTGGGAGTCACGGCGTACCGCACCGCCTTCAACCGGCGGACCGCCCGGATCGGTCCGCAGGACCACACCATCGGCGGCGCCCGCGTCTGGGCCCTGCCCAACCCCAGTGGTCTGAACGCCCATTGGACCACCCCGGCCATGGCGGAGGAGTACGCACGCCTCCGCGCCGCCGTCGACCACGACGAGCCCCGGCCCCTTCCCGCCGAAGGCCCCTGAGCCCTGCCCCCGGCGCCCAGGGGCCTTCGGCCGCACGGTGTTCCGCGGGGGAAGGGCACGGCGGCGGGTCATGCGTCCCGCCGTCTGATCGCCCACCAGCCGGCCAGCACCGCGACCGCCGCCCAGGCCGCCGCCACCGCGAGCCCGCCCCACGCTCCGAGATCGCCCTCGGGGTTCTGGTGGAGCACCAACTGTCCCGCGCGGTCGGGCAGATACTGCGCAACGCTGCCCGCGACGTCTCCGACCACGAAGGAGACGATGAGTATGAACGGGATGAGCAGGCTGAGCACGGCGACCGCGCTGCGCAGCACCACCGCCAGTCCGGCGGCGAACAGAGCCATCAGGGCCAGATACGTCCCGCCTCCGACGACCGCTCGCAGGGCACCCGGCTCGCCGAGGCCGATCGCGTACTCGCCCATGAACATCTGGCCCACCAGGAAGGAGCCGAGGCTGGTGACCAGGCCGACGGCGAGTGCCGTCGTTCCGATGAGCGCGATCTTGACGGTGTAGAAGAGGTTGCGGCGCGGCACGGCGGCGAGCGATATGCGCAGAGCGCCGTTGAGGTACTCGGACGAGATCGCGGTCGCGCCGAAGCTGATGGCCGCGATCTGGCCGAAGTTCAGCGCGTAGAAGGCGTTGAAGACCGGGTCGGCGCCGAGGTTGTCCGCCTCGGCCTGGCCCACGGTGGCGAAGGCCAGCACGGTGATGGAGAGTGTCACGAGAAGGATCGCGGCCAGCGATCCGGCGACGGACCGCACCGATCTGATCTTGATCCACTCGGAGTGCAGCACTGCGACGGTCGACATGGTCAGTTCTCCCGAGGGTCGGTGTTCGAGGTGGACGTCGATGCGAATTCCGTGGCATCGGCGGTGAGGTCGAGGTAGGCCTGTTCCAACGTGACCTGCTCGTCGGCGAGTTCGAGAACGGCGATGCCCTCGGCTGCGGCCAGCGCGCCGATCTCCCCGGCCTTCGCGCCCTCCACGGTCCAGCGGCCGTCACCGTCCCGCGTCGGTTCGTACCCCTTGCGGAGCAATATGTCGCGCAGCCGGGTGGGTTCGGTCGTGCGCACCCGCACCCGGGGCCGGCTGCGGGACTCCAGGAATTCCCGCATCGGCAGGTCGGCGAGGAGCCGGCCCCGGCCGAGCACCACCAGGTGGTCGGCGAACGACGAGGTCTCGTTCATCAGGTGGCTGGAGACCAGGACCGTCCGGCCCTCCCGGGCGAGTCTCTTCATCAACTCCCGGATCCAGATGATGCCTTCCGGGTCCAGACCGTTCGAAGGCTCGTCGAGCATCACGACCTCCGGATCGCCCAGCAGGGCGGCGGCTATGCCCAGCCGCTGGCGCATGCCGAGCGAGAAGGTCTTGATACGTGCCCCGCCGACCTCACTGAGGCCCGCCTCCTCCAGAACCTCCTCGACCCTGCGCGCACCCAGGCCGTTGCTGACGGCGAGGGCCAGCAGGTGGTTCCGGGCGGTGCGCGAGCCGTGGGCGGCCTGGGCGTCGAGCAGTGCGCCCACGCGGCGCAGCGGGTTGTCGAGCGTGGTGTAGGGCCGCCCGCCGATCGTGGCCCTGCCGGCGGTGGGCCGGTCGAGGCCGAGAACGAGTCGCATGGTGGTGGACTTGCCCGCGCCGTTGGGGCCGAGGAAACCGGTGACGCGTCCGGGCCCCACGCTGAACGTGAGGTCGTCCACGGCGCGGTTCACGCCGTATTCCTTGGTGAGTTGCTGGACGTCGATGTTGGTCATGCCCTCAGCCTCGCGTTCGTGCCCCGGGCCCCGCCTCCCCCGCGAGTGGGGATGATCTCCCTCGCTCGGGGGAGCCGCCCGGCGGCGCGGGCTGACACGATGGCGGCATGTTCCGTCTTCTCCGCCCGCTCGCCTCGTCCGTGACCTACACCCGATGGCTCCACATCGTCATCCCGGGTGCGGTCTGCAGCGTGTGGATGTTCATCTCACCGGACACGCCGTGGGCGCCCTTGCTCTTCGCTGTTCCGGTCGGGCTGCTGCCCGGGATGCGGCTCGCCGAGGGGGTCCAGGCACAGCTTCTGCTCACCCCCGGCGAGCGGGGCAGGCCCGATGCCTCGATAGCCGCGAGCCCCGCGACCACCTGGGCGGATCGCTGGAGAACCGTGGCATGGCTGGAGATACGGCTGGTGTTCGCCGCTGCCGTGGGGATGGCCAGTGTGTGGCTGCCCGCGACCGCGGTCGACCTCGCCATGGCCGCGTCCGGATCCCGCCCGAGCGGCGACTGGCTGGTCCCCGGGGTGGAGTCGCACTGGTGGTACGCCCTGGTCGTTCCTGTTCCCCTGCTGGTTCTGCTCGCCCTCGTCGTGGTGAGCGGCCGGTCGATCACCGCGGCCGCCCGGTGGTTCCTCGGCCTCTCGCCGGTGCAGCGGCTGACCGCGTTGGAGGAGCGTACGGAGCAGTTGTTGGAGCGCAATCGCATCGCCCGTGAGCTGCACGACTCGATCGGGCACGCGTTGACGGTCGCGGTCGTGCAGGCGGGAGCGGCCCGGGCGGCGCAGAACCCGGAGTTCACCGAGCGGGCGCTGACCGCGATCGAGGAGACCGGCCGTGACGCGCTCGACGACCTGGAGCGGGTCCTGCGGGTGCTGCGCGAGTCGGGAGGGCCGGTGGGTCAACAACCGACGCTGGTGGAGGCTGACCGACTGCTGAACTCCGCGCGCAGCTCGGGCGCGGAGGTCGACGCGGACGTGTCCGGCCCGCTGGAGCAGTTGCCGGGGTCCGTCTCGCGCGAGGGATACCGCATCCTTCAGGAGTCCCTCACCAACGTGCTGCGTCACTCGGGGGCGGTTTCCATCCGGGTGCGGATCAGCATCACGAACGGGCGGTTGGAGCTGGAGGTCACCAATCCGCTCACGGGCACGACACACAAACCGGGCGGGGGGAGCGGGTTGCGGGGAATCCGGGAACGGGCCGCGTTGCTGGGCGGGAAGGCGAAGACGGGTCCGCACGGCGGCGAGTGGCGGGTGCGGGCGAGCCTTCCGTTGAACGGACTGAGGTGATCCGATGCCGATCCGTGTTCTTCTGGTGGACGACGAACCCCTTGTCCGGGCGGGGTTGCGTGCGGTTCTCGACTCCCAGCCCGACATCGAAGTGGTGGGCGAGGCGGGCGACGGTGCCGCCGTGATCCCGTTGCTGCATCAGCTGCGCCCCGACGTGGTGGCCATGGACGTCAGAATGCCGCTGATGGACGGCATCGAGGCCACCCGGGTGGTGCTGCGCACGGTGCCGGACCCGCCGAAGATCCTGGTGGTCACCACCTTCGAGAACGACGAGTACGTCTATGAGGCGCTGCGTGCCGGCGCGGACGGTTTCCTCCTCAAGCGTTCCCGGCCCGCCGAGATCGTGCACGCGGTGCGTCTGGTCGCCGAGGGCGAGTCGTTGCTGTTCCCGGCGGCGGTCCGGCAGCTCGCCGCCGAGTACGGCACCAGCAAGGCGCGAGCGGTCATGGACCGGGCGGCGCTCACCGACCGGGAGTCCGCCGTCCTGCGTCTGATGGCCCGCGGTCTGTCGAACGCGGAGATCGCAGCCAGACTCGTGGTCGGGGTCGAGACGGTGAAGACCCATGTGAGTGCCGTGCTCACCAAGTTGGGGGCGCGGGACCGCACCCAGGCGGTGATCGCGGCCTACGAGTCCGGGTTCGTCGCTCCGGGGTGACGGCCCCGTCCGGGAAATCCGTCACGGCCCGCGGTCGCCCCGCACCCGGCCAGCGAGTACCATCCGCCTGACATGCGCTCGAGCAGGGAGGACACCTCGTGGGCCGGCTGACCGGTGGAGATCCGTCACTGTTGCGGCGCATCAATTCCGCAGTGGTGCTGCACGCTCTCCGGGGTGCCGACTCCCCCACTCTCACGGACCTGACCCGGATCACGGGCCTGTCCCGGCCGACGGTCGAGGGTGTGATGGAGGGGCTCTTCGAGGCCGGGCTGGTCGTCGAGTCGGTGCCCGACGGGGCCGGGGCCCGGCGGCAGGGCCGGCCGGCCCGCCGGTTCAGGTTCCGGGCCGAGGCCGGGCACCTGCTCGGCGTCGAGATCGGCCCGCACCGGGTGTCCGCCCTGCTGTCCGGGCTGGACGGCCGGATCATCGGCTCCGGCTCGCGCGAGGTGTCGGAGACCGCGAGTGCCGACGACCGGCTCGACAAGGTCAGGGCCGTGGTGGCCGACCTGCTGCGGCGGACGGGGGTGGCCCGGAGCAGCCTGCGGGCGGTGGGGGTCGGCAGTCCCGGCATCGTGGAGGCCGACGGGACGGTACGGCTCGGCACCGCGCTGCCGGGGTGGACAGGACTGGCCCTGGGCGAGCGGCTGAGACGGTCCTTCCGCTGCCCCGTCCTCGTGGAGAACGACGCCAACGCGGCGGCGGTCGCGGAGCACTGGAAGGGCGCCGCCGTCGAGTCCGACGACGTCGTCTTCGTCCTGGCGGGGCTGAGCCCCGGTGCCGGGTCCCTGATCGGCGGGCGTCTGCACCGCGGCTTCGGCGGAGCGGCGGGCGAGATCGGCGCACTGCATCTGCTGGGCCGCGAAGCCACTCCGGAGCGGCTGCTGTCCACGACGGGCACGCCGCTGGATCCGTTGGACGAGCCCGCCGTGGCCGATGTGTTCTCGAAGGCCCGCCAGGGTGACCTCCGGGCCCAGGCGGCGGTCGAGCGGTTCATCCAGCGCCTGGTGCACGACGTCGCGGCGCTGGTGCTGGCGCTGGATCCGGAGCTGGTGGTGGTGGGCGGCTGGGCCACCGGGCTGGACGACGTGCTGGAGCCGCTCCGTCACGAGCTGGCCCGCTACTGCCTCCGGCCGCCCCGGGTCACGCTGTCGCTGCTCGGGGAGGCGGCGGTGGCCACCGGTGCGCTGCGGCTTGCTCTCGACCATGTGGAGGAGCAGCTCTTCGCGGTGGAGGGAACGGTGACGGCCCGCCGCTGAGTGCGACGGGCCGTGCGTGTCGGCGTACCGGTGAGAGACCCGGTGTCCGGGAGTCCGGTACCCGCCTCGGGAATCCCGGGGCGGGCTGCCGTCCCCGGACGGGCTTCGGGGCGTCCGGTGTTCCTGGGCGGGGTCCGGATCGCCCGAAGCTCCCGGACCCGGGGGTTCCCGGGCCCGGGCGGGGCTCAGGACGCCTGGCGCTGCTGGGCGTGGTGGCTGATCTCCAGATCTCCCGAGTCGCCGAAGGTGAGCCGGCAGGTGTCCGCCCGGTACGTGGCGACGGAGAGCGCCGCGGTGCCGCCCGCGGCGAGGTAGCGGGTGGTGACGACGAGCACGGGGGCGCCGGGAAGCCGGTCGAGTTCCTTGGCGTCGTCCACCCGTGCGGATCCGAGCTCCACCGACCGGTCCTGGCCCTCGAGGCGGAGGCGGTGCAGTTCGCGCAGGACGCCGCGGGCCCGGACGGCGCCGGAGGGGGCGTCGATCGCGGAGAGTTCGGGCACGGACGACGCCGGGACGTAGAGGAGTTCCGCCGCGACGGCCTGGCCGTGGGTCACCCGGATCCGGCGCACGATGTGTACCGGCTCCTCGGCGTCCACGTCGAGCGCGGCCGACACCGACGCCGGTGCGACGGCCGTCGTGCAGTCCACGGGCTGCCACGCCTCGGCCGTGCCGCCGCCGGACCAGTCCCGCTGCGCGGTGGAGACGGCGACCCCGACGCGCGGCGGGGCGACGGTGGTCCCGACGCCGCGGCGGCGCTGGAGCCTTCCTTCGAGTTCGAGCTGCTCCAGAGCCTGCCGGAGCGTGGCTCGGGCGACTCCGAACCGGGCGGCGAGCTCACGCTCGTTGGGCAGGATCTCGCCCACCGCAAAGTCCGAGTCGAGTGCCTCACTGAGCACGGTCTTGAGGTGCCAGTACTTCGGCTCCTGCACCGATTCCAGCTGCGTGGTCCCCACCCTGTCCTCCGCAATCGCCCAGCGGCTTTTCCGCGACGTTATTTATTAAAGGTTCCTGTCTTAACGGTGAGACGATAGGACGGGATACCCCCTTGGTCAAGACCAATCCTCAGGCGGTCACACAGCGGAACGGGACTCTGCCGCAGAGCGTTCACAGGATGTTCGTGACGCCGTGCGCCGGGCGCAGCACGAAGCCCCACGCCGGCCGGGGCGTGGGGCTTCGTACAAAAGCGCCGGTGGGACGGTCTGTCGCACCGGCGCCGACCGGGCGGGGCGGCGGACGGACGGGGCCGGGGGCGGCTCCGTTACCGCGTCGCGGCGTCGGAGAGGTGGGCGACCTTGTCGGGGTTGCGCACGATGTACACGCACTGGACGAGTCCGTCCCTGATGTCCACCTGGAGGACCGCGTCGGCCTTTCCGTCCAGGAGCACCAGCAGGCCCGGCCCGCCGTTGAGTTCCAGGAGCCTGGTGTCGAAGTCCGACACCGGGTCGTGGGCGATGCCGACGAGGAACCGGCCCACCTTGTCGGCGCTCTCGATGACCCGCAGCGGGGCCCTGGACTTCCCGCCACTGTCGCCGACGAGCCGCACATCGGGCGCGAGCAGGGCCAGCAGCCCCTCGATGTCACCGCCCGCCGCCGCGGCGAGGAACCGTTCCGTGAGGTCGCGGCGGTGTGCCGGGTCGACGTCGTAGCGGGGTTTGCGCTCCTCGACGTGGCGCCGTGCGCGCCCCGCGAGCTGGCGCACCGCTGCCTCGCTCCGGTCCAGGGCGGTGGCGATCTCCGCGTACGGGAAGCCGAACGCCTCGCGGAGCACGAAGACGGCCCGTTCCAGCGGGGAGAGGGACTCCAGGACGACGAGCACGGCGATCGACACGGAGTCGGCCAGAACGGCCTGTTCCGCCGTGTCGGGCACGGCCGGTCCGAAGTCGGTGACCACGGGCTCCGGAAGCCACGGGCCGACGTACGCCTCGCGGCGCGACTGCACCTGTCGCAGCCGGTCGATGGCCAGGCGGGTGACGATCCTGACGAGGAAGGCACGTGGTTCGCGCACGTCCTCGCGGGACGCGGACGACCAGCGCAGCCATGCCTCCTGCACCACGTCCTCGGCGTCGGCGATCCTTCCCAGCATGCGGTAGGCGACCCCGGTGAGCACGGGGCGGTGGTCCTCGAAGACGTCGGTCGCGGTTTCGGCTGTCACCTCTCCATCCCAGCCGACCCGTCGCACCCTGTCCAGCGCGAATCGCCCACCCCCTTGAACCCCGGGCTACCGAACGGTAATTGTTGTTGACAAGACGTCTAAGTCGCCTTCAGGCATGGCCCCTCCATGCCGGATCACCCGGGGAGCACCGCATGGCCACCACGGTCTCGTTCAGTGTCGAATCACCACAAGGACCCCGGACCGTGTCCGTGGAGTACGAACGGACCGGCACCGGCGAGCCGTTGCTCCTGCTCCACGGCATAGGCCATCACCGTCAGGCCTGGGACCCGGTGCTGCCCGTCCTGGCCGTGGAACGGGACGTGATAGCCGTGGACCTCCCCGGCTTCGGCCTCTCCCCCGCACTGCCCGACGGCCTGCCGTACGACTTGCCGACCGTGGTCACGGTGCTCGGCGCGTTCTGCTCGGCGATCGGTGTGGACCGGCCGCACGTGGCGGGCAACTCGCTCGGCGGTCTGCTGGCGCTGGGGCTCGGCCGGGAAAAGCTCGTCCGGTCGGTGACGGCGCTGTCGCCCGCGGGTTTCTGGGCCCCGGGAGAGCGGCGCTACGCGTTCACGACGCTGCGGGCCATGCGGCGGGCCGCCCTGTCGATGCCGATGCCGCTGATCGAGCGGCTGTCGCGCAGCGCGGCCGGGCGCACGACACTGACCAGCACCATCTACGCCCGGCCCGGCCGTCGTTCACCCGATGCCGTCGTCGCCGAGACCGTCGCCCTGCGCGAGGCGACCGGCTTTCACCAGACGCTCGCCGCCGGCCGGGACGCGCTGTTCACCGACGACGTGCCGGGACTGCCCGTGACCGTCGCCTGGGGCGGCCGGGACCGGATCCTGCTGCGCCGGCAGGGCGTCAGGGCCAAGCGCGTCATCCCCGACGCCCGGCTGGTCCGGCTTCCGGGGTGCGGACACGTGCCGATGAACGACGATCCCGCGCTCGTGTCCCGGGTGATCCTCGACACCAGCCGCTGAGTCCGCACCGGCGGCCCCGCCCGCCGCTCCGCGGGTCAGGACGCCCGATCCGAGGGCGACCCCGAGCCCGACCAGGAGGCTGCCGCCGGCCTGCGCGACGCCGTACGAACCGGCGCCGACCAGCGGTGCGGTGAGCGCGGCGGACACCGGGATCAGGCCGGAGAAGAGGGTGGCCCGCTCGGCGCCGATGCGCTGCATGCCCATGTACCAGCAGACGAAGCCGACAACGGTGACCACCGCCGCCTGCCACACCAGCGCGACGGCCTCCGCGGCCGTGGGCATCCGCAGCACGCCTCCGCCGTCCAGGACGACGCCCAGCAGCGCCGACTCGACGGCGGCCACGGCGCACACCGTGGCGGACAGCAGCCGCGGCCCGAGCGGTCGCAGCACCGGGACGGCGATGACCGCGAAGCCGACCTCGCCCGCCAGGGCCCCGGTCGAGCAGAGGACGCCCGCCAGGTCCGTACGGCCCCAGCCCTGCACCGTGAAGGCCCCGGCGGCGACGAGCGCGGACGCGTACAGCACCGGGCGCGTCGGCCTGCGGCCGTCCAGCAGCGGTACGAGAACGGCGACCAGGATCGGGGCGCAGCCGACGAACACCCCCGGAACAGCGGGTTCCGCGGATCGTTCCGCGGCGAGGACGGCCAGGTTGAAGCCGACCATGCCGACGGCCGCCAGCAGGGCGAGCCTTCCCCACTGGCGCGGGGTGAGGGCGCGCAGCACGGTGGTCGTCCGGGCCCTGCCGTCGCGGGCCAGCACGGGTACGAGCAGCAGTGCCGCGAGGCCGTAGCGCAGCGCCTGGCCGCCCGCGTACGGATAGTCCCCCAGAACACTGTTGGCGGTGAAGGAGGCGCCCACGAGGACGCAGGCGAAGGCCGCGAGAAGCGAGCCGCGCAGAGAAGTGGCGTTCATGGGACCGACGCTAGGCAGCCGGGCGGTCCGGTTTAAGGTCCACTTCCATGACGTCTTCGAGGACCAATCCGCCGTCGGACCGCGCGGCTGGTACGGATGTCGGTTCCGCCGCCTGGGAGTTGCTGCTCCCGGCCGTCGAGGAGCCCGCCCGTCGACGCGGTCGCGCGCTGCAGTCGGCGTTGCGCGAGGCCGTGCGCTCGGGCCGGCTCGTCCCGGGGACACGGCTGCCGTCCAGCCGCGCGCTCGCGGCCGATCTGCGGGTGTCGCGCGGTCTGGTCACCGAGGCGTACGAGCAGCTCACCGCCGAGGGGTATCTGCGCAGCGGGCGCGGGGCGGGCACCTGGGTGGGCGAAGCGGTCCGGGCCGCCGCTCCGGAGGTCCGTGATCTCGCGCCGCGCGCGCCCGGCGTACGCGTGGACTTCCGGCCGGGCACGCCGGACCTGTCGCTGTTCCCGCGTGCCGCCTGGGCCGCCGCGCACCGCTCGGTGCTCGGCCGGCTGCCGCACGACGCGCTCGGCTATCCCGATCCCCGGGGGCTGCCCGTGCTGCGGGAGGCCCTGGCCGCCCTGCTGGCGCGGCGCCGCGGGGTGGTCGCCGATCCCGAGCGCCTGGTGGTGTGCTCCGGCGTGGCGCAGGCGACGACGCTGCTGGGGTTCGTCCTGCACGGACGCGGACTGCGGACCGTCGGGGTCGAGGATCCCGGGAGCCATGAGCACTCCGCGCTGTTCGCCTCCGCGGGGCTCGCCACCACCGGTCTGCCGCTCGACGACGAGGGGCTGGCCGTCGAGCCCCTCGTGCGCTCGGGCGTGCGCGCGGTCGTGACCACTCCCGCACACCAGTTCCCCACCGGGATCGCCTACTCCGCCGCCCGTCGCAGCCGGCTGCTGGACTGGGCGCGCACCGTGGACGGGCTGATCGTGGAGGACGACTACGACGGCGACTTCCGTTACGACCGTGCGCCCGTCGGCGCGCTGCAGGGGCTCGATCCGCGGCACGTCGCGTACACCGGTTCGGTGAGCAAGTCTCTGGCTCCCGGGCTGCGGCTGGGCTGGCTCCTGGCGCCGGCGGACATGACGGACGAGATCGTCGCCCGCAAGCGGACCATGGATCTGGGCAATCCCTCCGTCGACCAGGCGGTCCTGGCCGACTTCATCGCCGGGGGCGGTTACGACCGGCAGTTGCGCCGCTGCCAGCGCGCCTACCGCGAGCGCCGGGACACGCTCACGTCGATGCTGGCGGAGTGCTTCCCCGGCACCGCGGTGAGCGGGATCGCCGCAGGGCTCCACATCATCGCCGAACTGCCCGGCCGGTACGGCCCCGAGCCGGTGCTCCTGGCGCGTGCGGCCCGCGCCGGAGTGGCCCTGCGGCCGCTCTCCGCCACCGGGACCGCCGCGTCCGGAGGCCGTGCGGTGAGCCTGGTCCTCGGTTACGCGCATCTGGCCCCCGCCGAGATCGAGCGGGGGGTGCGGCTGCTGGCGGAGGCCCTGCGGGACCCGGACGGGCCGGACACCGCAGAGGGCCGGGACCGGGTGTTCACCTGAGGTTGGCGTGCGCGCCGCCGACGGGCACGAGGGTGGCACCGGCCGACCAGCCGCCCTCGGGGTCTCCTGTCCGGATCGCGCCGGTCGTGTGTCCGGTGCCCGGTCCGGTCCGGGTCCCGAGGCCCACCGACCAGTGCCCCGGAGGCGCCTCGATGTCGTACCGTCCCCGTGTTCCGTCCCCCGACCGCCGCAGTGTGCTGCGCGGTTCGCTCGCCGCGTCCGCCGCGCTCACGCTCCCCGTGGTGGGCGCCTCGGCCCCCGCGTTCGCGCTCTCCGGCCGGCCGCGCGCGGCGTGGGGTGTGCAGGTGGGCGACGTCACCTCGTCCTCCGCGCTGGTCTGGGTCCGCTCGGACCGCCCGGCCCGGATGGTCGTGGAGACCTCCGCGACCGAGTCCTTCCGGCGGGCGCGCACCTGGCACGGGCCGCTCCTCGGTCCCGGCAGCGACTTCACGGGGACGACCCCGCTGTACGGGCTGCCGCCGGGCGAGCAGGTGCACTACCGGGTGACGCTCGTCGATCCCCAGGACCCGCGCCGGAGCGGGAAGCCGGTGCGGGGGACCTTCCGGACTGCGCCCGCCCGGCGCCGGGACGGGGTGCGCTTCCTGTGGTCGGGGGACATCGCGGGGCAGGGCTGGGGCATCAATCCGGACATCGGCGGCTACGTGGTGTACGACGAGATGCGCCGCCTGGACCCGGACTTCTTCCTCTGCAGCGGCGACAACATCTACGCGGACGGTGTCATCGAGCCGAGCGTGACGCTGCCCGACGGGCGGGTCTGGCGCAACGTCACCACCGAGGAGAAGTCGAAGGTCGCCGAGACCCTCGCCGAGTACCGCGGGAACTTCCGCTACAACCTGCTCGACCGCAACCTCCGCGAGTTCAACGCGCAGGTGCCCTCGATCGTCCAGTGGGACGACCACGAGGTGCGCAACAACTGGTACCCCGGGCAGATCCTCGACGACGCCCGGTACTCCGAGAAGGACGTGGACGTGCTGGCGGCCCGTTCGATGCGGGCGTTCCGCGAGTACTTCCCCGTTTCCACGCTTCACGGCCCGTCCGGGGACGGCCGGATGCACCGGGTGGTGCGGCACGGTCCGCTGCTCGACGTGTTCGTCCTCGACATGCGGTCCTTCCGCAACGCCAACTCGCCCGGCCGGCAGGCCGACGACACGACGGGCATCCTCGGGGCCGAGCAGCTGAGGTGGCTCAAGCACGAGCTCTCCCGGTCCCGCGCGGTGTGGAAGGTGATCGCGGCGGACATGCCGCTGGGGCTGGTGGTCACCGACGGCGCGACGGACTTCGAGGCGGTCGCCCAGGGCGATCCGGGGGCCCCGCTCGGACGTGAGCTGCAGATCGCGGAGCTGCTGCGGTTCATCAAGCACCGGCGGATCACCGGCACGGTCTGGCTGACGGCCGACGTGCACTACACGTCGGCGCAGCACTACGCGCCCGAGCGCGCGGCGTTCAAGGACTTCGCGCCGTTCTGGGAGTTCGTGTCGGGGCCGCTGGCCGCAGGTCAGTTCCCGGCCAACGCCCTCGATGCGACGTTCGGCCCCGACCGGGTCTTCGTGCAGGCTCCCGACCGGGCGAACGTGTCGCCGATGGAGTCGCCGCAGTACTTCGGGCAGGTCGACATCGACGGCGACAGCGGCGAACTGACCGTGCGGCTGCGGGCGCAGGGCGGGGCGGTGCTGTTCAGCAAGGTGCTGCGGCCGGGGCGCGTCGGACAGTGAACCCGCCGGCGATCGGCTCCCGGTGACGGCCGGGGGCCGATTGTCAGTGGTGGGTCCTACGGTTTTTCCATGACCCGATCCGTTCAGGCATTGGCCTACGCACGCCCGTCCGCGCTGGAGTCCTCGCAGGCGGGGCAGCTCCTCGGGCTGGAGACCTCCGGTGGTCTCACCCCGCGGGGCGCCGAGCTCCATCCCCGGTTCTTCTCCGGGTTCCTCACCTCGCCGAGGATCGCGGCCCAGGGCCTGCTGGCCGTGGCGGACGTGGCGTCCACGCGCTACTACCAGCGCACGCTGCCCGCGTCGCTCGACCCGGTGGTGACGGGCAACGGCGACCGGCTGCGCTTCGAGTCGTTCTCCGGCTGCTGCGGTGTGTACGCACGCCTCGACGTGCTGCAAGAGGGCCTGGACGGTCAGCGGACGGATCACGGCACCACGAATGTGGACGTCAACAACCCGCTGCGGGAGGCGCTCTCGCGGATGTCCGGGGACGACCCGCTGCATCTGCGGGTGGGCCCGGACGAGATGGCCGTCACCACGCTGGACGGCCCGGTCGTGGAGAAGAAGGTGCCGCTGCCCGACCGGTGGCTGCGCGGCTTCGCCGAGGCTCAGGTGCTGTCCGCCGGTTTCGATCTGCGGGCCGAACTGTCGGCCGCCGAGGCCGTCCGGTTCCTGCGTTCGCTGCCGCGTTCGTCGGGCAGCGCCTCGCGGGGCGCCCGCTGGGTGATCCCCGCCGGGAAGACGCTCCGGCCGACGACCCGGCCGGTGGCGGGGGCGGTGTGCCTGCCGGGCCCCGAGCGGCTCGCCACACTGCAGCGGGTACTGCGCCATGCCACGTCGCTGCGGGTGTACGGGCCGGTCACCGACGGGGCGGCGACCGCGAGCGCCTGGGAGGTCGTGCTGCCGGGCATGCGTCTCACCCTGACGCTCTCGCCCGATGCCGCGCGCGGTTTCTCGGGCGAGGGCGGGGTGCTCGACGCGCTGGCCACCGACGACGCGGCGGCCGACGCCGAGCTGGTTTCGGTGCTGCTGGCCTGGGAGCCCCGGATCGACACCGCCGATCTGGCGGAGCAGTCCGGTCTCACGGTGGAACGGGTACGGGCCGCGCTCACCCGGCTGGGCACGGCGGGCCGGGTCGGCTACGACCTCGCCGACGCCGCCTACTTCCACCGCGAACTGCCGTACGACGCCGACCGGGCCGAGCGTCACAATCCGCGTCTGGTGGCGGCGCGGGAGCTGGCCGGTTCGGGCGCGGTGGTGCTCGACGGGGACGTGGCCGCCGTGGCCTCGGGAGAACGCCGTTACCAGGTGAGGGAGAAGGACGGAATGCTGAGCTGTACCTGCCAGTGGTGGGCCGATTACCGCGGGCGGCGGGGCCCGTGCAAGCACGCCCTGGCCGTCCGGATGGTCCGCCGCGGTGCGCCGGTCGCCGGGGGTGTGCGATGAAGGAGCTCCTCACCGCCGTACGGGAATCGCCCGCGCACCACGTGCCGCCCCTGCTGGCCGGGATGGACCGGGCGGAGCGCAGGGCGGCGCTGGCCGAGCTGAAGTCGCTCCGGAAGGAGGTCCGGGGCTGGCGCTGGGAGAAGCAGGGCAAGGTCCGCAGGGCCCTGCTGGTGGCCGGTGCGGGCTGCCACACGGGCTCCGCGGGATGTGCCACTTGGCTCGGCGGCCGGGACCTGATCGGCTGGGACCGCCCGCCCGTCCCCCTGATCCTCGCGGTCCTGGCGGACCGTGATCCGGAGTGGCTCGGTGACGTCGCGCACCGGCTGGCGGCCCGGACCGCGACGGCGGAGCTCTCGTACGAGCTGATCTCCGCCCTGGTGAAGAAGGCGCAGTGCCCCCTGCCCACGACGGAGGGTTTCGTGCGGGGCTGGGTCGGCGCGGTGTCGAGGGCGCAATGGCAGCGGCAGCGGAGAACGCCTCTCGTCGAGGTGCTCCGTGCCGATCCGTACACGGTCGATCTCCTGCCGCGGATCTTCGAGATGACCGAACTGCCCCCGGAGATGCCCTGGAGCGACGACCCGGACAGCCCGTGCCGGTGGGGCGCCACGCTGGCCGCGCTCGCCGAGGAGGGCCTGCTGGAGCGGTCGGTGGTCGTCGACGGCTGTGTGGCCCGGCTGCTGCGTGGCGGCAACTCCAGCGAGATGCGTTTCTTCCTGACCGTTCTGCGCGAGCTCGACCTGACCGATCAGGAGGAGGCGGAGCGGATCCCGTACTGGGCCGGAATGGCCGCGGACGGCATCTCCACCGTGGCCGGTCACGCCCAGGGGGTGCTCACCCGGCTGGACGGGCGCGGCGAGCTCTCCGTGCGGACCCTGGCGGAGGTCTCGGAGTCGGTGCTGTTCCGCACCGAGAAGAAACTGGTCCGGTCCCAGCTCGTGCTGCTCGGCAAGGTGCTGCGCCGCGATCCGTCGGCGGTCGACGAGCTGCTGCCCGCCGTCGGGGGTGCCTTCGAGCACGAGGACATCGACATCCAGGAGCGGGCGTTGAAGCTCCTGGCCCGGTACCTGCCCGCCGCCGGGGCCCCGGTGCGGGAGGGGCTCGCCGCGTCCGCCGCGTTGCTGGGTCCGGCGCACCGGACGATGGTGGCCGAGGTGTTCGGCGGTCCGGTGGCCGAGCAGCCCGGCACGGCGAAGTACGAGGAGCTGCTGCCTCCGGTGCCGTCCCCGCAGCCCCTCGATCCGGCACCCATGACGTTGCCCGAGCTGGTCGAGGAGGTGGCGACCCTGGTCAGGTCGGCGACACCGGACGTCACCGCCTTCGAGCGGGCGCTGGACGGGCTGGTGCGCCACGCCCACTCCGACCGGGCGGCGTTGACCGACGCGTTGCGTGACGCGCTGACGGGTGAGTGGTGGCTCGGCGGTGGGCCGCAGGCGCAGGCCGAGCGGCAGCTCCGCTCGGAGGTGGGTCTCAGGGCCGTCCTGGCCGCGTTGTTCGGACAGGTGTCGGTACGGGCCGTGCAGGAGGAGCGCGCCGCCTGGACCGCCGCCGGGACCTGCCCCCACGCCGCGCTGAACGGGGTCATGAAGGCACGGCTGTGGGAAGCGGCCCACGCGATGCTGACCGGCGGCCTCCCGTTCCTGCTGGCCGTCCCCACCTGGCACACCGGTTCGCTGGAGCCGGCCGTGCTGGTCGAGCGGCTGCGCACGTATCGGGAGTTCGGCATCCGGCCCGGCGAGGCCGACTTCGCCCAGGCCCTGCTTCGGGTCCGGCGCGGCGATCAGCACGAGGCCGCCGAAGCGGCCGCGCTGCTCGGCACCCCCGAGGGCGACCGGCTGGCGGCATGGCTGCGGGCCGACGAGCCGCTCACCCAGGTGTACCGGTTCGATCTGGAGAGCAGGGCCCGGGTGGGACAGTCGGTCATCCGGTCGCACCGCGCCCTGATGGCCGGCCGGGAACGCCCGCTCGTCCTGGAGGAGTTCCCCCGTTCCTTCCACGGCCTGGGCCGGGAACGGACCCCGACGCATCAGCTCTGCTACCACTGGGGGGAGCACCCGGAGCACTGGATCGCCACCCTGCCCGAGGACGCCGAGACGCTGGCCGCCTGGCTGCTGCCGAACATCGTGCTCGGTGTGACCGACGAGATACGGGACACGATCCGGCCGCTCCTGCTGCTCGCCGAACTCGACGCGCCCGCGGGCGAGGCCGTTCATCTGACGGCGGCGTACGGACTGGGTTCCCGGTTCCCGGAGGACCGGCTGACTGCGGTGGACGCCCTGCTGATGCTCGCCACCCGGCAGCAGCTCGACCCGGCGCTGCTCGGCGAACAGCTGGCGATGCTCCTCGGGCACGGTCTGATCAAGCCCAACCGCCTCGCGGATTCCGCCCGTACCGCCGCCGCCACCGGCGCGTACCGGACGGTGCTGTCCGTGCTGACCGGTGTCCTGCCCGTGCTGCTGGCACAGGAGAAGGCGCCTCGCGGGCTGAGCGACCTGCTCTCCGTGGCCGCCGAGTGCGTCGAGCACTGCGGCGCGACGGGGACCGGGCCGATACCCGGGCTCGCCGGGACGGCCGCGCGCGGCGGGACGTCGCAGCTGGTGCGTCAGGCGGTACGTCTGAAGGACGCCTGGGAACGGAGTGCGGAACGGGTGTGACGGTGTGACGGCCCGGGACACCGTGGCGGGCGGCGCTCCGGAGCACCGTGCCCGCCGCGGTGGACGGTCCGGAGCGGGCGGCGGAGCCGGCACGGACGGGGTTCCCACCAGGGACAACAGTGGCCGAAAACGACAGGAAAGGGATCAGATTCGCACTTAACCCATCGGTCACAGGCTGTTCGTGATCAGGCAACAACGCTCAGTCAGAGTGAATGCATGACTGATGCGACCTCCACGAAGACCGCCCGCCGCTCCCACCACTGGCGGCGGGACGTGACCGAGCTGGCCGCGCTGTTCACCGCGGTCGCGGTGGCCGACGCCCTCGCCAATCTGATCGGGCACCAGCCGGACGGGCCGTTCCTGCTGGTCGCCTCGGCCGTGGTACTGGCGGTGACGGCCGGCTTCCACACCTGGTGGGCACGGCGGCACAGCCACGCACCGCCTCCGGCCGGTGCCGGCCGCCCCGACGGGGGCGGGACGGAAGCCTCCCTCCACACCATCGGCGGCATCGACACCGACACCGGTGCCGAAGGGGGCGCGCCCGTCGGCGAAGGGACCGTGTCCGCACCGGCCCCGTCCGCCGAGGACACGGTGCTGTGGCGGATGCGCACCACCGTGCGGGATGCCCCCGGCAGTCTGGCGGCGCTGTGCGGCGCGCTCGCCCGGCACCGGGTCGACATCCTCACCCTGCAGACGCACCCGCTGTCGCGGGGCACGGTCGACGAGTTCCTGCTGCGCGCGCCCGCCCCGCTCCCGGCCCGGCAGCTGAGCCGGGCGGTCTCCGCGGCCGGTGGGAGCTCGACCTGGATCGAGCGGGCCGACGCGCACGATCTGGTGGACGCCCCGACACGCGTCCTGTGCCTCGCCACCCGCACGGCCCTGGACGCGGCCGAACTCCCCCTGGCTCTACGTCAGTTGCTCGGCCGTTGCACCATCCACTCGCTGCCCGCCGTCTCGGTCGCCGGCCGCGCGGCCGGCGGGACCGCACCGGTCGAGGGAGTACTGGAGGAGACGGTGATGCGACTGCACGACCCGTCCGGCGGCGTCCTCACCATCGAGCGCCCCCACCTCCCGTTCACCCCGACCGAGTTCGCCCGGGCCCGCGCCCTGGTCGAGCTCGATGCCCGGCTCGGCCCCCGTGTCCCGCGCGGCAAGGACGTCCTCACCCTCCCCGAGGGCAACGAGATCACCGTCCGCCGCGCGGACCACGACGACCTGCCGGCGGCCCGCGCGATGCACGGCCGCTGCTCCGAGCAGACGTTGCGGCTGCGCTACCACGGCCCGGTCCGCGACGCCGACCGCTACCTCGACCACCTGCTGAGTCCGCGGTTCGGCCGCACCCTGGCCGCGCAGACGGCGTCCGGCCGGCTGGTCGCCCTCGGCCATCTGCTCTGGGACGGCGACGAGACCGAGGTGGCCCTCCTCGTCGAGGACGACTGGCAGCGCCGGGGCATCGGTTCCGAGCTGCTCGGCCGCCTGGTGGCGCTCGCCGCCGAGACCGGATGCGAGAGCGTCTACGCCGTCACCCAGGCGTCCAACACCGGCATGGTCGCCGCGATGCGCGCGCTGTCCCTGCCGCTGGACTACCAGATCGAGGAGGGCACCCTGGTCGTCACCGCCCGGCTGGACGCCGCCGCGGTCCGCTCGCTGCCCCCGTACGAGCAGGCCGGGCGCTGACACCGCCCGGCCACAGGGCACCCTTCCGGCGATCCGTACGGAACACCCTTCCGGCAGTCCGTACGGGACGACCTGTCCTGCGGTCCGCGCAGGACGTCCTTCCCGGCGGTCCGCGCGGGGCGCCCTACCCGGCGATCCGTTCGGGCAGGGCGTCCCGGTGGACGTCACCGCGGTCATGGACCTCCTGCGTGGCGCCGTCCGCCGATGAGTCCAGTGCCTGGCACAGGTCGGCCCACAGGTCCTCGACGTCCTCCAGCCCGACCGACATGCGCAGCAGCCGGTTCCCGACGCCGGCCGCCCGCCGGTCCCCCTCGTCCACGATGCGGTGGCTGATGGAAGCCGGGTGCTGGATCAGGGTGTCCACGCTACCGAGGCTGACCGCGGGCGTGATGAGCCGTACGGCCGAGATCACCCGGTGCGGGTCCCCGTGGACCTCGAACGAGACCATCGCGCCGCCCACCTTCGGGTAGTGGACCCTGGCGACGCGCGGATCGGCGGTCAGCCTGCTCGCCAGTTCGGCGGCGCTCGCGGAGGCCGCCCGCACCCGTACCGGAAGCGTGGCCAGGCCGCGCAGCAGCAGGTATCCGGCCATCGGGTGCAGCACCCCGCCGGTGGCGAAGCGGATCTGCCGCAGTCCGGCGGCGAACTCCTCGTCGCAGGCGACGACCCCGCCCATCACGTCGCCGTGTCCGCCCAGGTACTTGGTGGCGCTGTGCAGCACGATCCGCGCGCCGTCCTCGACGGGCCGCTGGAGCACGGGGGTGGCGAAGGTGTTGTCGACGAGCAGCGGCACGGAGCCGCAGGAGTGCGCGATCGCACGGATGTCGACCTCGGCAAGCGTCGGGTTGGCGGGCGTCTCCACCATCACCAGGCCGGTGTCCGGGCGGATCGCGTCGGCGATTCCCGCCGGGTCGGTCCAGGTCACCTCCGTGCCCAGCAGACCGGCGCCGAGCAGGTGGTCGCTGCATCCGTAGAGCGGGCGGACGGCGACCACATGGCGCAGCCCCGCGCTCGCCCGGACCAGCAGCACGGCGGTGAGCGCCGCCATTCCGCTGGCGAACGCCACGGCGCTCTCGGCCCCTTCGAGGCGGGCCAGAGCGGTCTCGAACCGGGCCGTCGTCGGGTTGTCCAGCCGGGCGTAGACCGGCGGCCCTTCGAGCTTGGCGCCGGTGGCGGCGAAGGTGTCGATCCGCTCGGCCTCGCCCCTGGTGTCGTACGAGGGGTAGGTGGTGGACAGGTCGATCGGCGGGGCGTGCAGTCCGAGGGCCGCGAGATCGTCGCGGCCGGCATGCACGGCTTCGGTGGCCAGCGCCCTGGACCGGGTTGCCGTCGGGGGCGCCATCGAGGTTTCGGTGTCCATGCCATCACTCTGAACATTCACCGGGTGTATGGGGGAATGTCCCGTGCTACGTTCGCCAAATGGCTGATTCTGTCGTTCTCGATCCGGTGGATCTGCATATTCTGCGGCTGTTGCAGAACGATGCCCGGACCACTTACCGCGAGCTGGCCGCCGAGGTCGGCGTGGCGCCGTCGACCTGTCTGGACCGGGTGGCCAGGCTGCGGCGCACCGGTGTCATCCTCGGCCATCAGCTGCGGCTGGACCCCGCGCGGCTCGGCCGCGGCCTGGAGGCGCTGCTCTCCGTGCAGGTCCGCCCGCACCGCAGGGAGCTCATCGGTCCGTTCGTCGAGCGCATCAGGACGCTGCCGGAGTCCCGCGCGCTCTTCCATCTGACCGGCCCGGACGACTACCTGGTCCATGTCGCGGTCACGGGCACGGCCGATCTGCAGCGCCTCGTGCTCGACGAGTTCACCTCGCGCCGCGAAGTGGCGCGGGTCGAGACCCGGTTGATCTTCCAGCAGTGGGAATGCGGGCCGCTGCTGCCGCCGGCCGCGGAACCGGCGGAGTCCGGCCGCTGAAGCCGAATGGCGATGGCGCGAAAGCCCCCTGCCGTACGAGGATGTCCACATGCCAGACACTTCCAGCAGCGCGCTGCCCCGCCAGGTCGCCGACGCCTACGTCGACGCCTACGTCGCACTCGACCCGATCGCCGGTACGTACCTGGGCGTCGCGGAGAGTTCGCGCCGTCTCCCCGATTTCTCCCCCGCAGGCCAGGAGGCCCTCGCCGAGCTGGCCCGCACCACCCTGGCGAAGCTCGACGCCGCGGAGCGGCTGCCCGGCGCGGACGACGACGCCGAGCGCCGCTGCGGCCGTCTGCTGCGCGAGCGCCTCATGGCGGAACTCGCCGTCCACGACGCCGAGGAGGGGCTGCGCACGGTCTCCAACCTGTCCTCCCCCGCGCACAGCCTCCGTGAGGTGTTCACGGTGACGCCGACCGGGACCGACGAGGAGTGGGCGGCGGTCGTGGACCGGCTGCGGGCGGTCCCCGCCGCACTGGAGGGCTACCGCGAGTCGCTCGCGCTCGGCCTGGAGCGCAAGCTGTACGGCGGGCCGCGCGCCACCGCCACCTTCATCGGCCAGCTCGACGAGTGGGCCGGCGAGAACGGCACGGGCTTCTTCCAGGACTTCGTGGCCGCCGGCCCGGCGGGGCTCCGTGCCGATCTGGACGACGGCGCCCGGCTGGCGGGCGAGTCGGTCGCCGCGCTCCGCGACTGGATGCGCGACGTGTACGCCCCCGCGGTGGAGGGTGCGCCGGACACGGTGGGCCGCGAGCGGTACGCCCGCTGGTCGCGCTACTACAACGGCACCGACCTGGACCTCGACGAGGCGTACGCGTACGGCTGGTCCGAGTACCACCGGCTGCTCGCCGAGATGCAGACCGAGGCCGAGAAGGTGCTGCCCGGCGCCGGCCCCTGGGAGGCGCTCGCCCACCTCGACGTGCACGGTACGCACATCGAGGGGGTCGAGGAGGTCCGGGAGTGGCTCCAGGGCCTGATGGACGAGGCGATCGAGGCGCTCGACGGCACGCACTTCGAACTCGCCGAACGGGTGCGGAAGGTGGAGTCCCGCATCGCCCCGCCCGGCGGTGCCGCCGCGCCGTACTACACCGGCCCGTCCGAGGACTTCTCGCGCCCCGGCCGCACCTGGCTGCCCACGATGGGCGAGACCCGCTTCCCGGTGTACGACCTGGTGTCCACCTGGTACCACGAGGGCGTTCCCGGCCACCACCTGCAGATCGCCCAGTGGGCGCACGTGGCCGACAGCCTGTCCCGCTACCAGGCCTCGATCGGCGGGGTCAGCGCCAACTGCGAGGGCTGGGCGCTCTACGCGGAGCGGCTCATGGACGAGCTGGGCTTCCTGCCCGACCCGGAGCGCCGTCTCGGCTATCTGGACGCGCAGATGATGCGGGCCTGCCGGGTGATCGTGGACATCGGCATGCACGCGGAGATGGAGATCCCGGCGGACTCCCCGTTCCATCCCGGTGAGCGGTGGACCCCCGATCTGGCGCAGGAGTTCTTCGGCAACCACAGCGGTCGTCCCGGCGACTTCGTGGAGAGCGAGCTGACCCGCTACCTGTCGATGCCGGGGCAGGCCATCGGCTACAAGCTGGGCGAACGCGCCTGGCTGCTCGGCCGGGAGAACGCCCGCAAGGCGCACGGCGACGCGTTCGACGCCAAGTCCTGGCACATGGCCGCCCTGTCCCAGGGGCCGCTGGGGCTCGACGACCTCGTGGACGAGCTGTCCAGGCTCTGACCGGCCGTCCGGCGGGAGTGCCGGAGGGTGTCCGTACCCGGCCGCCGCGGCGTTCCGCGCGGTGGCCGGGTACGGCCGGTCGCGGGCGGGGTCAGCAGCCGCAGGCGCCGGATCCGACCGGCGCGGTGAGCGGGTCCGCCGCCCGCCGCTCACGCCCCTGCCCGGTCTCGAACTCGAAGCCCTCGCGCACCCAGTACTCGAAGCCGCCGAGCATCTCCTTGACCCGGTAGCCGAGTCCGGCGAGGGCGAGCGCGGCCCGTGCCGCACCGTTGCAGCCGGGGCCCCAGCAGTACGTGACCACGGGTACGTCCGGGTCGAGAAGGGTCCGGGCCCGCTCGGGGACGAGGGCGGCCGGCAGGTGGACCGCGCCGGGCACGTGCCCCCGGTCCCAGGATTCGGTGGAGCGCGAGTCCAGCAGCACGAAGCCCGGGTCCCCGTCCGCCGCGAGCGCGGCGGCCACGTCGGAGACGTCGGTGTGGAAGGCGAGCGAGGCGCCGAAATGCGCGGCGGCCGCCTCCGGAGAGGCCGGCGGGACACGGAGGACGGGGTTGGCCGCTGCTGCGGTGGGCTGCGATGTCATGACCGAAAATCTACGGTCGACTCCCCGCCCCCGGAAGGCGAGATCCCCGGCACATCACTTGATCCGCCGGGGATTTCCCTGTTGGCTCCAAGCGTGACCGACTATTCCCCGGACGCCACCGACTGGCGCATCCTCGATGTCCTGCAACGTGACGGCCGGGCGACGTTCGCCGAGCTGGCGCGGGCGGTGGCGATGTCCCCGAGCGCCGTGACCGAACGGGTGCGCAGGCTGGAGGAGGCCGGGGTGATCAGCGGCTACGCCGCCGTGGTCGACCCGGAACGACTCGGGCTGCCGATCCTCGCCCTCGTACGGCTGCGTTACCCGAACGGCCATTACAAGCCGTTCCACGATCTGCTCGACACGACTCCGGAGATCGTGGAGGCCCATCACGTCACCGGCGACGACTGCTTCGTGCTGAAGGTCACCGCCCGCTCGATGCGGCACCTGGAGAAGGTCTCGGGCAGAATCGGCGCCCTCGGCTCCGTGACCACCAGCGTCGTCTACTCCTCGCCGCTCCCCCGGCGCCCCGTCAGCCGCTGAGCACGTCGGCGGTGCGGTGCCGGACCGCCGATCCGTGCCGTTCCTTCACCACCTCGAGCTGTGCGGGGATGCGGCGGCGCAGGTCGGCGACATGGCTGACGATGCCGACGCTGCGGTCCCGCTCGCGCAACGAGTCCAGCACGTCGAGCACTTCGTCGAGGGTCTGGTCGTCCAGGCTGCCGAAGCCCTCGTCGATGAAGAGGGTGTCCAGCCGTACGCCGCCCGCCTCGTCGGTGACGACGTCGGCGAGGCCGAGCGCGAGGGCGAGCGAGGCGAAGAACGTCTCGCCGCCCGAGAGCGTGGCCGTGTCGCGCTCCCGGCCGGTCCAGGCGTCGACGACGTGCAGCCCGAGGCCCGCCCTGCGGCCCCCGGTGCGGGCGTCGGAGTGGACCAGCGTGTACCGGCCGGACGACATGCGCTGCAACCGGGCGGTGGCCGCGGCGGCGACCTGTTCGAGCCGGGCGGCGAGCACGTACGACTCCAGCCGCATCCTGCGTTCGTTGTCGGCGGAGGTTCCGGCGGTGAGCCCGGCCAGCCGGGCCACCCGGTCGTACTCCTCGCGCAGCGGGCCGAGCCCGCGCACCTCCCGCTCGGCGTCCCGGGAGAGCCGGCCGAGTTCGGCGCAGCGCTCGCGCGCGGCGGCCAGCACCGCGGAGGCGTCCCGCAGCAGCCGTTCGGACGTGTCGTACGCGGCCTGCGCTGCGGCCACCTCGGCCGGCGGGTGCTGCGCGGCGGCACGGGTCTCCGCCTCGGCGAGCCGGTCGGCCACGGCGGCCGCCTCGGACTGCCAGTCGTCGACGAGGCGCTGGAGTTCGCGCTGCGCGGTCTCGTCGAGCAGGTTCAGCGCCGCGGCCCGCGGGGTGTCGAAACCGGCCCGGAACGCGGCGTCCGCGAGCCGGTCGTCGGCCTCCTTGCGACGCTGCGCGGCCTCCTCCTCCGCGCGCACCGCCGCGGCGGCCCCGGCGAGCAGGCCGACCCGGCGCTCCAGCAGTGCGGCGTGCTCGGCCACGCTGCCGGACTCGCCGCGGGCGGCCACCAACCCGGCCTCCAGCGCCGCCTGTTCACGGTCCAGCCCTTCCCGCAGCGAGGTGCGGGCGGCGGCCCGGCGCTCGGCCCGCTGCCGGTCGTCGAGCCGTTCGGCCTGTTCCCGCTCGGCGGCCGCGAGGGCCTCGCGCGCCGCGTGCGTACCGGCCGCGGTGCGGTGCGCCCCGGCATGATCGCGCGTCAGCCGGTCGACGAGCGCGCCAAGTTCGGAAACGGTGGGATCGACGGCGGCTGAATCGACGGCGACCGGCTCGGGGGCGACGGATTCCGGCGTGGCCCCGGGCCGTCGCTGTCCGGCCGGACCGGTGTCCTCCGCCCCGCCCCCCGGCCGGGGTTCCACCGTGCGGGCGGCCACGCGCGCGGCCGCGTGCTGTTCGCGTACGACGCCCAGTTCCCGGTCCGCCGCGGTGCGCTCCTCCTCGGCGAGCCGGTACGTGTCGAGGGCCCGTTCCTCGGTGGCCCGGTCGACGTGCCCGTCGGCGGCGCGGGCCGGTCTGGGGTGGTCGGCCGAGCCGCAGACCTTGCAGTCCTCGCCGTCCACCAGTTCCGCCGCGAGTTCCGCCGCGATGTCGCGCAGCCGTCGTTCGCGCAGCTCCAGCCAGGATTCGTGGGCGTCGGCGGCGTGTTCGCGGGCCCCGGCCAGCCGGTCGGCCGCGGCCGCCACCCGGACGGCGAGCGCGTCGCGGCGACGGGCCGCCTCCAGTCGCGCGCGGGCGGGCTCCAGCCGGCCGGCGAGCTGTTCGGCCCGGGTGGCGGCCTCCTGGGCCTCCTCGATGCGGGCCCGCAGGCCGTCCCGGGCGTCCTCCCAGCCGGCCAGCCAGCCGTCCGCCTCACGGATCAGCTCGTCGTCGTCCCTGGCCTGGCGTTCCAGTCCGGCGCGCTCGACGTCGATCTCGGCGCTGCGCCGCTCGGCACTGCGCGCGGCGTCGAGGCCGCCGAGCTCCTGCCTCAGCCGCCCCTCCAGTTCCGCCAGTTGTTCGGCACCGGCGTCGGCCAGGGTGTCCGGCAGCGGCGCGCGGGCACGGTCGCGGACTGCCAGAGCCGCGTGGTACGCGCGCTCGGCCTCGTCGCGCAGGTCCAGGGCGGGGGCGACGAGGTCCGCCTTGCGGGCGCGGGCGAGCCGGTCGCGGTTCTCCTCGTGGCCGGGGCGGCGGGCCTCGACCGCGGCGGAGCGGCGCAGCGTCTCCTCGTGGCGCTGCTGGAGCGCCGCGAGTTCGCGTGCCCGGTCGAGGTCTCCCAGGGCGGCCGCCCGTCGAGTTTCGGCCATGGTCAGTGCGGACGCGGCGATGTCGAGCCGTTCGCGGGCGCCGCTGCGCGCCGTCGCGGCCCATTCCAGGACGCCGTCGGCGAGGCCGGGCTCTCCGGGCCGGGTGTCGGGGAGCGGTGTCCCGGCGACCGGTCCGGCGGCCTGGGCGATCCGCTGGGCCGTCCCGACGATGCGTTCGTCCCCGGCTCTGACCTGGGCCTCGGCGGTACGGCGCAGTTCCGCCAGGCGCTCCTCCACGGCGGCGAAGCGACGGGTGTCGAAGAGCCTGCCGAGCAGTTTGCCGCGTGCCTCGGCGTCGGCGCGCAGGAAGCGCGCGAAGTCGCCCTGCGGCAGGAGCACCACCTGGCAGAACTGTTCCCGGCTCATCCCGACGAGTTGGGTGATCTCCTCGCCGATCTCCTGGTGGGAGCGGCTGAGCGGCTGCCAGCCCTTGTCCGGGCGGTGTTCCCGCAGCCCGCTCTGCGCCTTCTCGGTCGTGAAGCCGCTGCCCTTCCGCTTGGGGCGGGGCTGGGCCGGGCGGCGGGTGATCTCGAGGCGTCTGCCGCCGACGGTCAGCTCCAGCCGGACTTCGGTGGGGACGTCCACCGGGGCGTGGTCGCTGCGCAGGGAGGTGCCGGGGCTCTGTCTCGCCCCGGGCACCGCCCCGTACAGGGCGTAGCAGACGGCGTCGAGGACCGAGGTCTTCCCGGCGCCGGTCGGTCCGTGCAGCAGGAAGAGCCCGGCCGAGGAGAGCGCGTCGAAGTCGATGTCCTGGGTGGTGCCGAACGGCCCGAAGGCGGTGACGGCGAGCCGGTGGAGTCTCAACGGTTCACCTCGCGCACCGCGTCGTCCACCCGTACGTGGTCGAAGGCGCCGCGCAGCACCGTCCGTTCCTGTTCGTCGGCCGCCGATCCGCCCCGCACGTGTGCCACGAAGTCCTCCGCGATCTGCTGGTCGTCGCGCCCCTTGAGGCGCTGTGCGTACGAGGCGAGCGGGTCCTCGGGGGCCCGGTCGGGTTCGAACACGAGGCTGAGCGTGTGCGGGAACCGCTCGGCGAGCCGGGCCATCGGTTCGACCGGGCGTGCCGGGTCGGTGAGGGTGGCCTCGATCCAGGACTCCCGGTGCCGCTCCAGCGCGGAGTCCTCGACGAGGTCGTCGAGGCGGCCCCGGAGCCGGGCGAGCGGGCGGGGCACGGGCAGGTCGACTCGTTCGGCGGCGAACGTGCCGGGGGCGCCGAGGTCGATCAGCCACATGGTCTTGCGGTGGTCGGCCTCGGAGAAGGAGTAGGCGAGCGGCGAACCCGAGTAGCGGACCCGTTCGGTGACGGTCTGGCAGCCGTGCAGATGGCCGAGTGCCACGTAGTCGACGCCGTCGAAGACGCCGGCGGGGACGGCGGCCACTCCGCCGACGGTGATGTCGCGTTCGCTGTCGCTGGGTTCGCCGCCCGCGACGAAGGCGTGGGCGAGCACCACGGAGCGGGTGCCGTCGGGGCGGTTCGCGAGGTCGGCGCGCACCTGTTCCATGGCCGCGCCGAGCACCGCCTCGTGCCCGGCACGACCGGCTCCGAGGACGTCCTTGACCAGGGCGGGTTCCAGGTAGGGCAGCCCGTAGAACGCCACGTCGCCGTGCGTGTCGGACAGGACGAGGGGGGTGGCGCAGTCGGCGGGGTCGGTGCGCAGGTGGATTCCGGCCCGCTCGATCAGTCCCGCGCCCACGCCCAGTCTGCGGGCCGAGTCGTGGTTCCCGGAGATCATCACGGTGGGCACTTCGGCGGCGGCGAGGCGGTGCAGCGCGTCGTCGAAGAGTTCCACGGCGGACAGCGGCGGGACGGCCCTGTCGTACACGTCACCCGCGACGAGCACGACGTCCACCTCGTGCTCGCGCACCGTCGCCACCAGGTGGTCCAGGAAGGCGGCCTGGGCCTCGATCAGGGGAACCCGGTGGAACGACCGCCCGAGGTGCCAGTCCGACGTGTGCAGGATTCTCAAGAGCCGGCTCCGACCTTCATCGTTCTCTTCCTCGCCCCCGGGCCCGCGTCGGCCGCGATACCGCCGTGCCCTGTCGGCGCCTCCGCCGACGGGGCTCCTCGTCTCGCCTCCGACAGTCTTCCATCACCACAGGCGCCCTCGGGCGGGAAGATCGGTCCACCCTTCACCAGGGAACCTTTTCGCGCACTTTTGCCCCTTATGACCGGATGGCTTCCGTACCGGTTCAGGCGTCGCCGTACGCCTCGCCGCCCAGTTCGAGTTCCGCCTCGCCCGCCGTCACGTCGGCCAGCCAGCCTCGGAACGCCTCGACGTCCGCGTCCGGCAGTCCGATCTCGATGACGACGGCGTCCGTGTAGCGGACCTCGCGCACGCTGCGGCCGGTGGCGCGCAGGTCGTTCTCCAGCTTGCCCGCGCGCTGGTGGCCGACGGTGACCGTGGCGAGGCGGAACCGGCGGCGGGTGATGGTGCCGAGTGCGTCGAGGGCCTCGCCGACCACTCCCCCGTAGGCCCTGATCAGTCCGCCCGCGCCGAGTTTGACGCCACCGTAGTAGCGGGTGACGACGGCGACGACGTACCGCATCTCGCGGCGCGTCAGCATCTGGAGCATGGGTACGCCGGCGGTGCCGCCGGGCTCCCCGTCGTCGCTCGCCTTCTGCACCGAGGCGTCGGCGCCGATCACGTAGGCGAAACAGTTGTGGGTGGCGGTGGGGTGTTCCCTGCGGACGCGTGCGACGAAGTCCTGCGCCTCCTGCTCGGTGGCTGCGGGGGCGAGCGCGCAGATGAAGCGCGATCGGTTGATCTCGGTCTCGTGCACGCCCGCTCGGGCGACTGTCCGGTACTGCTCCTGCATCCGGCCAGCCTATGCCCCGGACGGGAATGGTCCGGGGCCGCCGCCCGTTGTCCGGGTCATGTACGCAGACGAAGAGACGATCCGCAGGATTCTCCGCGACGGCGGCGACACCTGGGCGGTGGTGGGCCTGTCCGGCAACCGGTCCCGCGCGGCCTACCGCGTGGCCGAGGTGCTGCAGCGCTTCGGCAAGCGGGTGGTCCCGGTGCACCCGAAGGCGGAGCCGGTCCACGGCGAGAAGGGGTACGCCTCGCTGGCCGACATCCCGTTCCCGGTGGACGTGGTGGACGTCTTCGTCAACAGCGAGCTGGCCGGCGCGGTGGCCGACGAGGCGGTGGCGGCGGGCGCCGGGGCCGTCTGGTTCCAGCTCGGCGTGATCGACACGGAGGCGTACGACCGGACGCGCGCCGCCGGGCTCGACATGGTGATGGACCGGTGCCCCGCCATCGAGATCCCCGCCCTGCCGTCCTGAAACCGACGGCCGGATTCCGGCCGCCGTGCCTCACCCGGCCGGATGTGCCCGGTATCACGTCCGGTCCGGGGCTGGGAGAATGGCCCGCTGTGAGCACTACGACCGCGCCACCCCTCCCCCACGCCCCGAGCGGGCTGGCGGGCCAGTTGTCCGAACTCGGCGTGAAGCGCAACGGCATCCTCCTGGTGCACGCCTCGATGCGCGCGGTCGGCCCGGTGAGCGGTGGCGTCCGCGCGGTGGTCGACGCGCTGCGGGAGGCGGTCGGGAGCCACGGCACGCTCGTCGTGCCCGCCTTCACGCCGGAGAACTCCGACACCTCCCCGCACTACCTCGCCCGGGTGCGCGGTCTCACGGACCGGGCCCGGGAGGCGGTGCGGGCGAGCATGCCGCCCTTCGACCCGGCGACGTCACCGGCCCCGTCGGTGGGGGCCCTCCCGGAGGCCGTGCGGCTCTCCGACGGGGCGGTGCGCAGCCTCCATCCGCAGACGTCCTTCGCCGCGCTCGGCCCCCTGGCCCGGTACCTGATGGCACGCCACTCCCCCGACTGCCACCTCGGCGAGGCCTCACCGCTGGCCCGTCTCCACGACCGGCGGGCCCATGTGCTCATGCTGGGCACCGGTTTCGACACCTGCACCGCCTTCCACCTCGGTGAGTACCGGGTACCGGCCCCGCCCCGGCGCCACTACCGCTGCGTGGTGACGACCGGGGGGCGGCGCCAGTGGTGGGAGTACGAGGACGTCGCCCTGGACGACAGCGACTTCGCGGCCCTGGGCGCCGACTTCGTACGGTCGGACCTGGGGGCGTCCGTACGTACCGGAGTGGTGGGTTCGGCGACGAGCAGGCTCTTCCGGCTCGACCACGCCGTGGACTTCGCGACCCGCTGGCTGTCCTCGCACCGCACCGGCGCACGGACCCGGGCCCTCTGTCACTCGCCCGGCTGAGCCCGGGTTCCGGCGGCCCGTGCCCCGTCAGGCGTCGGGCCCGTCCGGTGGCTCGCTCGGCTCCGCCAGGGCCAGCAGCTGTTCGGGAGTGACCCCCGTCGGGATCGGCACCGGGGCCGGGGTGCGCAGCGGTGGTTGCCAGCCCTTCTCCGGGTCCCAGCTGCGCACGACGCGGGCGGGGGCGCCGGCCACCACCGCGTGGTCGGGCACCTCGCCCCGTACCACCGCTCCCGCGGCGACCACCACGTTGCGTCCGAGCCTGGCGCCGGGGAGGACCACCGCTCCGGTGCCGATCCAGCAGCCGGGTCCGATGGAAACGGGTTCCATTCGGGGCCACTGCCGGCCGACCGGCTCGTGCGGGTCGTCGTAGCTGTGGTTCGTGGACGTGATGTAGACGTACGGCCCGCAGTACGTGTCCGGCCCGATGGTCACCGTGGTGTCGGCGACCACGTGGCTGCCCCGGCCGAGCACCACCCCGTCCCCCAGGGTCAGGATGGGATCGGGGCCGAGGTCCAGGTCGGGCATGAGGCCGGCCGTCAGCGTGACCTGCTCGCCGATGATGCAGTGCGCGCCGAGTTCGATCCACGGTTCACCGAAGACCGTGCCCTGCGGGAAGGCCAGCCGGGTTCCGGCGCCGATCCGGCCGAAGCGCAGCCTGCCGGGACGGTCCGCGGTGACCGCGCCCGCCTCCTGCACCCAGCGCCAGCCGCGGTGGACGGCCCCGGACAGGGCGCGCCGCCGCCAGGCGGCAAGGGATGAGAACGCGTTCCTGTTCTTCGGCACCCGCACACGGTAGTCGTCGGCGCCCGACCCGATCGCGGCGACGACCTGTGATGTTCACCCCACCGGACGGCGGACGGCCGGTTGTCGCATACCGTTCCTCCGGAGCGGTCGGACGACCGTGGCCGGCCGACCGGACCGGACGGGCCCGGCCGCACGGCACCTGAGCACGGAGGGACGGGCGATGGCAGAGCGGGCGTTGGTCACGGGAATGGGCGGCAAGGAACCGGACATCGACGCGGACGCCTTCACGGCGCCGACGTCGGTCGTCATCGGCGAGGTCACGATGGCCGCGGGCTCCAGCGTCTGGTACCAGGCCGTGCTGCGGGCCGACTGCGGCCCCATCGTCATCGGCGCCGACAGCAACATCCAGGACAACTGCAGCGTCCACGGCGACCCGGGATTCCCGGTCACGGTCGGCGAGCGCGTCTCGGTCGGGCACAACGCCGTGCTGCACGGCTGCACCGTCGAGGACGACGTCCTGGTCGGCATGGGCGCCACCGTCCTCAACGGCGCCCGCATCGGGGCCGGTTCGCTGATCGCGGCGCAGGCGCTGGTCCCGCAGGGGATGCGGGTGCCCCCGGGCTCGCTCGTCGCGGGCGTTCCCGCCAAGGTCAAGCGGGAGCTGACCGAGGAGGAGCTCGAAGGCATCAAGTTCAACGCTGTGGGCTACGTGGAACTGGCCCGGGCCCACCGCCAGGCGCACGAGGGCTGAGCGGAAGGGACCGGCGCCGGTCCCGCGGACCGCGCCACCGCCGCGCGGCGGTGGCGCCCCGTCCGGTCAGTCCGCGGCCGGAACGATCCCCGCGTCGGCCACGGGGGCGGACGCGGTCCGCGCCGCCATCTTCTTGGCCCGGCTCTTCAGGATCAGCATCGAGGTCACGCCGATCAGCACCGCGGCCGCCAGGCCGAGGTAGGAGAACCGCTTGAGCCACGCCTCGGCGACGACGCCCACCGAGTAGATGACGGCCGTGGTGCCGCCGGCCCAGACGATGCCGCCGAAGACGTTGGCGATCAGGAACTTCCAGTACGGCATGTGGAGCACGCCCGCCAGGGGGCCCGCGAAGATCCGCAGCAGTGCGACGAAGCGGCCGAAGAAGACCGCCCACATCCCCCACTTCTGGAACGACCGCTCGGCCAGGGCGATCTGGCTCTCGCCGAAGTGCTTGGGGAACTTCCCGCCGAGCCGGGCCAGCAGCGGCCGTCCGCCCTTGCGGCCGATGGCGTAGCCGATGGAGTCGCCGATGATCGCGCCGACCGAGGCGCAGGCGCCGAGGATCCAGGGGTTGATCCCGTCGTGTCCGGCGGCCAGCAGCGCCGCGCTGACCAGGACGATCTCGCCCGGCAGCGGAATCCCGAGGCTCTCCAGCCCGATGACGACGCCCACCAGGGCGTACACGCTGATCGCGGGGACGGTCTCCAGCCATTCCTGGATGTGCAACGCCGGTTCCTTCCGTACGGATGTCCCGTTGCCCGCCGGGCAACTCCTCGGCGCGCGGCGGGAAGCCTACCCGTACCGGCCTTCGTCCGGACAGCGCGAAGGGCCGCCACGCGCCCCCTTCCGGGAGGTGTGGCGGCCCCGTGCGGAACGGGCCGGGATCAGGCGTTGGGCCGCAGCGTCCAGACGACCGTCATCTCGCCGGTCACGGCGCCGTCCTCGCGCCGGATCTCGATGACCACGGGGAACTCCGGACGCCTGCCCCCGTCGAGTTCGGCGACGACCTCGGCCACCGGGCGGCCGAGGGTCGCCGTGGCGGTGACGACGCCCTTGGCCAGCTTCTTGTAGCCGATCTCCGCCTTCACGGCGAGCGGAACGGCGCGCGACAGCTGGTCGCCGAAGGCGGCGATGACGATCGCGCCGCTCGCCGATTCCGCCAGCGTGAACATCGCCCCGGCGTGCGGTCCGCCGATGTGGTTGTGGTAGTCGGCCTGGTCCGGGAGCCGGACGATCGCGCGTTCCGCGGTCGTCTCCAGGAATTCGAGATTGAGGGTCCGGGCCATCGGAACCGTCGCGACGAGCATCTCGCCGACGGACATCTGTGCAGCGCTCATGGCCGGATGTTACTTGCGAGTAGAATCTTTGGCCACCCCGGGCCCCGCCCACCGGAACGCATCCTTCACCGTCCGCACACGGGGGCGGGCGTAGCAGACCGGCCACCGCCCCTCTATCGTTACTCGCCATGTGGCCAGGACAGCAGCCGCCCGGGGGCGAGCAAAACCCGCAGGACCAGAACCAGAACCCGTACCAGCAGCCGGGGTACCAGCAGCCGAATCCCTATCAGCAGCCGGGATACCAGCAGCAGGGCCAGCCCGGCCAGCAACCGGGTCAGCCCGGTCAGCAGCCGGGCCAGCAGGGATACCAGCAGCCCGGCTACCAGCAGCCGAACCCGTACCAGCAGCCGACCGTGCCGCAGTACTCGGTGCCCGGCCCGCCCGGTGCTCCGCAGCCCGGCGACAACGGCCGGAAGAAGACCACCGCGATCGCGATCGTCGCGGCCACCGCGGTCGTCGTGGCCGCCGCGGTGACCGGTGTCGTCGTGCTCAACAAGGACGACGACAAGAAGGACGACGTCGCCGGCGGCGGCAAGTCCTCGGCACCGGCCGAGCCGTCCGGGTCCGCCTCCCCCGAGGCGAACCCGCGCGGCGAGGACGAGGACGCCAAGCCCCTCATCCCCGGCTGGAAGGTCGTCACCAACCCCAAGTGGGGCACCCGGTTCGACGTGCCCGGCGACTGGGAGGTCGGGAAGCCCGGCACGCTCTCGTACTTCGAGGACGACAAGAAGGGTGACGGCTCACCCCTCATCGGTTTCACCGCGCCGTCGTTCTACCAGAAGAAATGGTGCGTGGACGACTCGAACAAGGACGGCAGCACGGAGGACATGAGCCTCGCGAGCGCCGGGTCCAAGGGTGCCCAGGGTGCCACCGACGCCGCCAAGAACGCCCACAGCGAGGCCGGCACCTGGGTGTGGGCCGCCTACGCGCAGCACATGCCGCAGAGCACCATCAAGTTCACCCCGGCCAAGCAGTTCACCACCAAGTCGGGACTCACCGGCCAGGTCGTCACGGCCACCGCTCCCAACGTCACGAAGCGGAAGAAGTGCGACAGCGACGGCAAGGCCATCGCCTTCACCTTCAAGAACAAGAAGGGTGAATTCGCGTCCTGGGTCCTCTACGGGGCCGACTCCGTCAAGGACGAGCTCCCGGACGAGACGATCCAGAAGATCCTCAGCACCGTGCGGCTCGTGGAGGTCGCGCCGGAGTCCTGACCCTCCGGCCCTCCCCGGGAAACCAGTTGGCACGGCGGAGGCGGAGCGGCGATAGTCCCTGGGTGACTGCCGCCTCCGCCGCTCCCCCGAGCCGTTCCGCCCGCAACTACCGTCTTCTGACCGCCGCCGCGGTCATCACGGGCCTGGGTACCCATGGCGCGCTGATCGCGGCGGCGTTCGCCGTGCTGCAGGCGGGAGGCGACGGGGGCGACGTCGGCCTGGTGGCCGCGGCCAGGGGCGTGCCGCTGGTGCTCTTCCTGCTGGTCGGAGGGGCGATCGCGGACCGGCTGCCGAGGCACCGGGTGATGGTCGCGTCGAACACCCTCAACTGTCTCTCGCAGGCGGTCTTCGCCTGGCTGGTGCTGGCCGGCGACCCGAAGCTGTGGCAGATGATGCTGCTCACCGCGCTGTGCGGGACCGGGCAGGCGTTCTTCAATCCGGCGGCCGAGGGCATGCTGCTGTCCAGCGTCAGCCGCGAGCAGGCGAGCCGCGCCTTCGCACTGTTCCGGATGGCCACGCAGGGCGCGACGATCGGCGGGGCGGCGCTCGGCGGCGCCATGATCGCGGCGATGGACCCGGGCTGGGTGCTGGCCGTCGACGCCGCGGCCTTCGCCGTAGCGGGCGTGCTGCGCGCGTTCCTGGACGTCAGCCACATTCCCTCGCGCGCGCCGGGCGGCGGGCTGCTCGCCGACATGCGGGACGGCTGGCAGGAGTTCATCGGCCGCCCCTGGCTGTGGAGCATCGTGGCGCAGTTCTCGGTGGTGGTCGCCGCGGTGGGCGCCGCCGAATCGGTGTACGGGCCGCTGGTCGCCCGGGACGAGCTCGGCGGCGCCCGCCCGTGGGGCTTCGCGCTCGCCGCGTTCGGGGCCGGCACGCTGGGCGGGGCGCTCCTGATGACGCGCTGGAAACCGCAGCGGATGCTGTTGGTCGGGACGCTCTGCGTCTTCCCGCTGGCCCTGCCGTCGGCGGGCCTCGCGGTGCCGCTGCCGGTGGTCTGGCTCTGTCTGGTGATGTTCGTCAGCGGCGTCGCCATCGAGGTGTTCGGGGTCGCCTGGATGACGGCCATGCACCAGGAGATCCCCGAGGAGAAGCTGTCGCGGGTCTCGGCGTACGACTGGTTCGGCTCGGTGGCGATGATGCCGTTGGCGACGGCGCTCGCGGGCCCGGTGGAGTCACTGGTGGGGCGCAGCCAGGCCCTGTGGGGCTGTGCGGGGCTGATCGTGCTGGTCACCGGGGCCGTGCTGTTCGTCCCCGAGGTGCGCAACCTGACCCGGAAACCCGACCCCGCCGAGGTGGCGGCCAAGGCCACGGGCCCGGTTCCCGGCACGGCCACGGGCCCGGCCGGGACCCCGGCCCCGGCCCCGGCCCCGGCCTCAGCCGATGCCGAAGGCCCCGTCGGGCGGCTCGGGTGAGGCGACCGCCTCGCCGTCGCCGACCGGCCGGGCGGCCCCGATGAACCGGTCCAGCGCGGGGCCGTGCTCGACCCTGGCGGGAAAGGCGTCGGCGGCGCAGCTCCGGGTCAGGGCCGCGATGTCGACGGGGTGCCGGGACGCGACGAGGACGGCGTTGCCGAAGCGCCTGCCACGCAGCACCGCCGGTTCGGCGATCAGCGCGAGTTCCTCGAAGACCGCCGCGAAGGTGGCCAGTTGGGAGCGGAGAAAGTCGAAGGGCGCCCCGTCCGCGAGATTGGCGGCGTAGATCCCGCCGTCGCGCAGCGCCCTGCGGGCGGCTCGCGCGTACTCGACGGAAGTGAGGTGGGCGGGCACCCGCGAGCCGCCGAAGACGTCCCCGATCAGTACGTCGAGGGAGCCTGCCTCGGTCCGTTCCAGCAGGCCGCGGGCGTCCGTGCCGTGCACGGCGATCCCGCTGTCCTCGGGCAGCGGGAGCCGCTCGGCGACCAGTTCGAGCAGCCCGAGGTCGGCCTCGGCGACGTCCTGGCGGGAGCCCGGCCTGGCCCCGGCGACGTAGCGGGGCAGGGTGAGCGCGCCGCCGCCGAGGTGGAGGACGTCCAGCGGCGCGCCCGGTGGTCCGGCGCGGTCGACGACATGGGCGAGCCGTCGCACGTACTCGAACTCCAGATGGTCCGGAGCGTCGAGGTCCACGTACGACTGGGGCGCGCCGTCGACGGTGAGCAGCCAGGCCCTGTCCCGGTCCACGTCGGGGAGGAGTCTGGCGGTGCCCTGGTCCACGTCCCGGATGACGGGTATCGACTCGTTCACCCCTCCATTGTGGGGTGCCGGATCAGCTGCCGAGGACCGCGGCGACGGCCTCGGCGTGCGCGGCTGCCTGGGCCCGGCCCGCTCGGGCCGCCGCTGCCCGGTGGCCCGGGTCGAGGGGATTGCGGCCGAATGCCGCCTTCGACGCCGCGTCGGGGGTGACGACCTCGACGCGGGCGCCGTTCGCGACGAGCCCGGCCGCCTGTGCGGCCGGTGCGGCGATGGCCCTGTTGCCGCTCGCCGACGGGGCGATGACGACGACGCGCCGGTGGCCGGCGGCGAGGTGGGCATTGGCGGTGGAGTGCACCCCGCCGTCGATCCAGTCCCGTCCCCCGGCCCGGGCGACGGGCCACACCCCGGGGACCGCCGAGCTCGCGGTGACGGCGTCCACGAGGGGAACGCCGTCCTCCTTGCCGAACGTGTGAAGTTCGCCGGTGAAGGCGTCGACGGCGGTGATGCGCAGGGGGCGGTCGGGCCACTCCGGCGAGGGGAGGCGGCTCGCGATCGCCGCGCGCCGCTCCTCCGCGTCGATGTCGAGCCGGGCGCCCCGCGCCAGCCTGCCCAGCCTTCGGCCGTACTCCTCGGGAGTGCGGGAGCGGAGCACGGCCCCCGCGTAGCGCAGCAGGGTGAGCGCGCCGAGCCGGCCGCCCCTCATGTCCTGCGGGTCGGCGAGCTGGAGTTCGTACAGTTCGGGGAGGTCGAGCAGCCCGGAGGCCAGTTGCGCGCCGACCGAGGCCCCGGCCGAGCTGCCGATGATCAGATCGGCAGTGGAGAGGTCCGCGCCCGCTTCCGCGAGTCCGTGCAGGATCCCGACCTCCCAGGCCCCGCCGGTGACACCGCCGGAACCGAGCACCAGTGCTGTTTCTGTCATGCCGTCAGTCTTGCGCACGGTGCGGGCCCGCCTCCCGCGGGGTACGGGGAGACGGGCCCGGGGCCTCAGAGCAGCCCGGTGACGGTGCCGGCGCCGACCGTGCGGCCGCCCTCGCGGATCGCGAAGCCGAGTCCGCTCTCCAGCGGGACGTCACGGCCCAGCTCGACGGTCAGGTCGACCGTTTCGCCGGGGCGCGCCACCGCCACCTCGCCGAGGTCCACGTCCCCGACGACGTCCGCCGTGCGGATGTAGAACTGTGGTCGGTAGCCGGTGGTGAGCGGCGTGCTGCGGCCGCCCTCCCGCGCCGACAGCACGTACACCTGCGCGGTGAAGCGCCGGCTCGGCGTCACGCTGCCCGGCGCCGCGACCACGTGTCCGCGCCGGACCCGGTCGCGCTCCACGCCGCGCAGCAGCAGGGCCACGTTGTCGCCGGCCTCGGCGGACTCCATCGGCTTCCCGAAGGTCTCCAGGCCGGTGACGACCGTCTCGATGTCCGGTCCGAGCACCGCCACCCGGTCGCCGACGCGGACGGTGCCGCGCTCGACGGCCCCGGTGACGACGGTGCCCCGGCCGGTGATGGTCAGGACGTTCTCCACCGACAGCAGGAACGGCGCGTCGGTGTAGCGGACCGGCATCGGTACGTACGTGTCGACGGCGTCCAGCAGCGCCTCGACGGCCGCGGTCCAGCGCGGGTCGCCCTCCAGAGCCCCCAGCCCGGAGACCCGTACGACGGGCACGGAGTCGCCTCCGTAGCCGTGCGCGGACAGCAGCTCGCGGACCTCCAGCTCGACCAGGTCGGTCAGCTCGGGGTCCCCCGCGTCCGCCTTGTTGAGGGCGACGACGATGTGGTCGACCCCCACCTGGCGGGCGAGCAGGACGTGCTCGGCAGTCTGCGGCATGATCCCGTCGAGCGCCGAGACCACGAGGATCGCCCCGTCGAGCTGGGCGGCGCCGGTGACCATGTTCTTGATGTAGTCGGCGTGCCCGGGCATGTCGACGTGCGCGTAGTGACGGGTGTCGGTCTCGTACTCGACGTGCGCGATGTTGATCGTGATGCCGCGCTGCGACTCCTCCGGGGCCCGGTCGATCCGGTCGAACGGGACGAACGTGCCGGTCCCCCGGTCGCTGAGGACCTTGGTGATGGCGGCGGTCAGGGTGGTCTTGCCGTGGTCGACGTGGCCCATGGTGCCGATGTTGAGGTGCGGCTTGGTGCGCACGTATGCCGTCTTGGGCATGATTCATTCCTTGGGATTCGAAGCTGTGTGAGGACCCCGGGGCCCGGCCGACCCTCCCCTTGCGGGGTCCGCCGGACTGTCGGGGGAGGGTCAGCTTCGGGCGCCGCCGAGGGGCGCTGCGGCGGCGGTGCACGCCGCCGTGACGACTGCTGCGGTCGCGGGGCTCACGGCAGCCTTCGGCGCGTCCGCGACTGCGGACGGCGCTGCGGGGAAGGCGTACCGGAACATGGCTCCGATGATGTCCGACCCCTGCCGCCCCGTCGAATGGTTTTCCGGCGCACTTCCCGGGCCGGTACGGGAGTTGGGCGCACGGCCACCGGCGCGTGCCCACCGTCGCGCGTCCGCCGCTGCGGTCCGGCAGGCGGTCCGGTGCGGGACGGGGGCCACGGGACGCGCGCCCGTGCGGTGCGGGCGGCCCGTCCGTCGTACGGCGGGCGCGCCGCCGCCTCCGTGCCGCGCATGTTGCGGCATTCGTTCACCGCTGTCGGCTACTCTCCCGGCATGTTCGACCCCGTCCCCGCCGCCCGGCCCGCCACCGGCCTCGCCGTGCGCTGCACCAGGGTGCTGCTCTCGCCCTGGTCCCGGTTCTCGCTGCTCGTGGTGGTGCTGCTGGCCGCGGCGGTCGCGATGCTGCTCCTCGAACCACAGCGGCTGCTCGCCACCGGCTGGCCCGCCCGGCTCGACGGCGGCGTCGTCGCGGTCCTCCTGTTCGGGGTCGCGTACGGGGTGTGCACCGTCGCATTCGTGCCGCGCCCCCTGCTCAACCTCGCCGCGGGCGCGCTCTTCGGCACGCAGGCGGGACTGGCCGCCGCGCTGGCGGGGACGGTGCTGGGCGCGGGCATCTCGTTCGGGCTGGGCAGGGTGCTCGGGCAGGACGCGCTGCGCACGCTGCTGCGCGGGCGGTGGCTCAAGGCGGCGGACGGCCAGCTGAGCCGGCACGGGTTCCGTTCGATGCTGGCGCTGCGGCTGTTCCCGGGCGTGCCGTTCGCGGCGGCCAACTACTGCGCGGCGGTGTCCCGCATGGGGTATCCGCCGTTCCTGGCCGCCACCGGGCTCGGCTCGATCCCGAACACCGCGGCGTACGTGGTGGCGGGCAGCGAGGCGACGTCGCCGACCTCGCCCGCGTTCCTGGCCGCCATGGGCTTCATCGTGCTGACGGGGATCGGCGCGGCCTTCGTCGCCTGGCGCAAGCGTCACCGGCTGGCCTCCGAGTGACCCTCCCGGTCCCGGCGCCGGCCCGGTGACGGAGCGGCCGACGGCCCGGACGGCCCGGGGCACGCGCGGCGCTGTTCACCCGGGGGAGATACCCTGCCCGCGACCGACCGAAGGGCTGCGGATCCTGCGCGGCCCTGTTCTCCATTGACCACCACACGCACGTCGCCGACGGCTCCGCCGACGGCCGATGCATGATCACCTCCGGGATGGCCAAAGCCCCATGAGCTGGTTCGAATCGTTCGTCCTGGGCCTCGTTCAGGGACTGACCGAGTTCCTGCCGATCTCCTCCAGCGCGCATCTGCGGCTCACCGCGGCGTTCGCCGGCTGGCACGACCCGGGTGCGGCGTTCACCGCCATCACCCAGATCGGCACGGAGGCGGCAGTCCTCATCTACTTCCGCAAGGACATCGTCCGGATCGTCTCGGCATGGTCCCGTTCGCTGGTGGACCGGTCGATGCGCGGCGACCACGACGCCCAGATGGGCTGGCTGGTGATCGTGGGCTCCATCCCCATCGGCGTGCTCGGCGTGACGCTCAAGGACCAGATCGAGGGCCCCTTCCGCGATCTGCGGCTGATCGCCACCACCCTGATCGTCATGGGCATCGTCCTCGGCATCGCCGACCGGCTCGCCGCGCGCGACGAGGCGGGCGGCAGGCACCGGGCCAGCAAGGAGCGCAAGACGCTCAAGGAACTCGGCGTGAAGGACGGCCTGATCTTCGGCTGCTGCCAGGCGATGGCCCTGATCCCGGGCGTCTCCCGCTCCGGTGCCACCATCAGCGGCGGTCTGCTCATGGGGTACACCCGTGAGGCGGCGGCCCGGTACTCCTTCCTGCTCGCGATCCCCGCGGTGCTGGCCTCCGGCGTCTTCGAACTGAAGGACGCGGGCGAGGGGCACGTGTCGTGGGGGCCGACGATCTTCGCGACCTTCATCGCGTTCGGCGTGGGTTACGCCGTCATCGCCTGGTTCATGAAGTTCATCACGACCAAGAGCTTCATGCCGTTCGTGATCTACCGGATCATTCTGGGCATCGTGCTGTTCATCCTGGTCGGCGCGGGCGTCCTGAGCCCGCACGCGGGCGAGTCCGCGGGCTGACCGACCGGCATCGTCCGGCGGCGGGGCGCGTGGAGATCCGCCCGCCCCGCCGCCGTGCGTCCGGGTCAGCGCTTCGCTCGGCGGCGGGCCAGAAGCACGCCCATGAGCAGCCCGACCACCAGGGTCACGGTCAGCACCGCCCAGAGCGGCAGGGTGACCGTGCCGACCCACAGCCGTATGCCGACGGACGCGGTGTTCACGGCGATGAACCAGATCGCGAGCACCGCCAGCACCACGAAACCGATCGTGCGCAACCGGATGTCCCGGCCCTTGACGGTCAGGGTCGGCGGAACGTCCGATCGAGAGGTCTTCTGCGCCATTCATCCAGTATCGGACGGTTCGGGCGATCGGTCCTGACGGGCCGCGTGCGGCCCGCCCGGTGCCGGGCCCGGCAGCGCCCCGGTACACCCCGGCCGTCCCGCCGCACGGGGCGCCGGGCCGGCTCAGGGTATGTCGCCCCGCCAGTCCCACCGGTCGGGGTCGCCGTCCCGGGGGCCGTACTCCGCCCGGCCGCCCGGTCCGAACCGCCCGATCTCCGTGTTCAGCGCCGCCCCCTCGCGCAGCGCCGTGTCCGTCCAGCCGGTCACGTCGAGGAGCAGCCCGTCGAGGGGGCCGCCCACCAGCTCCCGGTAGGAGTGGCCCGGCCGGGGTCCCGGATCGGGATCGTCGTGGTCGGCGCCGTACACGCGCCGCTGCCGCATCAGCTCGTCCATGGGGGCAGGATCGCACCCGGCACTGACAGCGTCGCCCCGGTGCCCGCCGGGCCCGCGGTCGCGCCGTCCGTCCGGCGCGGCGCGGCGGGTCGGCTCCGCCCCGACGCCGCCCCCGGCCCTCCGGACAGGCACCGGACCCCGGCGGGCCGTAGCGTACGAAACGACCCCGGCGGACGTCCGCGGCGCCCCACCGCTCCGCGCGGATGGCGGTCCCTCATGGATCTTCCGGACAGAGGGGCCGAAAGTCCCTCCCCTATTACGGCCGTACGTACCAGCCTGGGACGGGACACCACCGGATTCTGGAGGGAATCATGACCGCCACCGACCGTCCCGTGATCGCCGCGGTGGACGGCTCCCCGCACAGCCGGGAAGCCCTCGACTGGGCCGCCCACGAAGCCGTGCGACGAGGACTCGCGCTGGTCGTCGTGCACGCCCGGACGCCCGATCGGCGCAGCGCGCAGGACACACTGCGGCGCGAGTCGGAGGAACTCCTCGAACGGTCCGTGCAGCGGGTGTCCGAAATCGAGCCGACCCTGCACCCGACGACGCTCTCGCCGCTGGACTTCCCCTCGGCGGCCCTCACCTCGCTCAGCCGTGACGCGTCGCTGGTGGTCGTCGGCTCGCGCGGGCTCGGCGGGTTCCGGTCCCTGATGCTCGGGTCCAACAGCCTCGCGACCGCCTCGATGGCCAAGTGCCCCGTCGTCGTCATCCACGGCGGGGCGTCGGACGGGGACGAGGGTGCGCCTGCGGAGGAGTTCTCCGACATCGTCGCGGGCGTGGCCGCGGACGAGAGCAGCGAGGCGGTGCTGGAGTTCGCCTTCGGGACCGCCGCCTCCCGGCCGGGCGCACGGCTGCGGATCGTGCACGGCTGGACGATGTTCTCCTCGATCCTGTCCGGCGGCCCCGTCTTCGACCGGGCGGCGGCGGCTGACTCGGCCGACCGGACCCTCGCGGAGCTCACCGCCGGGTGGCAGGAGAAGTACCCCCAGGTCGAGGTCGTCCGGGAGCCGGTCAGCGGCTCCGCCTCCCGCACCCTGGTCACGGCCTCGGCGACCGCGGCACTGACCGTGGTCGGCCGGCGCAAGGGCGGGGAGTCGCTCGGGCTCGGCCTCTCCCCCGTCGCCCAGACCACGCTCTCGCACGCGCTCGGCCCGGTCGCGGTGGTGCCCTGCTGACAGCGGCGGTGCCGTCCCGCCGTCCGTGTGCTCCTCCCGGCCCCGGGGGCCCGGGGGCCGCCCCCGGGCCGGGGGCGGGGGCGGGCGGGGGGAGGGCGGGGGGGGGAGGGGC
>NZ_JBEXPY010000057.1:0-47978 GCF_040612315.1 Streptomyces sp. NPDC006435
CGGACGGCCGCCTGCCGCCGTCCCGACCCTCCCCCCCCCCCACGGACCAGCGGGGCTGGTTCCCCCTGCGCAGGGGCTCCGCCCCCCCCCCCCGCGGCTCTGTGGCGCGCCCTCGCACCCGGCCCCGCGGGTCCCCGCCCGGCCGGAGCGGGGGGACCGACGGGTGCGGGTGCGTGCGGTCAGGGGGTCAGCGGCGGGCGGGGGCTCCCGTCGGGCCGCGCGTCGGACGGCACGTCGTCCTGGTGGATGACCTCACCCTGAATGATCTTTCCGTCCGGCCGGTGAATACGGGCCTGCTGGAAGGCGTCGGAAAGGCTGCCGGGGCTCGCGGCGCTCATCCGACGCTCCAGCGAGCGTTCCGCGTACCGGCCCAGCCGCGTGCGGACCGGAGGCACCAGCAGCAGGAGCCCCACCACGTCCGAGATCATTCCCGGCACCATCAGCAGCAGCCCGCCGAGCATCAGGAAGCCGTTGCCCTCGCTCCCCTGGGAGGCGGGCGGCTCGGCCTCGGCGCCGGGCCGGCCCGGCATCCGCTGGAGGGTCTCGGTGAGGTTGCGGAAGGCCCGGCGGCCGGCCCGCTTCACCACCGCGGCCCCGAGCACGATCCCCGCCGCCAGGAGCAGCAGCACGGTGATCCCGCCCGCCGCGTCGGCCACGACGATGAACAGCCAGATCTCCAGCACCGCCCAGGCGGCGACGGCGAGCGGGACGAGGGTGCGGGCGCGGGAGCGCCGGGGGGCGGTCGGGGGCGGTGTGCCGGTCGTCATGGTCCCCAGTGTGCCTGTACGACGGTCCGGGCGGCACAAGGGGGTGATCACCGCGGGCGGCGGGACGGCGTCCGCCGCCGGTCCGGGTCAGATCGCCTTGCGGCCCAGGACCCGGTTCGTGCGGGAGGCGACCCCCCAGGCGGTGACCCGCCAGAGCGCCTCGACCAGGATGTCGCGGCTCATCTTGGAGTCGCCGATCTCCCGGTCGACGAAGGTGATCGGGACCTCGACGACGTGGTAGCCGGCCTCGACGGCCCTGCGGGCCAGGTCGACCTGGAAGCAGTAGCCCTGCGAGGCGACCTGGTCGAGGCCCAGGCCGTCCAGGGTCTCCGCCCGGAAGGCCCGGAAGCCGCCGGTGACGTCCCGGGTCCGCAGCCCGAGCAGGAGCCGGGAGTACGTGCTGCCGCCGCGGGAGATCATCTCGCGGGACTTGGGCCAGTTGACCACCCGGCCGCCCGGCACCCAGCGGGAGCCGAGCACCAGGTCGGCACCCTTGAGCGCGGTGAGCAGCCGGGGCAGTTCCTCGGGCTGGTGGGAGCCGTCGGCGTCCATCTCCACGAGCACGCCGTACCCGTGCTCGGTGCCCCAGCGGAAGCCCGCGAGATAGGCCGCGCCGAGCCCCTCCTTGCCCTTGCGGTGCAGCACCTGGACCTGACCGTCCTCGGCGGCCAGTTCGTCGGCGACCTTGCCGGTGCCGTCGGGGCTGTTGTCGTCGGCGACCAGGATGTCGGCCTCCGGCACAGCGGCTCGCACCCGGCTGACGATCGGCTTGATGTTCTCGGCCTCGTTGTAGGTCGGAATGATCACCAGGATCCTGCCGAGCGGGCCGTACCGCCGCTGACCGCCGTCGTTCACTTACTGCCCCTTAAGTCCGTACGCAGGTGCACACCATATCCAGCGGGCGGGCACCGATCGCCGACCCGGTCGCAGGTGGTCGGGCGGCGCCGGGGACAGAAGGAGGGAAGTGCGGACAGAAACCCTGTCGCGGCTGCGGACGGGAACTGCGGGTGGGGGCCCAGCGCCCTTCGGGCCGACCTGGGACCCGCTGGCTGCGGGTCGACCTAGAGCCGTTGTCTACTGAACGTCCGGGCCCCACCCGGGTCGCACCGCCGTCCGGCTGAAACCTTCCCTCGCCCCGAGGCGCGGACGCTGAACCTGGCTGTCAGTGGCGCTGTGCCGGTGCGGCACAGCCCCCCGTGACCCAGCGGCATTCGACGACTGCGTGGAGGTTCGACCGGTCGGACGTCCTTGGTGGACTTTGCCGAACCTACCGGCCGGTGGGCGCTTTCTGTCAATAGCCGTCTGACCTGCGACCTTTATGGAACTTGCCTGGTCAGTAGCGAAGATCCGCAGGTCGCGGCGGAACGGGCCCCGCCGCGGCCCGCGGTGCGGAATGTCCGCACGTCACTCGTTCGGACGCTCGTGGACGGTCCGCCCCCCGACCACGGTCCGCAGGCAGACCGGCAGTTCGGCGCCGGGGCTGAGATCCGGCAGGCCGGGCGTCCCCGAGCGCGGGTCGGTCGACCAGCGGGCGACCCGGTCGTCCGGGGCCTGGACCACCAGGTCGGCGGTGCGCCAGACCGCGTAGTCGGCCGGGGCGCCGGGCACCAGGGTTCCCGCGTCGTCACGGCCGACGGCCCGCCAGCCGCCCCTGGTGTGGGCGGTGAAACCGGCCCGTACGGAGATCCGGTGCTCGGGTGTGCGGTGGAAGGCCGCGGCCCGGACGGTGCCCCACGGGTCGAGCGGGGTCACCGGGCTGTCCGAGCCGAAGGCCAGGGGCACCCCGGCCCGCAGCAGCGCCGCGTACGGGTTCAGGGTCCTGGCACGTTCGGCGCCGAGCCGTCGCGCGTACATACCCTCCTCGCCGCCCCAGGCCGCGTCGAAGGCGGGCTGGACGGACGCGGTCAGGCCGAGTTCCGCGAACGCGGCGACGGTCTCGGGGGTGAGCATCTCGGCGTGCTCGACGCGGTGCCGGGCGGACCTGATCCGGGCGAGGCCGAGCGTCTCGGCGGCGGCCCGGACGCCCTCCACCACGGCGGAGACCGCGGCGTCCCCGATGGCGTGGAAGCCGGCCTGCAGCCCCGCTCCGGTGCACGCCGTGACATGGGCGGCGATCTGCGCCGCGTCCAGGTGGGCGGTGCCCGTGTGCCCGGCCGGGCCGTCGGCGTACGGCTCGTGCAGACAGGCGGTGTGCGAACCGAGCGAACCGTCCACGAACAGGTCGCCGGCCGCCCCGATCGCGCCGAGCTCCCTGATCCGGCGGGCGTCCTTCTCGTCGGCGACCCGCTCGGCCCAGTAGCCGAGGACCCGCGGCCCGTCCTGCTCGCCGGCGAGCTTCAGCAGGCCGGCGAAGTCCTCCTCGTCGGAGATGTCCGGGCCGCCGCACTCGTGGACGGTGCCGATGCCGAGGGACGCGGCGCGGCGCAGGGCGGCGCGCTGGGCCTCGGCCCGCTGGAGCGGCGAGACGGCGCCGTGGGCGGCGGCGCGGACCGCGTGGTGGGCGGCGTCGGTCAGCGGCGCGTCGGGGTGGTACCCGACCATCCCGGTGACGCCGGGGACGAGGTCGAGCAGGGCGGTGGTGACGACGGCGGAGTGCACGTCGACCCGGGGCAGGTAGACCGGGCGTCCGCCGGCCGCCGCGTCGAGTTCGCCCCGCGCCGGCGGGCGCTGCTCCGGCCAGCGCGTGGCGTCCCAGCCGTGGCCGAGGACGACCCGGTCCCCGGGGTGCCCGGCCACGTACGCTCGCAGCAGGCCGAGCGCCTCGTCGAGGCTCCGGGCGCCGGAGAGGTCGAGGCCGGTGAGGGCCAGGCCGGTCGACGTGGTGTGGACGTGGGCGTCGGTGAACGCGGGGGTGACCAGCGCGCCGTCGAGGTCGATCACCTCGTCGACGCCGCTCGCGAAGGCGTCGGCGGCCCCTTCCGAGCCCACCCAGGCGACATGGCCGCGTTCGACCACCATGGCGGTGGCGAAGGGATCGGCGGGGCTGTGGACGTCTCCACCGCGCAGCAGCACGGTGCGGTGTTCGCTCTGGAGGGCGGTGCTCTCGGTCATGGGACCAGTCTCGCGCCTGCCCGGAGCCGCGCGGCCCGCGCCCCCTCGGAAGTCACCGTCCGGCCCTCCGGGGGTCGTGGTCCGGCCCCCTCAGATCCGCGGCGGCCTGGCCTCGTAGGGCGTGGACAGGACGACGGTGGTCCGGGTGGAGACGCCGGCCAGCGAACGGATCCTGGTGAGCAGGTGCTCCAGCTCCAGCGGCGTGGCGACGCGCACCTTGAGGATGTAGTTCTCGTCGCCCGCGACGCTGTGGCACGCCTCCAGCTCCGGGACGCCCGCGAGCCGCTCCGCGATGTCGTCCGGCGCGCTCGGGTCGAAGGGTTTCACCGAGATGAACGCGGTGAGCGGCAGGCCGACGGCCTCGGGGTCGACGACCGCGGCATAGCCCCGGATCACCCCGCGCTGCTCCAGCCTGCGGACGCGCTGATGAACGGCCGACGTGGACAGGCCCGTGGCCCTGCCCAGGTCGGTGTAGCTCATCCGCCCGTCCTTGACGAGCAACTCCACGATCTGTCGGTCCAGCTCCTCCATACGGATCAACCTATTGCCCCGAGTCCCTCCAGGCACAGCGGACGTACGCGCGAAGGGGCACCTGCGGCGGGCATGTGACGAATGCCACAGGTTTACGGATGGGTAGCCGCCCACCTCGCGGTTACGGCCGATGCGCGACGGGAAGTGCTTGGTGTGGCCGAGGCGACGTCGCCCAGTCGGCCCACCCGAGGGGGGAATTTCCCATGCAGAGCCTGAAGCTCACCGGCCGTACCGAACCGGAGCCTGCCGATCCCGTCGAGGACACCGCTCCCGACGCGTACGACACGTTCGAGATGTACCGGGTGATCTGCCCGGACTGCTCGCAGCCGATCGCGCTGCCGGCGGGCGAGGACGTGCTGCCCGAGCACGCGCTGTGCCCGACGCCGTGGAATCCGTTCGTGCTGACCGTCTGCTCCGGTACCGGCCGGCCGGCGTCGCTGTCGCGGCCCGCCGACGAGTCGCGCGACGCCCAGGAGCAGGAGACGGGCCTGCTGTTGACGCTCCCCCAGGGACTCGACTGGCGGATGCAGCCGTTCTCGCACGCCGGAGGCCCCGGCTCGCGTCCGCTGCGGGTGCCGCGGATGCGCCGCAGCGCCGCCTGACGGCGACTCCCGCGTCCGAACGGGACGGCCCGGCCGCGTCCGGGCCCCACCGGCACGATCCGCACCGCACCACGACGGCCCGACCGGCGTGGTGCCCGCGCGAACCTCGGCCGGGCCTGCCGGGACACCTGATCGACCGGGACGCCGGCCCGCACCGCCCCGGGAGGAGCCCCGTCCGGGAGTGGGGAAATCCGCCGCCCGGGGACGTGACGAACGGGCTCTCGAATCGGCCGGACAGTGACCGGGGACCGCTCCGCGGCGTTGCCCATGCATGACCCCGCCGCACCCGACGGTCGGTGCCGACCGTCGTCGCCTCGCCGCACCCACTGCCGAAGAATCGGTTCCGCAGCCCGGTACACAACCGGTGCCCCAGCCCGCGCCCCGCCGCTCCGCGGCGCGCCCGGGGCCGCACCCCGCCGATCCGCCCATCTACCGGGCCCTGCTGCGTCATTGGGAGAGCACGCACCGGACCCTGCCGGGCCGCCACGACCAGGAGTGGAACCGGATCGTGACGACGCCCGTGTGGTCGGACCGGCCGTCGCGGGTCAGCGCGTCTCGGGACCCGCGAGGTGGCGGGCGATGACCATGCGCTGGATCTGGTTGGTGCCCTCGACGATCTGGAGCACCTTGGCCTCGCGCATCAGCCGCTCGACCGGGAAGTCGAGGGTGTAGCCGTATCCGCCGAGCACCTGGACGGCGTCGACGGTGACCCGCATCGCCGTGTCCGTGCAGAACAGCTTGGCCATGGCCGCCTGGCGCGAGAAGGGCTTGCCCTCGTCGCGCAGCCGCGCCGCCTCCAGGTAGAGCGCCCGGCCCGCCTCGATCTGGGTGGCCATGTCGGAGAGCATGAAGCGCAGCCCCTGGAAGTCCGCGATGGGGCGGCCGAACTGCTGCCGTCCCGCGGCGTAGCCGAGCGCCTCGGTCAGGGCCGCCTGGGCGACGCCGATCGCGCAGGCGGCGATCCCCAGTCGTCCGGAGTCGAGGGCGGACAGGGCGATCGCGAAGCCCTGGCCCTCCTCGCCGACCCGGCGCGCGTCGGAGACCCGTACGCCGTCGAAGTTCAGCTGGGCGGTGGGCGAGCCCTTCATGCCCATCTTCTTCTCGGGGGCGGCCGCGCTCAGCCCCTCGGCGTCGCCGGGGACCAGGAAGGCGGTGATGCCGCGGGCGCCCTCGACCCCGGTGCGGGCCAGGACGGTGTAGAAGTCGGCGATGCCGCCATGGGTGATCCACGCCTTGGTGCCGGTGAGGACCCAGTCGTCACCGTCCCGGACGGCCTTCGTGCGCAGCGAGGCGGCGTCGGAGCCCGAGGCGGGCTCGGAGAGGCAGTAGGCGCCCAGCAGGCCCCCTCCCAGCATCGCCGGGAGGTGCTCGGCCTGCTGCTCCTTCGTGCCGTATCCGGCGACCGCGTGGCAGGCGAGGGAGTGGACGCTGACGCCGAGGCCGACGGTGAGCCGGGCCGCGGCGAGCTCCTCCAGGACCTGGAGGTACACCTCGTACGGCTGGTCGCCGCCGCCGTGGGCGGAGTCGTAGGGCAGCCCGAGCAGGCCGGACTCGGAGAGCAGGGAGAAGACCTCGCGCGGGAACCGGCCCGCTTCCTCCTCCTCCGCCGCCCGGGGTGCGATCTCCCGCTGGGCGATGTCGCGGACGAGCGCGACGAGTTGCCTGGACTCCTCGGTGGGCAGACGGCGTTCCACCACATGCAAGGCACGGTCGGACATGACGGCGCTCTCCTCCCTGTCGGGCGTTGCGACGGTCGCGCGCGAGGGGGTGTGGGCGGCGCCGCCGGGGGTTTCCGGGTGAACTCCGGACAAGCACTGCTGCCCAACCGGTACCGGCCCTCCCGGATTACGAGAGTTGCTGGCCAGCGGCTGTGGCGGGTCGAGTATGCCCGATCGGACGATATCCGTCACGGGGCGGCCGGGCCACTCGACGGCGGGCGGGGCGATCACTCCGAATTGGTCCGAACCATTGACCCAACTGGTCTAGTCCTTCTACGGTTCCAGGCAGACCGGCCTTTCCGCGTTCATGCCAAATCCATGCGGTGGCCGGCCGTACACCCCACATGTACGTTCCCTCCCCCACGAGGAGCCAAGATGTTCGGACCGCATCGCCCCCGCGCCCGCTTCCGGGCGCTCACCGCAGCCGCCTGTACCGTCGCCCTCGGCGCCGCCCTGCTGGGGGTCGCGGGCACCGCGTCGGCCGGCACGGTCCCGGCCGCCCCGCGGGCCGCGGCCCCCGCGTCCGCCGACACCACCCCCACGGCGGCCGGCGACAAGGTGGTCGGGTACTTCGCCAACTGGGGCGTGTACCAGCGCAATTACCACGTCAAGAACATCGAGACCTCGGGTTCCGCCGACAAGCTCACGCACATCAACTACGCCTTCGGCAACGTCCAGGGCGGCAGGTGCGCGATCGGCGACTCGTACGCCGACTACGAGAAGGCGTACACCGCCGACCAGTCGGTCGACGGGGTGGCCGACACCTGGGACCAGGAACTGCGCGGCAACTTCAACCAGTTGCGCAAGCTCAAGAAGAAGCACCCGGACCTGAAGGTCATCTGGTCGTTCGGCGGCTGGACCTGGTCCGGCGGCTTCGGCGAGGCCGCGAAGAACCCGGCCGCGTTCGCCGAGTCCTGCTACAACCTGGTGGAGGACCCGCGCTGGGCCGATGTCTTCGACGGCATCGACATCGACTGGGAGTACCCCAACGCCTGTGGTCTGACCTGCGACACCAGCGGCCCGGACGCGCTGAAGGGCCTCACCTCCGCCCTGCGCGCCAAGTTCGGCGGCAACAACCTGGTGACCGCCGCCATCACCGCCGACGCCTCCGAGGGCGGCAAGATCGACGCCGCCGACTACGCCGGCGCCGCCCAGTCCCTGGACTGGTACAACGTGATGACGTACGACTTCTTCGGCGCCTGGGACGCGAAGGGCCCGACGGCCCCGCACTCCCCGCTGACCTCCTACGAGGGCATCCCGAAGAAGGGCTTCGACAGCGAGGCGGCCATCACCAAGCTGAAGGCCAAGGGCGTGCCCGCGTCCAAGCTGCTGCTCGGTCTCGGCTTCTACGGCCGCGGCTGGACCGGCGTGACCCAGTCCGCCCCGGGCGGCACCGCCACCGGCCCGGCCTCCGCCACCTACGAGCCCGGCATCGAGGACTACAAGGTCCTCAAGAACAGCTGCCCCGCCACCGGCACGGTCGCCGGCACCGCCTACGCCCACTGCGGCACCAACTGGTGGAGCTACGACACCCCGGCCACCATCGCGTCCAAGACTGCCTGGGCGAAGAACCAGGGCCTGGGCGGCTCCTTCTTCTGGGAGCTCAGCGGTGACACCACCGACGGCGAGCTGATCAAGGCGATCAAGTAGTCACGGGAACCCGGGGCGGGGCGGCGGGCCGGTCGGTCTTCCGTCCCGCCCCGTCCGTTCCAAAACGGGGCGGGGCAGGACGGGGCGGGGCAGGATCGGCTCCCCGCCCCGTTCCTCGCATGAGCCCGTTCCTCACATGAGGCCGGCCCGGGTGACGAACACGGCGACCACCACGACGAGCGTCCAGCCCAGCACGGTCTCCAGGATCTTCGGGCCGTCCTGGGGGCCGCCGGTGCGCGCGCGGAGACGGGCGGCGAGGTGGGTGGTGGCGGTTTCGGCAGCAGTCGCGGTCATGGCATCTCGCTCGGTTCGGTCGGCATGTGGTGTCCCCCGAGGACCCGACCACAGTGCCAGTACGACCGGCTCCCGAGGTAGAGACGTGCGTCACCGCCCCGGGCCGGACCGTCCCCCGCCCGTACGCCGACGGCGTCCGGGGCCCGCCCGCGCCCCGGCGCCGGGGTCCCTGGAAGCGAATGCCGCGGGCGGGCCCCGTGCTGAAGACCACACGGCCGCGCACGGTGTTCACGCGGTACGGGACCGGCGGGCATCGAATGATCCGATGCCCGCCGGTCCCGTACCGCGGTGACGCCCTTCGCGCGCTCGCGCGCCGTGGTCACGCGCCGACCGATTCGCCGTCCTTCCGCGGTGCGGCGTCCCCGCCGGGAGCCGGTTCGCTCTTCTCGCCCCGCATCAGGGCCAGGGTGAGCAGTCCGCCCGCCGCCGCGATCGCCGCCGCCGCGGTGAAGGCCGAGGCGAACCCGTCGGTGAGGGCGGGCAGATCGCCGAGCCTGCCCGCGCCTCGGGACGTCGCCAGCGCGGTGAGAGCGGCGAGACCGAGGGCCGAACCCACCTGGTAGGTGGTGTTGACGATGCCGGAGGCGAGACCCGCCTGCTCCTGGGGCGCCCCCGACATGGCGCTCATCATCGCCGGGATGTAGGCGAGGGACATGCCGAGCGCCGCGACCAGCGACGCGGGCAGGACGTCGACCAGGAAGGTGCCGGTCGGCTCGACGGCGGACAGCCACACCAGCCCGGCGGCCAGGACGAACAGCCCGCCCGCGATGAGCGGCTTGGCACCGAACCGGGCGAGGAGACGGGCGGTGATCGTCGTCATGAAGATCATCAGCAGGACCGTCATGGGCAGGAGCGCCGCACCGCTGGCGAAGGCGCCGTACCCGAGCACCTGCTGCAGGTAGAGGTTGAGGAAGTACCACATCGGGATCCAGGCGGCGCCGAGCAGGGCCATGGCCAGGTTGGACGCCCCGAGCCGCGGGGTCCGCCAGATGCCGAGCGGCATGAGCGGGCTGCGGACGGAACGCTGGATCACCAGGAAGAGCGCCAGCAGCACTGCCGCCCCGCCGAGTTCGAGCAGGGTCGAGGTCGCGTCCCAGCCGATCTCGGGTGCGCGCACGACGGCGAGGACCGCGAGTGCGAGTCCCGCGGTCACCGCGGTCGCGCCCAGGACGTCGACCGAGCCCCTGCGCCCCTGGACGGCGGGCAGCAGACCGGTGGCCGCGAGGGTCACGACGCCGATGGGGACGTAGATGATGAAGACCCAGGGCCAGCTGGCCCATTCCGTGAAGACGCCGCCGAGGAACACACCGGCCGTACCGCCCGCGGGGGCCGCCGCACCGTAGAAGGCGAGCGCCTTGCCGAGCTCCTTCGGGTTCTGGCCGAAGAGCATCATCAGCAGCGTCATCGAGGCGGGCGCGATGAGGGCGCCGCCCACGCCCTGCACGGCGCGCCCCACGATCTCGGTGGTGGCGTCACCGGCGGCCGCGGCCACGACGGAGCCCGCGACGAGGATCACCCAACCGCCCGCGAACACCTTCCGGGCGCCGAGCAGGTCGGAGAGGCGTCCGCCGAGCAGCAGGAGCCCGCCGAAGGCGATGACGTACGCGTTGAAGACCCATTGCAGGTCCCCCTGGGTGAAGCCGAGATCGCGCTGCATCTCGGGAAGCGCGACCCCGATGATCGAAGTGTCCATGATGACCATGAACTGGGCGGTGGCCAGCACGGCCAGTGCCCACCACCTCCGAGGATTGACAGCCGACATCACTTGCTCCCTGATCGAGCCTTGATACCCCTAGGGGGTATCCGGTCGACCGGAACGTAACATACCCCGGCGGGGTATGGAAGGGGAGTTGCGCACCCTCCGTCCGGCACGGAGTGACCGGGGCGGACGAATGCGTATGAAAGGGGTTGCGACTGGCCGGCTCCCCCGGCTGCGACCGGAGTCATGGACCGCAGCCGGGCGGCGCGGACCCCGGGTCCGGGGCCGAAGCCGCCACGGCGCCGGGGCCCGTTACCCGGATTCACCGACCGGCCGTCCCACCGCGCGGCGCCCGCCGCCCCGGCGGCGAAGAACGAACGATCCGGGGCGAACGACCCGGGACGCGCCGCGGGCCCGGGGCACACCGCGGTGCGGCGGGGGCGGGCCCGGAGGAGGAACACAGCGGCATCCCCCTTCCCGCGCCCGCTGTGCGTTCGCCGCCGGGGCACCGGACGCGCACCCTGATGAGGAGACCGCCCCCGCCGTCAGGTTCCCCCCATGGTGTCCACCCCGAGCCCGCCCAAGCCCCACGCCTCCTCGGCGCATGCCTCCGGACGGGGCGGCTGCACCGTCGGCGCGCCCTGCTGGGCGAGCCTCGCCACGCCCGACGCCGAGGCCGCGCAGCGCTTCTACGGGGCCGTGCTGGGGTGGACCTTCCGGCGCACCTCGCTGGGCGAGGACTTCCGGATGGCGCTGTCGGGGGGCGTGCCCACCGCGAGCCTGGGGTGCACGGCACCGGCGTTGCAGGTGGCCCTCGACTGGACGCCCTACTTCTCCGTCCCGGACGCCGACGGGACGGCGGCCCGCATCATGGAGCGCAGCGGCACCATCGCGGTGGGCCCGGTCCGCCTCCCCCTGGGGCGCGGTGTCCTCGCGGCCGACCGGGAGGGCAACCGTTTCGGAATCTGGGAGGGGCCGCTGATCACCGACTGGGAGACGTGGCGCACCCGCCGTCCGTGGCGGCTGGAGCTGCACGCGGGCGACATGTTCGAGGCCGCCATCTTCTACGGCGAGGTGCTGGAGTGGGCCTGCGGCCGCCCCGGCTGCTGCGAGGTCCGGTACGAGAGGGGCGGCGTCACGCTCCGGGACGCCGGCGGCACGGCGGCCAGGATCGTACCGGTGGGCTCGCCGCTGAGCGGTGAACGGGCGCGCCGGGGGTGGCACCTCTACTTCCCGGTGCCGGATGCCGAATCGGCGGCGGCGGCCGCGTGCCGGTACGGCGGCGGGGTCGTCGGCCGGTCGGCGGAGAAGAACCGCCGCACGGTCCTGCTGCACGACCTGCACGGCGCGGTCTTCGGGGCCGATTCCCCCGGCAGAACGGTGGTCGCTCCCCGCAACGCCGCCCCTCCCCCGGCCCCCGGCTGACGGGACGCCCCGCGCGGACCCGCCGCACGGACGTCAGCGGGATCCGGGCATCACGGGGCCCGGACGCCTCATCGGGGTCCGGATGTCACCAAGGTCCGGGGGTGTCACCGGGGCCCGGGGCTTTCGCCCACCGGCTCCTCCAGGTATTCGGGGCAGTCGGGATTGCCGCAGGGGCCCGCGGCCCGCACGGGCACGAAGACCCCGAGTGTCTTGTGCCGCCTGGTGATGTTGACGGGCAGGGGCTGCTTGCAGACCGGGCACACAAGCGCCCCCTGGGGACCGGTCTCATGCTCGGTTTTGCTCATTCTTTAACCATATGTCGTACGAACCCGGACCGTACGGACGAAGCCGGGCTCCTGCGGCTACAACCAAGCCCGTTCCTCGCGAGTCTTGATCGTCGGCAGTCACGTACTGCCTCAGATAAACCGAGATCGAAGGAACGAATTGAACCGACCCAGAGGCACGACGGTCGCCACCGCCGGCGCCGTCGTACTCGCCACCGCGGGGGGCCTGCTCAGCGTGGCCGCCCCCGCCGCCTCCGCCGCCGTGACCTGCGCGTCGCCCGTCTTCAAGCGGACGTTCTACGCGAACACCACGTTCTCCGGGACCCCCAAGGGCACGGACTGCGACTCGGTGATCGACCAGAACTGGGGAACCGGCGCACCCGGTATCAAGGGCATGCCCGCCAACAACTTCGGCGTCCGCTGGTCCATGACCCGCGACTTCGGCTCGGGCGGCCCCTTCACGTTCACCGCCTCCTCCCGTGACGGCATCCGCGTCTACCTCGACGGCGTCCGCAAGGTCGACATGTGGAAGAACGTCTCCACCACCGTCTCCAAGACCGTCCAGGTGACCGTCCCGTCGGGCAGGCACAGCCTCCGCGTCGACTTCGTGAACTGGACCGGCGCCGCCGACGTCAAGTTCTCCTACGCCCCCCGCACCTCGGCGACCGTCGACAAGGTCAAGCCGCTCGTGCCGGCCGGGACCACCGTCATCTACAGCCCGACGGACATGTCCACGAAGATCGGCTGGGCCGGGAACAAGGAGATGGACCTCGCCGGGTACCGCGTCTACCGGCGGCTGAAGGGCGCCTCCTACCCCACGAAGCCGATCGCGACCACGACGTCCACCTCGTACACCGACACGACCGTCCCGAAGGACGGCAACGTCTACTACTACGAGGTCCGCGCCTACGACAAGGCCGGCAACGTCTCCTCGGGCACCGCCGACCTGGCCGTCACCACCGTCGACCGCACCGCTCCCGCCGCCCCGAAGGGCGTCGAGGACAACTGGTCCATGGATTTCCCGACCGAGATCACCCTCTACTGGGACAGCAACACGGAGCCGGACCTCGCCGGATACCGCGTCTACCGCTCGACGTCGAACCCGGTCGCCCTCACCCCCGAGAACCTCCTCACCGGCGACAAGCTGTCGCCCGGCGGGTACACCGGCCCGCTGCCGCCCACCGGCGACGTCTACTACTACGTCGTCACCGCCGTCGACACCCATGGACTGGAGTCCCCGGCCTCGGCCACGGCGATGTACTACACCCGTGACCTGACGGGCCCCGTGGACACCGCCCTCAACGTGCGGGCCGTCGAGAGCGAGGCGGGCGTCACCCTGGACTGGGACGCCTCCGAGCGGACCAGTGACGACTTCGCGGGCTACTCGGTCTTCCGGAGGACCGTGCGGGGCACCACCGTCGGCGTGAGCGAGGAGGTCGGCAAGGGCGTGCGGGGCACCACCTTCACCGACGCCGCCCCGCCGCCCGGCTTCACGTACCGCTACCGGGTGGTGGCCGTGGACCATGCCAGGAACGGGGGCGTCCCCTCCCAGGAGCTCACCCTCGACGTCGTCGGCAACACGACCGCGCCGGCCGCGGTCGCCGGTCTGACCGCCACCCCGAAGGAGAACGGCGTCACGCTCTCCTGGGACGCGAACGACGAGCCGGGCTTCGACCACTACCGCGTGCTGCGCGGCACCCTCGCCGACGGCGGGTGGACCTACACCCCGGTGCAGGACTCCTGGACCCTGAAGCCGCGGGAGATCACGGCGACGACGTTCCACGACGCCGTGCCCGCCGACGGCCAGCAGGTGCGCTACGCCGTCGTCGCCGTCGACCAGTACGGCAACCGGCTCGCCCCGGAGACCGGCGCGTCCGTCGCCGACGTCACCGAGCTGGATCTCCGCCCGACCGCCCCGCCCGCGACCGGCGCGCCGCTCGGCCACCTCGGTGCCGACGCCTCCGGCTGGATCTCCTGGTTCCTGTCCAGCGACAGGAACGAGAACGGCAGCCCGGTCTCCGGCTTCGCCATCCACCGCTGGAACCCGCGGACCGCGACGTTCGAGCGGATCGGCACCGAGCCCGAGGACAACGCCGGCAGCGGCGACTGGACGGACCTCGACCAGCCGGCCGCCACCACGGTGTACTACCGCGTCACGGTCCTCTACACGGACGGCACCGAGTCCGGCGCGAGCGAGACGGTCACCGTGACCGACTGACCGCCCCGGCGCCGGGCTCTCGGGCGCCGAGGCGGTACGACGTGCGGATCACCGTCCGTCCGCAACGGTGGGGGCGGGCCCTCGGCCCGGGGCCCGCCCCCACCGGGTGTCCGCCGCGAGGGCCGCGTCCGCCTCGCGGAGAAATGGTTCCGGGGCTCCCCGGTTGCGTGAGGTGATGAGCCGCCGGTCGTCCGTGACGACCGGCACGTCGGTCCGCTCCCCGCCCGCGTTACGGATTGTCCGTCTTCGGCGAGGGGTGGGACGTCAGCCCCTTCTCCGCCACCACCCCCGCTTCGACCAGGGCCCACGGCCCGTTGCAGATGGCCGCGCCGGGCCGCCAGAACGGCAGCATCTCCGCCCGGTCGGCGAGGTCGCACAGCGCGGTGAGCAGGCGTCCGGCGGTGAGGGAGTCGTCGGCGTGGGTGAGTTGCGCGCCGATGCGGCGGTGGTCCACCGGATGGGTGTCGATCCGATGGTGCTCGCGGAGCCGGTCGGCGGCGTCGTATCCGGAGGTACCGGGGCCGGGGAGGTCGATGACGACCGGCAGCAGATCAAAATCGGCCCCTGCCCCCGGCCCGCAGAAGTCCTCGCGATCACTGACGTGCATTCCCTCGACGGCCTCGATCTCCTGGTAAACAAAAGCCGCGGGCTCCAGCGCACGGATCATCAACAGATGGCCGTGCAGGACCATTTGGCGCCGCCAACCGTCGATCCCGGCGTGGAGCAGGACCGAGGGGCTCGTGGTGCCCAGCAGATCCGCCCGGGGGGCCAGGGGCGTCCAGGACGGGCGCCTCGCTGTGACCCATGGACGCATCGGCACCTTTCTGGGCACGGGGCGGGATCACCGCTTACGTGCCCAGTGCAGGTTGCCGGTTCGGCGGGGCATTCGTCGATGCCGCGCCCCCAGGGGCGAAGGCCGCTGCCCGAAGGCGCTACCAGTAGTGTCTGCGTCCCGCGACGGCATGCCCCATCCCGCCCAGAATCCACAGGATCAGGCCGACCACGGCCAGGATGATTCCGATGGTCCAGAGGATGGAAATACCGGTGACGAAACCGATGACGAGCAGTATGACTCCCAGAATGATCACAACACGCTCCGATCTCGTGTGTGTTCTTCTTTCACTCTGTCCCTCCTGAGCCGTCGCGGCAACTGCCCAGGTTCTCAAGTCGGCTTGTCCCATGCCCGGCTCCGCGGGACGGTGAACGAGCAGCACGGCCCACAGGGCACCTGTGGCAGGCAGCCCTGCGACGGGATGTGTGCCGGCTACGGGGCCGAGGACGGCACCCGGCGCCTGGAGGGCGTCACGCCGCAAACGGACCTTTGCGGCCACCCCGCCCGGGACGGCCGGGAGCGCTGCCGTCGGGTGGGCGGGGCGGCCGGGGCGCCGCATGGGCTCACAACAGGTCGAACGACCTCAGGACACGGCGCTGGGCCGGTGTCGGCCGCGCGGGCCAGTAGACGTAGCAGACCCCGCCCGTACCGCTCCTGACCTTGCCGTTCGCGTCGTACCGTTTCGTCCTCAACCAGATGTTCTCCAAACGGGAGGGCGGCGCTTGCCACGCGGCACCCTCCCCCACAAATACGCAGGTCAGAGGCGTGGGCCGCGCGAGGTAAATCGAGCGCAGACGCGCTGGTGCTGATCCGGTACTGACTTCCGCTGCCGTCCGTTCCGGTCCGTTCGGGTGCGTCACACTGGATCGGCGCCGACTCCCGGGCCCTCGACGCCCGACAGGCCTCCAACCGCTTGGTGCGGCCGCCATTCCTCACTGCCGTCCTCGCGAGCAGCTCAAGGGCCTGCCTCTGAGCTGCTGAAATGTGAGCCCTCTCCTCCCCGTTCCCCGCCCCGCCCCGCGACGAGCAACTGGCCTCCGGTCCGGGGCCGGAGTATCGGCTTCAGAGCGGCTCATCCCCCTCCCGTCGTACCACTGCTTCTCTCTTCCTGCTCATCTACAGCTTCCTCCGGGTCGGGCCGGTCGGCAGTCGAACGGTCATGGCTGCTGTGGCTCAGCTCGTCCTGGATCCGCCGCCAAGCACGGATGATGGGAGGAACTTTCGACAACACCTCGCTTATCTGCGTCAGCAGCAGGACGACGCAGCCGAACGACGCCAGAATGAGCAGAGTGACTCGATCCCAGCTCACCGTGCAACCCCCACTCCTCGAGTACTCGACCCGCCTCGGCTTGACGTGATCATGAATCCGGCCGGCTTCCAGTCACTGGTGTTCGGATGGGTGGGGACGAGGACACTGGCAACGGCTCTGGATGTGCCGGCACTCCCCACATCCCGTTGACACGATTGGTTCCGCGGTCGGCGAGGCCGTCGGCCGTCAACCGAGCAGGGCATGACGGGCCAGCCACTCGAGCGCGTCCACTCCCAGCCGGTCCGGCTTCTGGAGCAGTGCGGTCTCCACGGTCCGGAGATCGGTGAGCCCAGGAGGCAGGGACGATCGGTCCAGCGAGGCAAGATGCTCCATCGCGGCGTCGACGACGGCGGGCCAGTCGGGCATGCCAAAGTGGTGAGTGTCCTTCAAGACGGCAGTGAACGCCCGGTGCAGAAGCGCGTTGCGCCAACCCTGTCGACGCATCAACTCCTTTGTCATATAGGTCTGTTCATCGATGTGTCGGACGAAGTCACTCACCGGCCCGGACGCGGCTCGCAAGGTGAAACGGGAGCCGCCGGCCCAGGGGAGGTCAAGGTCCGAGGCGACGGCCGTGAACGCGTCGAGGCGTTCGGGCCCACCGTCGCGGGCGGCGACGAGTGCCTTGCGGGCTCGGCGGTACAGGTCGACGCCCTGTGCGAAGACCTCTCCGGCGCTCGGTCCGTCGGGTGCCGTACGGATCGCGTCGAGCGGTTCGTTCAGCAGGGCTTCGGCGGCCAGCCCGGCTGCCGCCACACTCAGCAGGACCTCCGGGTCGTCCGGATCAATGCCGAGTTGGGCGAGCGCGGCCGATGCCTGCTCCTCCAACCCCGGGAACAATGGGGTCGGTTCCTCGGACCGTGGTGCGAAGAGCGCGGCAAACTGCGGGGAGAGGGGAGCAGGATCGGGCTCCTCGACGGTGACGCCGTGCCGCAGAAGGTCCTCGAAAATGGCATCCGGCCCGCAGTCGACATGTGACGCGTCGTGTCGTCCCGAGCAGTCCTCGGGGCACTCCAGTTCCTCGCACATCTCTGATTCGTCGGGCTGAACCTCATTGATCAAGTGGTAGGCGAGCCTGTCGGCCACGGCCCCGCGGGCCGTGATTACGGCACTGTCCAGCAGCATCTCCGCGTTTGTCAGCGGATGATCCTCCGGATCGACCGAGGCGGGAGGCTCCGGGGTGTCCGGGATCCAGTTACGGGCCGACTCCAGCGATATCGACAGCCAGGCGACCTGCAGCGGTGGGACCGCCTCGTTCCCGGCCAGTACGGCGACTTCCTCCGCGGCCCGCCGGACCGCGTCGAGCCGAGCCAGGTGGTGGTCACGGACCGATTCCCAGGCCGCGGAATCCTCGCGGACCTGCTGGGCGCTCCGTGTCAGCGCAGCGTCCCGGGTCTCCCGAGCCCGGGTGATCAGCCGACGCAGGCACAGGCTGCACCCGGACGGACCGGCCTCCGGAACGGGACCGAGCGGCACCGCGCCGAGATCCCGGCCGAACGGGGCGCCGCATACGCAGCAGTCCAGGCCTGCCATCTGCCGGGCCGTCGGTACGGCGGGTAGGGCGGCACGGATCGTGCCGTGTGCGTAGGCAGGGATGTGCACGGAGCTCACTCCTCGGGTGTTGTGCTTCGCCGGCGTCCCCACCATGCTCACCTGGGCGTTCGCCCGTTAGTCACCAACCGGGAGTCCGGGCGTCAAACTTGACGAAAGCTGACTCCGCGGTGCGCCGCGGCAGCGAAACTTGACACCCGGCCGAAGCCCGTTCACCGGCCCCGAGAACAGGAGGATCCAGATGGCGGACACCCCGGACGAGTACCAGCTGGAGAACTGGCATCAGGAGTTGGTCGACGCGCTGCAGGAACTGCACCGGGCAGCGGGCCAGCTGAGCTCCCGCAAGGTGAGTGCGCTGATCTGCGAGCGGGGGGACTCGCTGTCCGGAGCCAGTCACGAGACCGTGCGGTCCGCGCTCAATGGAAAGCGGATGCCGCGCTGGGAGACGTTGCACGACATCGTCATGGTGCTGGCCAGTCTGTGCAGCCCTCCTCGGGACGGGGAAGCCGAGTCCGGGAGGTTCCTGCTGCTGTGGCGGGCCGCCCGGGAAGGAGAGAAAGGTGGCCGGAAGTCGTTCCAGGAACTGGCCAACAGCGGATGGGGCGGTGAGGACGGCACATGGACGCCCGAGATGGTCATGGGCATCCTGGTCAACCCGTTCAGCGCCATCCAGATCGCCCCCGGGCTCGCCGCCCCGCACGAACCGATCATCTCCGAGGACATGTGGATCCGGGCGATGGAGAAGTTCATCGAGGAAAGTGGGGCTGAACACGCGCTGAGAGTCCTGCTGCACACGCTGAAAGGCGACTACATCGGAGCCGTCGAAGGCACGCCGTTCGGCTACCAGGACATGGACCGGGAGGCGATGGATGCGTACGCGGCCTTCCGGTACGGCTGCCAGGAAGTGCGCCGCCGTTTGAGAGCTGAGCCCAACCTTCTTGCGGAGTCGATCCGCGCGATGCGTACCGATGAGACGATGGACCGGGACGACCGGGCGGAGATGCTCGAAAATGAGTCGGACCTGAGCCTGATGAAAGAGGTCATGATCGTGACTCCGGACACCTGGGATGACGTGTCCGAGGACGCCCACCACATGGTCTTCGGCTACCTGATCAAGCAGATAGGCCCGCCCGGCCCGCTCAGCCTGCCGGACTCGGATCGCTTTCCCATCGTCTGGCGAATCCCCGAGCCTTCTGCGAAGTAGTCCGGACCCGCACCTGTCCGGGCCACTGAGCTCTTTCCGTCATCGGCCTGAACTGACCAGATGCAGGGTCAGGACGGCTTGGACCAGGCTTGTGATGCGGGTGGTCGAGCACCGCAGTTTGCGGAGGAGTCGCCAGGACTTGAGGGCGGCGACAGCCCTTTCGACCAGGGCCCGGATCTTGGTGTGGGACCGGTTGACGGTCTTCCGACCGTCGGAGAGCGTCTCCCAGCGGCCCCAGTACGGAATGCGGACCGTGCCTCCGGCACCTCGGTGTCCCTTGTCCGCCCAGTACGTGATGCCGACGTTCGCGAGCATGCCGAGGATGACGTTTTCACGGGCGGCCCGGACGTCATGGACAGCACCGGGAAGAGCAGGGGATGCCCACAGCAGCCGGCCGAACGGATCGGCCGGAACCTGCACGTTCATCCCGTGCTTCTTGTGCTTCCCGGAGCAGAAGGGACGGTCCGCAGCGATCCGGTCGATGGGCAGCAATGTGCCGTCCAGCAGTACGAGCGCCTTGGCCGATGCCGTACGGGCTGCCTCCTCGAGGGCCGGGGCGAGTGCGGCCAGGAGGTCGACGGCCTCGGCGACGTATCGGTAGGCGGCGGCGGTGCCGACACCGAACCCAGCCGCGAGTTGGGCGCAGGGGTGGCCGTTGCGGAGGTGGGCGAGTGTTGGCAGGGCCTGCCGGCCCGGAGTCAGGCGCCTCCACCGACTACCGAGCTCCCGGCGGTGTTGGCGAAGCTCGGCGGACAGGAAGCGCAGGGCAGAGCCGGACACGTCGACGCCGGACGGGTGGACAAGCACACGAAGCCTCTGGTGGAGACGGGTTTCTCGGTCGAAAACCCGTCTAGCAGGGGCTTCACCCGCCTGTCAGCCCAACTGCCCCATGCGTCCGTCGGGTTGGGGACAACTCGGTTCCTCAAGACCCAGGTCGGTGGCCTGCTCGCGACGGACTTTCTCCACCTCGACACCATCGGCCTGCGCAGCTTGTACGCCCTGCTCGTCAAGGCATCGTGGGGGGCCATGCCGACGGCCGCCCCTCGGCATCGGAGTCCGCCGATCGTTCCGGGTGGCAGTCCGGACCAGCGGGTGGCACCATGCGGCCATGTGCGAAGACTGTCTGGCCGGCTACTCACGCTGTGTCCACGTCACCGCTGACGCCGCCGACGCGTACCGCCAGGCCATGCGGCTGTGCGCGCTGATGGAACACCGCGGCGAGGAGGTAGAGCTGCTGACGCACCTGGAGAGCGTCGACGAGGTCCGTCGGATGGCGACGGCGCTGCCGAACTCCCGCTTTGTGCACCGCCCTTACCCTGGCGCCCGGCTCTCTTGCGGTGCCGGCGGCTGCGAACCGTACGTGTCGTCCATGGACGACCGTGAACTGGAGGCGCACCTGCCGCTCGAGATGTCGGCACGGTTCGCACCGGGGACGGCCGAGGAGCGGGTCATCGCGGCACTGGGCGATAACGACAACGCGGTCTTCCTCGTGTGGCCGGGCCGCTGGCCGGACAGGCCCGAGCACGGCCTGCACGGCTTCCGCCACGACGCGGTACAGGTCGCCTTCCGCGGCGACCACTCCGACCCTGCACTGCCGTCCGGCCGGCACGCGGTCCACGTCTACGTGTCCAAGGAGTCCGGCCACCGCGGCATCGAGTATCTGGCTGCGCAGGCGGGCGTCCACCCGTGATCAACTCGGCGCTGGCGGAACCCACCGGACATCGACCGGTCATTGGACTGTCCGGTCGGTCCACAGAATTGGACAGTTCCTCGCGGCCGAGGACCTTGCGCATGCGCACGAGAGCATCGTGATGGAGCGGCTCGGCTCGGCGCACCAAGAGCACCCGCTACGACGCGCCGACGCTGTCCGCAAGCATTGCCCTGCTCGAAGACGACGAGGGCGGGCAGCAGCCTGAGATCCGGCTGGGCACCAACGGCGCCTGGACCGAACTGGATCTGCCGCAGTCCGAGTCCGTCATCGCCGGGCTGGAGGAGTGCACGGTCGCACTGCGGGCGCTGAAGTACCGGTACGCGGCGATTCTCACGGGACGGGACATCTCCAGCCAGGACGCCTATGCCACTGGGCCGAAGCACCCGGTGGAGATCACCTCCCTGTGCCCCATGTCCGCCTCACCCACCGGCCGCTTGTGGCCGGCTGCCCCGGTCAGGCGCGCATCGTTGCGTACGCTCCGAGCCAGCCTGCCGCCAGCCGGTCGGCGCGGGTGAAAACGGCCGCGCCGCAGCACCCCGACGACGGGTCGGCCGGGTCGGCGGGCGGAAGGAGCAGCGTGGTCTCCTCGCCGTCGGCGAGGTGCAGTGTGGTGGTCGCACCGTTCCACAGACGAATCACAGCTCCGGGCGGGGCCCATGCCCGGACCGTGTCGTCCTGAACGGTGAGGCACGTGCCGGTGACGCGCTCCGCGAGGAGGGCGCGGTAGCGGTCCGGGGGCAGGGCACAGTCGCTCGGCGGGGTCGTGCCGTTCCAGTCGGGCGCGTCGATGCCGCGGGTCCGGGCCGCGTGCCACATGCGGGGGACGAGCTGGGGTGCGCGCGGGGCCGTGGCCATGCGTTCGCACATCCACAGCAGGCGTCCGGCTCCTCGGCCGGGGCCCAGGGTGCGCCAGCGGATGCGCAGCGCGAGGTCACCGGCGACGACGGCGACCCAGGGATGGACCGTGCCGAGGGAGCCCTGCGCGCCCAGCCAGGCCAGATAGCGCTGTGCCTCCTCCAGGATGCCGATCATGGATTCGACGGGGATGCCGAGGATGTAGGAGGGTCGGCCGCGGAAGAGGTGCGGGCGGGTCGCCGCGAGCAGCAGGACCGCGCGGGCGAGGTCGCCGGCCTGCGGCTGCTGCTCGTCGTCGCCCGGCGTCGGCCCCTGCGCCGGGCCGAGCCCCCACGGGTCGTCCGGCTCGTCGTCCGCACCCTCGGTCTCGCGCAGGACCCGGCGCAGAGCAGCCTTCGCCCGCTCGGTGAACGGCGCCTGTTCGAGCACGGGCAGACGGGTGCTCAGCAGGGATGCGAGCAACTGCTCGGCGGCGAGCGGGTCTTCGGGTACCGGCGCTTGCCGCAGTGCCGTCGCCAGGTCGTCAGCGATCGTGGCGTCCACCATGAAGCGGCTGGTCAGCCGACCCAGGGGGCTGGGCTCCAGCCGTTCCTCGTCGGCAGCGGGCCGCAGGCAGCCCGCCTCGGCGAGGAACCGCGCCGCCTCGTGCAGCGGTTCGACGCTGTCGTGGCCCTGGTACGCGGCGAACGTCCCGGACCACCAGCGCTCCGCCCCGTCGAGGGTGGACAGCCGCTCCTGCACGGCCTCGGCGAGGAGATGGTCGGCCAGGTGCTCGTCGAGCCGTGACCGTACGGTGTACCCGGCAGCCAACCGGGCCTGCCAGTGCGCCCGTTCCGCCGGATCGCTCAGCAGGAACGCCCAGCCCTCGCGCTCGCCGGCACCGATGCGCCCGGCGCGGCCGAACATCTGCTGGACCATCGACACCTCGACGCGGTCCAGGCCGAGGGTCGTGTCGCGGACGATCACCGCGCGGGCGGGGAGGTTGACGCCGGCCGCCACCGTGGAGGTGGCCACCAGGATCTCCGCCTCGCGGGCGCGGAACGCCTGCTCGGCCTCCCGCTTGTACGGCCAGTCCCGGTAGTGCAGCCGTACGCCCGCCTTGGTGCACAGCCGTTCCACCTCTTCGGCGTCGTCGGCGTCCACGCCGGTGGTGGGCACGCCCCGGTCGGCGGCCAGTGCGAGCGCCGTGGACCGTACCCCGCGCTTGCTGCCGCAGAAGACGAGGACGCTGCCGCCGTCCCCGGTGATCTGTCGGGCGATGCGTACGGCGGCCTCGGTGCGGACGGTGGCCCGCTTCACCCAGTCCGTCTCGTCGACCGGGGGCAGAAGGGGCAGTTGCCAGGTGAGCCGGGTGGGCCGCCAGGTGGTGCGGACCAGCCGGGCGCCCAGCCAGTGGGCGACCTCGTCGGCGTTGGCGACCGTCGCGGACAGGCCGACGATCCGGGTGGCCGCGCCGTCCTCCCGTACCCGGGCGAGCAGCGCCTCCAGGACGGCGCCGCGCGTCGGGTCGCCGAGCAGATGGATCTCGTCGACCACCAGGCAGCCGACCTCGGCGAGCGCGTCCCGCAGCGAGCCCGCGCGGCAGATCGCTTCGAACTTCTCGGTGGTGGCCACCCATACGTCGGCCGCCCGGATCAGCTCCGTGTCCACCGCGGCCTCACCGGTCAGTCGCACCACCCGCAGCCCACGGCTGCGCCACAGCTGGAGCTCGCGGTCGAGCTCGTCGGTGAGCGAGCACTGCGGCACCAGCCAGGCCGCCTTGCGTCCGCGGGCGTGCGCCTCAAGGGCCGCGACCATCCCGATCGGGGTCTTTCCCGCACCCGTCGGCGCGACGACGACCAGATGCCCGGTGTCCTCAAGCACCACCGGTACGGCGGCGGCCTGCACCGGATTGAACGACGGGTGCGGCAGCAGCCCGGCCCAATCGGCCGGCACCAGCTCGCCCACGGGCACGTATGCGTCGGCGGCACCGTCCGGCAGTTCCTCCAGCGCGTCCCACTGGGCGGCGAAGGCGTCCCGGGCCGCGACCGCCCAGGGCCCGGCGGCGGGTGCCGCGCCGTCCGGGCCGGCCGCGACCAGTTCCGTACGGCCACCGGTCTCCGTGACCGTGCCGACCCGACCGGCCTCCTCCCAGTAGCGGCTGACGCGGTACGGAACGTCCCGCTCCTTCAGCCAGGTCCGCAGCGCCTCGTACTCCGGGCCTTCAGGAAGGATCACCCGCGCGTCCTCAGCCGCCGCGAGCGCCGCCTCGGCCGGACGCCACTCGGAATCGGCGGCCTTGCACCACAACAAGGCACGCTGCTCCGTCTCGTCGGGCACGACCAGGTCCTCCGGCCACGCCGGTCCACGGGCCGTATGCGTCCCCGGGCGCGACTGCGCCGGAACCCTGATGATCGCGGTCACGGTGACCCCCGGCCCGTCCGGGCAGGCCCCGCGCGGAACGGGCGGGGACGGGGTGGCCTGCCCGGCCCGGCGGGGCAAGGCGTCGGTGAGCTGGTCGTACCGTTTCACCCCGAGATCCGCGAGGGTGAAGGCGGTGGGACAGGCAGGGCAGACAAGCGCTGTGTACTGGTAGGTGCGCCCCTGTGACTCGTACGGTCTGCGCAGGGCGTGCAGTTCGCCGCCACATACCGGACAGCGGCGGTCGACGGTCGCCTCGCATCTCCACCCCGGCTCCGCGAACCGCGCCGGGAACTCTCCGCCCAGCGTGACTCCCCACCGCTCCCGCACCAGGTCGGTGACGGATCCCTGCACTCCGGCCTCGTCACTGCGCATGACCCAACTGTTACATCCAGCGATCACTGCCCGTAAGCCGATCGCCGGGTTTCCCCCCGATCAAGCATCCCGTCACCACTCGGCCCCTGCCTCGTCCGGGGCCGTCTCCAGACCGCCCCTCGACAAGGAACTCACCACGACCCGCACGACTTGCGCCACAAATGGACCACCGTGGCCCTGCCCGGCAAAGTGCCCATTCACGAGGTGTCTCACCGGCTCGGACATCGTTCGATCAAGGTCACGGTGGACCTCCGCGGCCACCCCCGCCCGGGACGGCCGGGAGCGCTGCCGTCGGGTGGGCGGGGCGGCCGGGGCGCCGCATGGGCTCACAACAGGTCGAACGACCTCAGGACACGGCGCTGGGCCGGTGTCGGCCGCGCGGGCCAGTAGACGTAGCAGACCCCGCCCGTACCGCTCCTGACCTTGCCGTTCGCGTCGTAGCGCTTGGTGCGCAGCCAGATGTTCTCCCACTCCCGGCGCCGGTAGACCCGGCGCACGGCCTCGTTGTCCGGCGAGGCCGGGTCGTTGGCGATCACGTCGCCGTCCGCGGTGAACCCGATCACGGTCATCAGGTGGCCGGACGTGCCGTACCCCGCCCCGGTCAGCTCCTCCTTGAGGAAGGACTGGGACGTTATGACCGGGATGCCCGCGCGGATCAGCGTCTCCACGTCCGTGAGCGAGGTCAGCCGGGTCACCGCCGCGCGCATGTCGTGGTACGTCGCGGCGTACGCGGCGTTGAACGGCCAGTTGCCGCAGCCCTCGTACTGGTAGTCGTAGGTGAACCGGGCCGCGTGGCAGACCTGCGGGTCGGCCAGTTCCGGCCGGACCCAGGCGAGGTCCTCGGCGGTGGGCCTGCGCCCCCAGTACTCGATGATCATCTGGGACGAGGTGGGGCTGCACCAGGCCTCGCCGCCGTTGTCGTACTCCGGGTACTCGCCCGCGTGGACGTTCTGCGAGTAGCGCGGCACCAGCAGCTCCTGGACCAGGCCGGGGGTGCTGGCCGGCACCGTGAAGCGGTCCGGGACGTCGGAGGCCATCGCCCCGAGCCGCCGGACGACGGGGGTGAGGCGGCTGCCCGGGGTGCGGTGGAGGGTGAGGCGCAGCCGGTACGCGGTCAGCCGCAGCCCGCTCGTCGCGTCGTCCACCGAGAGGGTGTCGGTCCAGACGGAGCTCCTGCCGTCGGTCTGGTCGTCGACGGAGGTGCGGCGGATGTCCCCGTCGCCCGCGGCCCAGCGGCCCATCACGTACCAGGGGGTCCGCGTGGCGTCCGAGTAGTGGCCCTGCAGCTCGACCTGGATCCAGGTGCCCGCCGGGGTCTCGGCGTTCCAGGAGGCGATCACCTCGGTCGCCGGGACGGCGGACCGGTGGACCGGGGAGGTCCAGGTGGCGTACTCCCAGGAAGCGGTCGTACCGGTGTGCGGGTCGGTGTAGTCGGTGCTTCCCTCGGCGCGGCCGATCACCAGACCGGGCCGGAGGCCGGACACGACGCGCGTCCCGACGCCGAGGCCGCCGTGCCAGTCGACGGAGCTGTGCCAGAAGTGGTTGTCCACGGTGGCCGCCGCCGAGGAGGTGCCGGACGGGGTCGTGGAGCGCGCGGCGGCGGACGACACCGAGCCGGCGGTGGCCGCCACCGCGAGCGCGGCGGTCAGCACGGTCCTGCGTGAGGTCGGTCTGTTCATGGGCGGGACCCCCGGTCGTAGTCGTAAGCGGAATGGGGCTGCGGATACACGACAGTGCGCCAACTATCGCGGGTCGCGACCGGATTCGGCCAGTGATTCGACTCGCGCCGGGAAAGCAATATTGGTCTGGTCCACTGGCGTGACCTGCACCTGTTCCGGGACGGCTCGTAGGCTGGTCCGCATGAACGCCCTCTCGCTCCTCGCCGCGCGGCTGCCCGCCCTGGCACCGTCCTGCGGCCCGGTGCGGCTGGTCGCCGTCGACGGCCACGCGGGGTCGGGGAAGAGCACCTTCGCCGCCCGGCTGGCCGCCGCGCTCGGCGACGCCCCCGTCCTGCACCTGGACGACCTGGCCGCCCACGACTCCTTCTTCACCTGGACGGGCCGGATGCGGGAGCAGGTGACCGGACCGCTGGGGCGCGGCGAGTGCGCGCGCTACGCGCCGTACGACTGGACCGCGCGGCGGTTCGGGACGCCGCGCGTCCTGGAGCCGGCGCCGGTGGTCGTCGTCGAGGGGGTCGGGGCCGGGCGGCGGGCGCTGCGACCGCACCTGGCACAACTCCTGTGGATGGACCTCGACGCCGAGGCGTCCTGGCGGCGCGGCCGCCGCCGGGACGGTCCGGCGCTCTCGGACTTCTGGGACGGGTGGACGGCGGCCGAGACGGAGCACTTCTCGGCCGATCCTTCACGACCTCACGCGGACACCCTGGTACGGCAGTTGCCCGTGGGGTACGAGTTGCTGGAGGGACCTCGAACAGCAGCAGGAACGAACCATTCCGTCACGTAGGGTGAGCGCATCGAGCTGTCGTGTCGAATGGTGAGAAAACCCCCCGGAAGTGCCCCAACTCCGCTTGACCCGGGGGCGGTACAGGTCTTACGTTCTCATTGTGCGGCTTTTCGGAGCCCCAATGGACACGAAGCCCCCGGTTGTTCCCCCGTGATCGGGGGCTTCGTTCTGCTCCGACGCCCCTTCCGCCGCCCCGGACCGACCCGTTTCGATCACCCTGGGTCACGGGCTTCCTTCCGTCTGCGATGCCCTTAGTCGCGCACTCCCTGCGCAGGTACGATGCCTCTCGGTGCGGTCAATTCCCGTCCGTGGCACATCGATTCGGCACGCCCCGGCGAGCCGGTCGGGCGGCGGGACATCCTGGGGGCACGGTTTGTGGGGGACCAGATGGACATCGGCACGCAGGGCGCTCAGGCCCCGGCCGACCTCGCCTGGCTGCGCGGCGTGGACGCCTACACCATGGGCGCCTATCCGCAGGCCGAGGAGGAATTCAGAACCGCGGTACGCCTCGACCCGGGCATGGCGGACGGCTGGCTCGGCCTCCACGCGCTGAGGGTCGACACGACGACGGCGCTGTTGCACATGCACCGCCACCGCGAACGCTTCGGCGAGCAGCGCACCCGGCACCGGCGCACGCTCAACTCCTGGTACTGGCTGGGCTGGTGGGTACAACCGGTGCTGGAGAGCCCGCGCGACCTGCTGCTCGCACACGCCTCGCACTGGCTGGACGGCCGCCACGTCCCCGAGCTGGACCGGGCGCTCGCGGGCCTGCCGCCGGTGGACACGGACCCGCAGGTGCGTTTCCTGCACGCCTGCCGCTCCTACCTGGTCAAGGACTGGGAGCAACTCGTCCGCAACACCGACCAGTTGACGGACGACCCGCTGCTCGGCATCGAGGCGGGACTGTTCGGCGGGATGGCCCGGGTCCGGCTGGAGATGTACAGGCAGGCCGAGCCGCTGCTCGCCACCGCCCTGATGCGCTGCCGCAGCGAGCAGCCCCAGCGCAAGGAGCTGCGCTACTGGCTGGCCCGCGCGTACGAGGGCACCGGCCGCAGCGCCGCCGCCCTGCCGCTCTACCGGGCGGTGCACCGGGTCGACCCGGCGTTCATGGACACCTCGGCGCGGCTGGCCGCGATCGCGGACTACGACGGTCTGGAGGGTGCCGAGGAGGCGTCCGGTCTGGCCGCCGTGTCCCTGGTGGGCACGGACAACACCGTGTCGGGGACGGACGCCACCGGGTCGGAGGTCCCGCCGGACGTCGATCCGCCGCTCGGCACCGATCTGGTGGACGGCCGGGAGCTGCGGCCCGGCGGCGAACCCTCGGGGCTCACGGGCCTCGGGGTGCCGCCTCCCGACGGGGTGCGGCGCAAGAGCGCGGCCCCCGGCGGGTCGCCGGCGCCCTTCCCGGCGGGGCCCAGCGATCCGGTGCTGCTCGCCGAGGCGCTGGCCGAGCTGGAGCGGATGGTGGGGCTGGAACCGGTCAAGCGCCAGGTCAAGGCGTTGTCCGCACAGCTGAACATGGCGCGGCTGCGGGCCGGGCAGGGGCTGCCCGTCCAGCCGCCGAAGCGCCACTTCGTCTTCTCAGGTCCCTCCGGCACCGGCAAGACCACGGTGGCCCGCATCCTGGGCCGGGTCTTCTACGCGCTGGGGCTGCTCGGCGGCGACCATCTGGTCGAGGCCCAACGGGCCGACCTGGTGGGCGAGTTCCTCGGCCAGACAGCGGTCAAGGCCAATGAGCTGATCGACTCGGCGCTCGGCGGGGTGCTCTTCGTGGACGAGGCGTACAGCCTCTCCAACAGCGGTTACAGCAAGGGCGACGCGTACGGCGACGAGGCCCTCCAGGTGCTCCTCAAGCGTGCGGAGGACAACCGGGACCACCTGGTCGTCATCCTCGCCGGCTACCCGGAGGGCATGGACCGGCTGCTGGCCACCAACCCCGGGCTCTCCTCGCGCTTCACCACCCGGGTGGACTTCCCGAGCTACCGGCCGCTGGAGCTCACCTCGATCGGCGAGGTGCTGGCGACGGAGAACGGCGACGCGTGGGACGAGGAGTCGCTCGACGAGCTGCGTTCCATCAGCGGCCACGTCGTCGAGCAGGGCTGGATCGACGAGCTGGGCAACGGACGGTTCCTGCGCACCCTGTACGAGAAGAGCTGCGCCTACCGGGACCTGCGGCTCTCCGGGTACGCCGCCGTACCGGGCCGGGACGACCTGGCCACGCTGCGGCTGCCGGACCTGATGCAGGCGTACGGCGAGGTCCTGTCCGGCCGGGGCCCGGTGGACCGGGGACAGCAGGAGCCGCCGGCCCCGTGAGGGCGGCGGCTCCTGTGGTTTCCGGTCCGGGGACTCCCTATCGGGCCGATGCGGCGAGTTCGCCGGTGCCGGACGTCGTCTCCGCCGCCCGGCGCGGCACCGAGACCCGGTGGGCCGGGTCGCGCACCTCGCCGACGAGCATCTCCAGGACGTCCTCCATGGCGACCAGGCCGAGGATCCGGCCCGACGCGTCGGCGACCTGGGCCAGGTGGGTGGCCGCCCTGCGCATCACGGTCAGGGCGTCGTCCAGGGGCAGTTCGGCCCGTACCGTCGCCATCGGGCGCCACACCTGCTGCGGGACGGCCCGTTCGCCGTCCTCCAGGTCCAGGACGTCCTTGACGTGCAGATAGCCCATGAACGGACCGCCGCCCTCCGCGCACACCGGGAAGCGCGAGTAGCCGGTGCGCACGGTCAGCTCCTCGATCCGGCGCGGGGTGACGGACGGGTCCACCGTCACCAGGGAGGCCCGCTTGAGCAGCACGTCGGTGACGGGCCTGCTGCCCAGCTCCAGCGCGTCCTCCAGCCGTTCCTGGGCCTCCGGCTCCAGCAGCCCGGCCTGCCCGGAGTCCTCGACGAGGCGGTTGAGCTGCTCGCTGGTGAAGACGGCCTCCACCTCGTCCTTGGGCTCCACGCCGAAGAGCCGGAGCACCAGCCGGGCGCAGGCGCCCAGGGCGGAGGTGACCGGCCGGCACAGGCGGGCGAAGCCCACCAGGCCGGGGCTGAGCCAGAGCGCGGTCCGCTCCGGCGCGGCCATCGCGAGGTTCTTCGGGACCATCTCGCCGATGACGAGGTGGAGGAAGACCACGAGGGCGAGCGCCAGGACGTAGCCGAGCGGGTGGATCAGCCCCTCGGGCAGGTGGACCGCCTGGAAGACCGGCTCCAGCAGATGGGCGACGGTCGGTTCGGCGACGGCGCCGAGGGTCAGCGAGCAGACGGTGATGCCGAACTGGGCGGCGGCCATCATCTGCGGCAGGTTCTCCAGGCCGTACAGCACCTTGTGGGCGCGGCCCGACCCGGCCGCCGCGAGGGGTTCGACCTGGCTGCGCCGTACGGACACGAGGGCGAACTCCGCGCCGACGAAGAAGCCGTTCGCCAGCACGAGGAACCCCGCGAGGAGCAACTGGACCACGCTCATCGCACGGCCTCCAGGACCTCGTGGGTCACCGGTGCCCCGGTGACGGGGACGGTGGCCGGGGCGGCCGTGGTGCGCACGAAGCGGACCCGCTCGGCGCGGTAGTGGCCGACCTGGCGGACGGAGAGCCGCCAGCCGGGCAGTTCGGCCCGGTCGCCGGGGGCCGGGATGCGGCCCAGCAGATCGGCGACGAGCCCGGCCACGGTCTCGTACGGGCCGTCGGGGACGTCGAGTCCTATCCGGCGTAGGCTCAGGACGCGGCAGCTGCCTTCGACGTCCCAGGCCGGGCGACCGTCCTCGGGGGCGGCGGGGACCAGCTCGGGCCGGTCGGCGCCCTCGGCGTCGTGCTCGTCGCGGACCTCGCCGACGAGTTCCTCGATGATGTCCTCCAGGGTGACGACCCCGGCGGTGCCGCCGTACTCGTCGACCACGACGGCGATCGGCTGCTCGTTGCGCAGCCGCTGGAGCAGCTGCTCGACGGGCAGGGTCTCGGGGACCAGCAGCGGCGGCACGGCGATCCGGCCGGCCGGGGTGCGCAGCCGGTCGGCGGCGGGCACGGCGAGCGCGTCCTTGAGGTGGACCATGCCGACGACCTCGTCGATGCGCTCCCGGTAGACCGGGAAGCGGGAGAGGCCGGTGGCGCGGGTGAGGTTGAGGACGTCCGCCGCGGTCGCCGAGGACTGCAGGGCGCTGACCTTCACCCGGGGGGTCATGACGTGCTGGGCGGTGAGCCCGGCGAGCGACAGGGTCCGTACGAAGAGGTCCGCGGTGTCCTGTTCGAGGGTGCCGGCCTCGGCCGAGTGCCGGGCCAGGGAGACCAGCTCACCGGGGGTGCGGGCGGAGGCCAGTTCCTCGGTGGGCTCCACGCCCAGCAGCCGCACCAGCCGGTTGGCCACGGTGTTCAGCAGGCTGATCACCGGGCGGAACACGGCGGAGAAACGGTGCTGGGGACCGGCGACGAACCGGGCGACCTGGAGCGGCCGGGAGACCGCCCAGTTCTTGGGCACGAGTTCGCCGATCACCATCTGGACGGCGGAGGCCACCAGCATCCCGATGACCACGCTGATGCCGGGGACGGCACCGTCGGGCAGTCCGGTCGCGGTGAGGGGGCCGTCCAGCAACTGGGCGAGCGCCGGTTCGGCGAGCATGCCGACGACCAGTGAGGTGATGGTGATGCCCAGCTGGGTGCCGGAGAGCTGGAAGGAGAGTTCACGCAGGGCTTCGACGACGGTACGGGCCCGCCGGTCGCCCTCGGCGGCGGCGCGCTCGGCGTCCGGCCGCTCCACCGTGACGAGGCCGAACTCGGCCGCCACGAAGAATCCGTTGGCGAGGATGAGAAGGAATGCCGCGCTCAGCAGCAGCAAGGGGGTGGTCATGCCGCCGCCTCCGGGGAGGGGGCGGCGCAGGTACTACCGGACGATCCGTCCATTGCTGGAAGGAGTCACTCCTTGGGTCGCAGGAAAGCCCCGCCGGTCCCGAGGACCTTCCGGTGCGGGGCGGGGGCGCACAGGGGCGCCGCCGTCCTCCAGGGTAATCAAGAAGAGCCCGTGCGGGGCAGGGGGCTCAGCCGATGTCCTTGCCGGTGCCGTGGTTCTCGGCGAGGGCCCGCAGTGCGCGGGCGTCCCGGATGGCCTGCTGCTTGGCGACGCCCGGCTGGATGCCGAGGGCGGGCATGCTCGTCCCGTCGCTGAGGTCGAGGAAGACCCAGGGGTCGCCGGCACGCAGGTTGACGCGGAGGATCTCCGCCCAGGACAGCCGGCGCGTCCGGGTGAGGTTGACCACCGTCACCCCGTCCTCGTCCGCGACCACCTTCGGGCGGCTGAGCAGGGCGAGCACACCGAAGAACAGCAGCGCGGTGAAGACGAAGCTGATCCGCTCCCCCCCGCTCAGCCGTTCCAGTGTCAGGGCGACGGCGGTGATGACGAGGAACATCACCGCCCCCACGGTCAGCAGGACCACCCGGGTTCGGGTCGGCCGGAACGTGACCGGAAGGGTGGGTAGTTCGGACCGGGGCGCGGGGGCGGACATGATGTTCTTCTGTCTTCCGGGGGCTGTTCTGCTGTCTTCCGGGGACGCCTGGCCGTCAGAGGCGGCAGGCGTGGATGGCGGTGGTGAGGATGGCGCGGGCGCCGAGGTCGTACAGGTCGTCCATGATCCGCTGCGCCTCCCGGGCGGCGACCATGGAGCGGACGGCGACCCAGCCCTCGTGGTGCAGCGGGGAGATGGTCGGCGACTCCAGGCCCGGGGTGAGGGCGACCGCGCGCTCCAGGTGCTCGACGCGGCAGTCGTAGTCCATCATCACGTAGGAGCGGGCGACCAGGACGCCCTGGAGGCGGCGGAGGAACTGCTGCACCTTGGGGTCGTCGTCCGGGGCGCCGGCGCGGCGGATGACGACGGCCTCCGACTTCATGATCGGCTCGCCGATGACTTCGAGGCCGGCGTTGCGCAGGCTGGTGCCGGTCTCCACGACATCGGCGATGACCTGGGCGACACCGAGTTCGATGGCGGTCTCGACCGCGCCGTCGAGGTGGACGACGGAGGCGTTGATGCCGGCGTCGGCGAGGTGCTTGGCGACGATGCCCTCGTAGGAGGTGGCGATCGTCTTGCCGTCGAAGTCCTGCGGGCCCTGGGCCGTGCCGGGCCTGGTGGCGTAGCGGAAGGTGGAGCGGGCGAAGCCGAGCTGGAGGATCTCCTCGGCGTCGGCCCCGGAGTCGAGCAGCAGGTCGCGGCCGGTGATGCCGATGTCAAGGCGGCCGGAGCTGACGTAGATCGCGATGTCGCGGGGGCGCAGGTAGAAGAACTCGACCTCGTTCTCGGGGTCGACCAGGACGAGTTCCTTGGACTCCTTGCGCTGCTGGTACCCGGCCTCATGGAGCATCGCCATCGCAGGCCCGGAGAGTGAACCCTTGTTGGGGACGGCGATGCGCAGCATGAGGTCAGCTTCCTTTGCGAGGAGGAGTTCGGGGTGCGGAAGGGGTGGGTGGTGCGGGGTCCTGCTCAGAGGTGGGCGTAGACGTCGTCGAGCGAGATCCCGCGGGCGACCATCATCACCTGGACGTGGTACAGCAGCTGGGAGATCTCCTCGGCGGCGGCGTCCTTGCTCTCGTGCTCGGCGGCCATCCAGACTTCGGCGGCCTCCTCGACGACCTTCTTGCCGATGGCATGGACGCCCTTGCCCACCAGTTCGGCGGTGCGGGAGGTGGAGGGGTCGCCGTTGGCGGCCTTGAGCTGCAGCTCGGCGAAGAGCTCTTCGAAGGTTTTGTTCGCCATGATGGTTCTTAGCCTACGGGGTCCGCGCGCCCCACTCAGCGCCAGGGCTCGCTGACGGTGCGCAGCGTGGCGGCGGTGGCGACGGCCGCGGTGACCGCTTCGTGCCCCTTGTCCTCGTTGGACCCTTCGAGGCCGGCCCGGTCGAGCGCCTGCTCCTCGGTGTCGCAGGTGAGCACCCCGAAGCCGACGGGCACCCCGGTGTCGACCGCGACCTGGGTGAGGCCGTTGGTGACGCCCTGGGAGACGTACTCGAAGTGGGGAGTACCGCCGCGGATGATGACGCCGAGGGCGACGACCGCGTCGTAGCCGCGGCCCGCGAGGACCTTGGCCACGACCGGGAGCTCGAAACTGCCGGGCACCCGGAGCAGGGTCGGCTCGTCGATGCCGAGCTCGTGCAGGGCGCGCAGTGCGCCGTCGACGAGTCCGTCCATGACCTTCTCGTGCCACTGCGCGGCGACGACCGCCACGCGCAGGTCACCGCAGTTGCGTACGGACAGTTCGGGTGCGCCCTTGCCGCTCATGTCTCTCCTGTCGCTCGTTTCCGTGATCGTCACTGGTTGCCGCAGGTCGACGCCTTGGCGGTGTCGAGCCAGGGCAGGTCGTGCCCCATGCGGTCGCGCTTGGTGCGCAGGTAGCGCAGATTGTGCTCGCCCGCCTGGACGGGCATCGGCTCGCGGCCGGTGACGGCCAGTCCGTGTCGCAGGATCGCGGCCGTCTTGTCGGGGTTGTTGGTCATCAGCCGGAGGCTGCGAACGCCGAGGTCCTTGAGGATCTGGGCGCCGGCCGCGTAGTCGCGGGCGTCGGCGGGCAGGCCGAGTTCCAGGTTCGCGTCGAGGGTGTCGACGCCGCGTTCCTGGAGTTCGTAGGCGCGCAGCTTGGACAGCAGGCCGATGCCCCGGCCCTCGTGGCCGCGCAGGTAGACGACGACACCGCGGCCCTCCTCGGTGATCCGGCGCATGGACGCGTGCAGCTGGGGGCCGCAGTCGCAGCGCTGGGACTGGAAGATGTCGCCGGTCAGGCATTCGGAGTGGACCCGGACCAGGACGTCGTCGCCGTCGCCGAGGTCGCCGTGGACGAGCGCGACGTGTTCGACGCCGTCGGTCGTGGAGCGGTAGCCGTAGGCGGTGAACGGGCCGAAGCCGGTCGGCAGCCGCACCTCGGCCTCGCGGCGCACGGTCGGTTCCGAGCTGCGGCGGTAGGCGATCAGGTCCTCGATGGAGATGATCGTGAGGCCGTGCTTGCGGGCGAACGGGATCAGCTGCGGCAGTCGCAGCATCACGCCGTCCTCGCCGGCGATCTCGACGATGGCGCCGGCGGGCCGCAGCCCGGCGAGCCGGGCGAGGTCGACGGCGGCCTCGGTGTGGCCGTTGCGCACCAGTACGCCGCCGGAGCGGGCGCGGAGCGGGAAGACGTGGCCGGGCCGTACGAAGTCGGCGGGGCCCGCCTCGCCGCCCGCCAGCAGCCGGAGGGTGGTGGCCCGGTCGGCGGCGGAGATCCCGGTGGTCACGCCGTGGGCCGCCGAGGCGTCGACGGAGATGGTGAACGCGGTCCGCATCGACTCGGTGTTGTGGCCGACCATCTGCGGGAGTTCGAGCCGTTCCAGCTCGTCGTTCTCCATCGGGGCGCAGATCAGGCCGCGGCACTCGCTCATCATGAACGCGACGATCTCGGGGGTGGCCTTCTCGGCGGCGATGACGAGGTCGCCCTCGTTCTCCCGGTCCTCGTCGTCGACGACCACGACGGGCCGGCCGGCGGCGATGTCGCGGATCGCCTGTTCGACGGGGTCGAGCGAGAGGTCCTCCAGCTCCCTTTCGTGGTCCGGGTGCAGCCAGGTGGGCTGGGCAGTCATGCCGTGGCTCCTTCCAGAGCGGGTGTCCGCGAGCGCAGCCACCAGTCGCGCATGCCCCACAGGACGAGGGCGCCGTACACGACGTAGATGAGACCGGAGAAGGCGAGGCCGCTGTGGAAGTTCAGCGGTACGCCGACCAGGTCGACCAGCAGCCAGGCGAACCAGAACTCGACCATGCCGCGGGCCTGGGCGAGCATCGCGACGAGGGTGCCCGCGAAGATGTACGCGTCCGCCCACGGGCTCCAGGACAGCGAGGGGAACGCGGTGAACAGGCCGCCGACCGCGAGGGTGCCGAGCGCGGCGCCGCCCAGCAGGTATCCGCGCTCGCGCCAGGTGGCGAACCGTACGGCGATGGAGCCGTCCTGGGCCTGCTGCCTGCCCCGGGTCCACTGCTGCCAGCCCCAGACGGCCACGGCGATGACGACGACCTGCTTGCCGACGCTGCCCGCCTGGTGCACGGAGGCGTTGGCCGCGACGAGGACGACGCCGGACAGGAGCTGGGCGGGCCAGGTCCAGACCGAGCGGAGCCAGCCCAGGGTCAGGGCGATCAGACCGACCGTGTTGCCGATCATGTCGGACCAGATGATGTGCTGCCCGAGGACGGTGAACGCCTCCGAGTTCAGCCAGTTCAGGACGGTCACCGCACCGGCTCCTCGGACTCCTGCGCGGTGTGGCCGAGCAGCCGCTCGACGTACTTCGCGATGACGTCCACCTCCAGGTTGACCGGGTCGCCGGGCTCCTTGATGCCGAGCGTGGTCAGGGCGAGGGTGGTGGGGATGAGGCTGATGGTGAAGTAGTCGGGTCCGGCGTCCACGACGGTGAGGCTGACGCCGTCGACGGTGATCGATCCCTTCTCGACCACGTAGCGGCTCAGGTGCGCGGGGAGGGAGACCTTCACGACCTCCCAGTTCTCGGAGATCCGGCGCTCGACGATGTGGCCGGTGCCGTCGACGTGGCCCTGGACGATGTGTCCGCCGAGCCGGCCGCCGACCGCCATGGGGCGTTCCAGGTTGACCCGGGAGCCCGTGTCCAGGGCGCCGAGGCTGGACCGGTTCAGGGTCTCGGCCATCACGTCGGCGGTGAACTCGCCGTCGCCGAGGTCGACGACGGTGAGGCAGACGCCGTTGACGGCGATGGAGTCGCCGTGCTTGGCGCCCTCGGTGACCACGGGGCCGCGCAGGCGGAAGCGGGAGGCGTCGTCGAGCTTCTCGACGGCGGTGACCTCACCCAGTTCTTCGACAATTCCGGTGAACAACTCAGTTTCCCTTCCGGTCGGTGCCGGGGACGGCGGTGATGCGCAGATCGGGGCCGATGCGGACGGTCTCGGTCACATCGAGGCGCAACGCCTCGGCGATGGTGGAGATTCCGGCGTCGGCGAGGGCCGCGGGCCCGGCGCCGAGGAGCACGGGGGCGAGGTAGCCGACGACCTTGTCGACCGTTCCCGCGGCGACGAAGGCCCCGGCCAGGGTCGGGCCGCCTTCGAGGAGTACGGAGCGGATGCCGCGCCCGTGCAGGGCGTCGAGCAGGGCGGGGATGTCGAGGCCGGGGCCGGTGGCGGCGCGCGGCAGCCGCAGGACGGCCCCTTCGGGGAGGTGGCGGGCGTCGGCGTCGTCGGCGACGGCGATCAGGGTGGGCGCGCCGTCGTCGAGGACGCGGGCTCCGGGGCGTACGGCGGTGGCGGTGGTGTCCACGACCACCCGCAGGGGCTGCACGGCGCCGTCGATGCCCCGGACGCCGAGCTGCGGGTCGTCGGTGCGGGCGGTGCCGGAGCCGACCACGACGGCGTCGGCCTCGGCGCGCAGCCGGTGGACGTCGGCGCGGGACTCGGCGGAGGTGATCCAGCGGCTGGTGGCGTCGGCGGCCGCGATCCGGCCGTCGAGGCTCGCCGCGTACTTCCACAGGACGTACGGGCGGCCGAGCCGCACCGAGGTCAGCCAGGCGGCGTTGCCCGCTTCGGCCTCGGCGGCGAGGAGCCCGCCCGCAGTCTCGACCCCGGCCGCGCGCAGGGTGTCCGCACCGCCGGTGGCCTGCGGGTTCGGGTCGCCGACCGCGTAGACGACCCGGGCGACGCCGGCCTCGACCAGCGCCTGGGCGCAGGGGCCGGTGCGGCCGGTGTGGTTGCAGGGTTCGAGGGTGACGTAGGCGGTGCCGCCGCGGGCCCGGTCGCCCGCGGCGCGCAGGGCGTGGATCTCGGCGTGCGGGCCGCCGGCCCGCTGGTGGAAGCCCTCGCCCGCCCGGTGGCCCGCGGCGTCGAGGACGACACAGCCGACGACGGGGTTGGGGCTGGTGGAGCCGAGTCCGCGGGCGGCGAGCTCGATCGCTCGGCGCATGGCGGTGATGTCGGCTGCGGTGTCCACCGGGTCCTCCTGCCTCTTCGGGCACGGACTCCGGGGCTGTCGATGACGACAGAAGAGCGGGAACGCGACAGGGAACGCCGAATGCCGGAAGAACGGACGGATCGGTCGCCCGAAACCATCCGCCGACGGCGGCGTACCCGTGAAACGGCCCGCCGCGCACTGCCTCCCATCCGGACTTTAACCGTCGGTCCAGGAATTTCACCTGGTCAACCGGCCGCTGGATGCGGACGGGTCGCGGACTTTAACCGCCGGCTCGGAATTTCACCGACCCCGGAGTGCGCTGCTACTGGTACAGGATCAGTGTGCCACGCCCGCCGCTGGGCCATGCGGGTGAGCGGCTGTGGACTGGCTCACAAGGGGGCGCACGGCGGGGCGCAAACGGACAGCCACCCCCTAAAGGTCCAGACCTATTGACTCACTGGTCTAGTCCTCTTAATCTCTGCGTCACCTCCGAGGAGCCGTCCCGTGGTGTGCGCACACCCGGGGCATCAACACGACCCACCCCCTTGCCAGTTGCGTTTCCGCCGAACCTCCCCGGGAGGAACCGAACGTGCTGTCCCCCACCCGTGCGAGAGCCACCCTGCTCGCGGCCGGTGCCACCGCCGCCGCACTGCTGCTGGGTTCACTCGCCGCCACCCCGTCGGCCGCCGCCGACCAGGAGTCCTGTCGCCCGGACGGGCTCTACCAGACCCCCGGCGTCCAGGTCCCCTACTGCTCCGTCTACGACACCGAGGGCCGCGAGAAGATGGGCGCCGACCACCAGCGGCGGGTCATCGGGTACTTCACCAACTGGCGTACCGGCAAGGACGGCAAGCCCGCCTACCTCGTCCCCGACATCCCCTGGGACAAGGTCACCCACCTGAACTACGCCTTCGCCCACGTCGACGGCGACAACAGGCTCTCCGTGGGCGCCGACGGCGCGAACAACGCCTCGACCGGCATGACCTGGCCGGGTGTCGCCGGTGCCGAGATGGACCCCGAACTCCCCTACAAGGGCCATTTCAACCTGCTCACCAAGTTCAAGAAGAAGCACCCGAACGTGAAGACCATGGTGTCGGTGGGCGGCTGGGCCGAGACCGGCGGCTACTTCGGCTCCGACGGCGAGCGGGTGGACTCCGGCGGCTTCTACTCGATGGCGACCAACGCCGACGGGTCGGTCAACCGGGCCGGCATCGACACCTTCGCGGACTCGGCCGTCGACTTCGTCAGGAAGTACGGCTTCAACGGCGTCGACATCGACTACGAGTACCCGACGACCATGAAGGACGCGGGCAACCCGCTGGACTGGACCCTGTCCAACGCCCGCCGGGCCGGTCTGGTAAAGGGCTACTCCGCGCTGATGAAGACCCTGCGCGAGAAGCTCGACCGCGCGTCCGCCGCCGACGGCACCCACTACCTGCTGAGCGTGGCCGCCCCCTCGTCGGGCTATCTGCTGCGCGGCATGGAGACCTTCCAGGTCCAGAAGTACCTGGACTACGTCAACATCATGTCGTACGACCTGCACGGCGCGTGGAACGAGTACGTCGGTCCGAACGCCGCGCTGTACGACGACGGCAAGGACGCCGAACTCGCCCAGGCGAGCGTCTACTCGACCTCCCAGTACGGCGGCACCGGCTACCTCAACACCGACTGGGCGTACCACTATTTCCGCGGTTCGATGCCGTCCGGCCGGATCAACATCGGCCTGCCGTACTACACCCGCGGTTTCAAGAACGTGCAGGGCGGCACGGACGGGCTGTGGGGCAGGGCCGCCACCACCGACTGCCCGGCCGGCGCGGGGCTGACCAAGTGCGGTGACGGCGCCGTCGGCATCGACAACCTCTGGCACGACCTGGACACCGCGGGCAAGGAGTCGCCCGCCGGTTCCAACCCCATGTGGCACGCGAAGAACCTGGAGAAGGGGGTCGTCGGCGACTACGTCACCGACTACGGCTTCCCCGCCGACACCAGGCTGACCGGCACCTACGCCCGCAAGTACGACTCGACGCTGGTCGCGCCCTGGCTGTGGAACGCCGAGAAGAAGGTCTTCCTGTCCACCGAGGACGAGCAGTCGGTCGCCGCGAAGGCGGACTACGTCGTCGACAAGGGCATCGGCGGCACCATGATCTGGGAACTCGCGGGCGACTACGGCTGGAACGCCGCCAAGGGCCAGTACGAGCCGGGCTCCACGCTCACCTCGACGATGTACGAGAAGTTCAAGTCGGCCGCCCCGTACGGCGCGAAGCGCTCCACCGTCGACCTGCCCACCGAGGCGATCGACATCGACGTGTCCTTCGAGCAGTTCCCGCTCGGTGACTCCAACTACCCGATCAGCCCCAAGCTGAAGATCACCAACAACACGAGGGCGACGCTGCCCGGCGGCACCGAGTTCCAGTTCGACTACTCGACCTCGGCCCCCGCCAACGCCAAGGACCAGTCCGGCTTCGGCACCACGATCGTGCGCAGCGACCACACCGCCGCCGACAACATCGGCGGGCTGAAGGGCGACTACAACCGCGTCTCGCTGAAGCTGCCCGGCTGGCAGAGCCTGGCGCCCGGCGCCTCGGTGCAGGTGGACTTCGTGTACTACCTGCCCACCTCCACCCCGTCGAACTGGACGGTGACCTTCGGCGGGAAGTCGTACGCCCTCGTCGCCGACCTGGCGCGCGGCACCACCCGGGTCGAGCCCGGAACCGGCACGTCGCCGTCGCCCGACCCGTCGACCCCGGGCCCCGACCCGACCCCCGGCGGCGAATGCACCGCCCCCGCCTGGAGCGCGGGTTCCGAGTACGGCGCCGGTACGACGGTCAGCCACGGCTCGCACCAGTGGAAGGCCCGGTGGTGGACGAAGGGCGAGACGCCCGGCTCCACCGGCGAATGGGGCGCCTGGCAGGACCTCGGGGCCTGCTGACACCCTCCCGAACCGCCCGACGGTGACCGGATCGCCCCCGGTCGCCGTCGGGCCCGCCCGTTTCGCGGGGAGGTCCGTTCCCTGGAGGGGCCGCTGATGCGCCGGACTCCGTACCGGCCCGGCGGGGTCGGCCGGTCGATTCAGCCGGACGGTTCAGCCTGTCGATTCAGCCGGTCGATTCAGCCGGTCGATTCAGCCGGTCGGGGCGAACAGTTCGTCCTGGGCCGCGTCCCGGGCCGCGAGCAGCGCGCCCCTCAGGACCGCGCCACCGCCCAGCCGTCCGGCCCTCACCTCGGTGCGCAGCGGGGACATCGCGGCCAGCCGCTCCTCGACCCGGGCCGCGAGCGCGTCGCCGCCCGCGTGACCCACCTCGCCCGCGAGCAGCACGCAGCCGGGGTCGAGGACCGCGGCGACGGCGGCGGCGCCCAGCGCGAGGCGTTCGGCCAGGACGTCCAGGAACGCCTCGTGCCCGCCCTCCCCCGCCAGGGCGGCCCGCACGGCCGAGGCCGCACCCGGTTCCTTCTCGCCCCCGGCCGTGCCCGGCGGCACGACGATGCCGTGGGCGGCGGCCAGTTCGCAGACCGGGGTGGAGCCGACCAGCGAGTGGAAGCCGCCGTCGCAGTTGAGCGCCGAGGGGACGCCGACCGTGCCGGGCACCGGCAGGAAGCCGATCTCGCCCGCGCCGCCGGAGGCCCCGCGGCGGAGCGCGCCGTCCAGCATGACGGCGGCGCCGACGCCCTGGCCGAGCCAGAAGAGCACGAAGGTGTCGCGGTCGCGGGCCGCGCCGCTGCGGTGCTCGGCCACGGCGGCGAGGTTGGTCTCGTTCTCGACCAGCACGGTCGCGGGCAGCCGCTCCTGGAGCACCCGCACCAGCCGCCGGTGCCAGGCGGGCAGCCCGGTGGTGTCGCGCAGTTCGCCGGTGACCGGGTCGATCAGTCCGGGCGCGCCGATGCCGACGCTGTGCAGGGGGGCGGGTCCGGCCTCGCGCGCGATGCGCTCCAGCAGGTCGGCGGCCCGTTCCGCGGCGGTGTCGGCGTCCAGGCCGCCGTCCACGGGCAAGGTGGCCTCGGCGAGCGTGTTGCCCAGCAGGTCGGCGACGACCATGGCGACGCCGCGGGTGCGCACGTCGAGGGCGGCGAGGTGGGCGCGGTCGGCGACGATCCCGTACAGCCGGGCGTTGGGGCCGCGCCGCTCGGCGCCGGCCTCCCCGACCACCTCGACCAGTCCGGCCTCCCGGAGCCGTTCGACGAGGTCGGCGACGGTCGGCCGGGACAGGCCGGTCAGGTTCTTCAGCTGGGTGGCCGTCAGCGGGCCCTCCTGCTGGAGCAGTCGCAGGGCGAGCCGGTCGTTGATGGCTCGGGCGGTGCTCGGTGATGCGGGCATGCCGGGATCCTTCCAGATCTCCGCCGGACCGGACGCACGGGCGGACTATTTATCAGGCAGGGTTCCTGATAGTTTACGGCCCGCACTGCCGACAACGAGCGCCGGGCCACCGGCGGCGGAAGAATCCCAGGGGAGGGCACGGCGGCATGACAACGGATTCCACCGAGACGGTCTTCGGCACGGAGCAGGTGAGGCGGGCCAGGTTCGCCATCGCCGCGGTCTTCACCGTCCACGGCGCGGTGACCGGCAGCTTCGCCACCCGGGTTCCCTGGATCCAGGACCACGCCGGGGTCAGCGCCGGGCAGCTCGGCCTGGCCCTGGCCTTCCCGGCGATCGGCGCCTCGCTCGCGATGCCGCTGGCCGGCGCGATCAGCCACCGCTTCGGCGCCCGGACCGCGCTGCGCGGGCTGCTCGCCCTCTGGACGCTGGCGCTGGTCCTGCCCGCGCTGGCGCCCGGTCTGCTGACGCTGTGCGCGGCCCTGCTCGTCTACGGGGCGACGGCCGGCATGTCGGACGTGGCGATGAACGCCCTCGGCGTCGAGGTGGAGAACCGCCTCGACAAGTCGATCATGTCCGGGCTGCACGGGATGTGGAGCGTGGGCGCCCTGATCGGTTCGGCGGCGGGCACCCTGGCCGCGCACCTGGGCACCGACGCCCGGCTGCACCACGCCCTGGCCGCCCTGGTGCTCACCGCGCTGGGCCTGCTGGCCTGCCGGGGCGTGCTCGACCTGCGCAGCGAGCCGGACGAGGAGCCGCCGCCGCGCTTCACCCTGCCGCCGAAGTCGGCGCTGGTCATCGGTGCGGTGGGCTTCTGCGCGGTGTTCGCCGAGGGGGCCAGCCTGGACTGGTCGGCGGTCTACCTCCGGGACGTGATGGACACGTCCGCCGGGCTCGCCGCGGCCTCCACCACGGCGTTCGCGCTGACCATGGCGGTCGCCCGGATCGCCGGCGACAAGGTCGTCGACCGCTTCGGCGCGGTGCGCACCGTGCGGGTCGGCGGGGTCCTCGCGACGGTGGGCGGCGTGCTCGTGGTCGCCGCGCCGAGCGCGGTGCTCGCCATGTGCGGCTTCGGACTCCTCGGCCTCGGGGTCGCCGTGGTCGTCCCGCTCGCCTTCGCGGCGGCGGGGCGCAGCGGCCCGAACCCGAGCCAGGCGATCGCGGGGGTCGCCACGATCACGTACACCTCCGGGCTCATCGCCCCCTCCGCGATCGGCTCGCTGGCCGAGGCGACCTCGCTGGTCGTCTCCTTCGGCCTGGTGACGGTGCTGGCGTTCGGCCTGGTGCTGGGGGCCGGGGTGCTGCGGGCGGGCGACCGCCGGGCCACTCCGTCCCCGGACGCGGGCGCCACGAAGACGGCGCCGGCCGAACCGCGCCCCTGAGCCGAAGGCCGGGCGCCCGAGCCCGGCCCCGGTGCCTCAACCGGGGCCGGGCGTCCGGGGCGCGGCCCGGCACCCGGCCCCTGAGCCGAAGGCCGCGCCCCGGACAAGGGCCCGTACCGGCCGGGCCGGGGCCGGGCAGGCTCCCGACCTGCGGCCCGGCCGAGAGGACCCCGCGATCCGGCATTACCATGGCGCTGATCATTTCGGCGGAAGCGCCACGCCCATCGGGGCGGCGGGCTCCGCATCTACCCACAGGGAGCGACCATGGACCTCGGCGTGCGCTGGACCCTGCACGGCGACGGGAAGACCCCCGCGCCGGGGGCCGTGGTCCGTCCGGACGAGCGGCTCTCCTGGCCCCGTACGTTCGGCCTCGGCGCCCAGCACGTGGTCGCGATGTTCGGCGCCTCGTTCGTCGCGCCGGTGCTGATGGGGCTGGACCCCAACCTGGCGATCATGATGTCGGGTGTCGCGACGGCCATCTTCCTGCTGGCCACCCGCGGCCGGGTGCCCAGCTACCTCGGCTGCTCGCTCTCCTTCGTCGGGGTCGCGGCGACGATCCGGGCGAGCGGCGGCAGCAGCGCCGTGGTCACCGGCGCGGTGTTCGTCGTCGGCGTGGTGCTCCTCCTCGCCGGTCTCGCGGTGCAGCGGTTCGGCGCCCGGATCATCCACGCGGCCATGCCGCCGGTGGTCACCGGTGCCGTCGTCATGCTGATCGGCTTCAACCTGGCGCCGGTGACCGCCTCGACGTACTGGCCGCAGGACCAGTGGACGGCGCTGCTGGTGATGCTGTTCACCGGTTTGGCCGTAGTGTGCCTGCGCGGATTCTTCTCGCGCATCGCGATCTTCCTGGGCCTGGTCTTCGGATACGTGCTGTCCTGGGTCCTCGACCAGGTCTTCGGCAAGATCCACTCCCCGGCGGGCGGCGCCGAGGCCGTGGACCACTGGCGGCTCGACCTGTCGGGCGTCGCGAAGGCCGACTGGATCGGGCTGCCGTCCTTCCACGCGCCGAGCTTCGAGTGGTCGGCGATCCTGGTCGCACTGCCGGTGGTCATCGCGCTGATCGCCGAGAACGCCGGGCACGTGAAGGCCGTGGGCGAGATGACCGGCTCCTCGCTGGACGACAAGCTGGGCACCGCGATCGCCGCCGACGGCGCCGCGTCGATGCTGTCGACCGCGGTGGGCGGCCCGCCGAACACCACGTACTCGGAGAACATCGGCGTCATGGCCGCGACCCGGGTCTACTCCACCGCCGCGTACTGGGCCGCGGCCTGCTTCGCCCTGCTCTTCGGCCTCTGCCCCAAGTTCGGCGCGGTCGTCGCCGCGGTCCCGGGCGGGGTGCTCGGCGGCATCACCGTCATCCTCTACGGCATGATCGGCCTGCTCGGCGCCCAGATCTGGCTGCACGCCAAGGTGGACCTGCGCAATCCGCTGAATCTGGTGCCGGCCGCCGCGGGCATCATCATCGGCGTCGGCGGCGTCGGCCTGAAGATCACCGACAACTTCGAGCTGAGCGGGATCGCCCTGGGCACCATCGTGGTGATCACCGGCTACCACGTGCTGCGGGCCTTCGCCCCGGCGCACCTCAAGACCCAGGAGCCCCTGCTGGACTCGGGGACCTCGGCGTACGACGAGCAGGACCCGGCGGACAAGCGGTGACGGCCGGGCCGGACCGGCGATGACCCGATGACGCGGCGACGGCCGCGGCGGACGCACCGTCCCGCCGCGGCCGTCGCCGCGTTCCCGTTCCCCCGCTCGCGCGCCCCGTCCCCGTTACCGCGCTGCCGTCCTCGCGTTCCCGTTCCCGCGTTTCCGTTCCCGCGTTCCCGTTCCCGCGTTTCCGTTCCCGCGTTCCCGTTCCCGCGTTTCCGTTCCCGCGTTCCCGTTCCCGCGTTCCCGTCGCCCCGGCCGTCGCTCAGAAGCAGTCGCCGTACCAGTGCACCGCGCCGGGCGCCGTGACCGCGGCCCGGACGGATTCCCCGGTGGCGTGCAGCGGGCGTGCCATGCCCACCCGCTCCGTCACCCGCCGGGCGTCCGTCAGCAGGGCCGGCAGCGCGGCCCGGACCCCGGGCTCGTCGGGGAGCCGGACCCGGGCCCGGCCCAGCCCCGCCGCCCGGCCCCGTTCACCGACCTCGGCGAGCAGTTCCCCCAGGCACCCGGGTATCCCGGCGAACTCCCGCACCTCGACGTGCTCCCCCACGTGCTGGGCCACGACCCAGCCGGCGAGCGCCCCCGACACGGGGTCCTCGGCCACGAGCCACCGCTCGGCCGGGCCGTACCAGGCGGGCACACGCACCGCCCAGTCCTCGGCGCTCCGCAGCGAACTGAGCGGCCGGTCCGCGTTGTACGCGCGGTGCAGCGCGACCACCCCGGTGGCGTCCCGCCCGGTGGCCGGGCGGATCCGGAAGGCCTGCCCCGCGGCGGACGCCGGTGCGAGCGTCCCTTCGGTGTACGTGCTGTCGAACTCCTGCCAGCCCGAGCCCCGGTAGACGCCCGGAGTGCCGGTGAACAGCAGCGACCAGGCACACCCCTCGGCCCGCATGGTGCGCTCCGCCTCCACCAGCAGCCGCCGCACCAGCCCCCGCCCGCGGGCCTCGGGGCGGGTGGCGACGCTGCCGATGCCGCCGACCCGCCGCGGGGCGCCGTCCGCGTCGCGGATCGTCCTCGGCACGTACACGACGACCGCGTCGATCCCGTCGCCCGCGGCGTTCTGCGCGACGAAGGTGTGCCGGTGACGGTCCGGGTCGAGGGCGTGCAGGGCGGTGACCTGCGGGGCGTCGAAGCACAGCCGCCACAGCCCGGCCAGCTCCGGGTCGTCGGCCGGGGTGGCGGTCCGTACGACGGCGGTCACAGGACCAGGTTCCCGTCCGTGCGCGCCGACGGGCCGTTCGCGGGCATCGCGGTGCGCTTCGTGCCGTCCTCCACGCACCCGGTGTGCAGGGCCGAGGCCAGGGCGTCCGGGGCGAGGTGGAGCGTGCCGCCGGTGAAGCGGCTGCCGCTCGCCGCGTAGTGGTTGGTGCCGTCGGCTATCCGGATGTGGGCGGTGTCCGTGCCGGAGGCGGCGCCGGTGATCCCGTTGATGTCCCAGGTGATCTTCCCGGGGCCGGCGGCCCGGCCGAGCAGTGCCCTGGCCTTGTTGCCACCGGTGAGGCGGGCCCCGCCGGTGAGGGTGATCCGCTGGTCGCGCACGGCGCTGAGCTCGATGCCGGTGTCGTCGTAGTGCCCGCCGTCGATCCGCAGGTCCGCCGAGCCGACCGAGAGCGGGGCGGCGTTCTCGGCGCCGGTGACGGTGCAGTCGGTGAAGTGGACGGGGCCCGCGCCGCGCAGGATCGCGCCGTCGACGCCCTTGAACGTGCAGCGCACGAAGTGGACCGGGGCGGTGACCGGGGTCTGCACGAGGACGGCACCGGCGGGCGGCTCGAAGGAGCAGTCGCTGATGGTGGTGGGGCGGCTGGAGCGGGCGGAGCGCTGGGCGACGGCGAAGGTCTTCGCGGTGCAGCCGCGCACCTGGGCCCCGTCGGCGTTGACGGTGAGGGTGCCCGCCTGGTCGAAGGTGGGGCGGGCGATCACCGTGACGTCCTCCAGGGTCAGGTCGGTGATCTTGGTGTTGGCGGTGAACCAGGAGCAGACGTGCCGCCGTACGGTGATCCGCTTGGCGGAGATGCCCCACTGCGCACCGGAGTTGGCGATGTCCATCAGCCCGGAGTTGCCGTCGAAGAGCAGGTCGTGCTCGTACTGGCCATGGGTGGTGAAGGGGTTGCCGCCCGCGTCGTCGCCGTCGCCGTGGCAGTTGACGACGGTGCAGTAGGCGGAGGCGGTGAGGTCGTTGAGGTGGCGCACGTTGCTGGTCGTGCAGTCGGCGACCCGCCCGTACAGGCAGTAGATCTGCTGGGTGAGGTAGCCCGCGCCGCCGTACTCGACGGTGGGCGGGTTCTTCAGGGAGCAGTCCTCGGTGCGGAAGCGGGTGCACCAGCGGCGCATGATGACCGGCCAGAAGGAGCCGGTGGCGTGGATGCCGGAGACGTCGCAGCCCACCGCGTACTCGTAGCTGACCGGGTGGGAGCCGGTGTACTCGTCGCGGCCGGCGCCCTCGAAGACCATGTTGCGGACGTGGGCGTCGCGGACCGGTTCGACGCGGGTCCAGGTCAGGGTGCGTCCGGCGGCGAGCTCCCAGCCGTTGAGGTAGCCGATCCGGATGTGCGTGGCGTCGACGATCTCGGTGATCTCGACGAGCTTCTGCAGTTCGCGTTCGTCGCGCCCGCCGCCCTCGACCGGGGCGACCTGGACGGCCCACCACTGGCCGACCTCGAACGCCTCGGCGTCGGGGACCGGGAAGGTGTCGGTCAGCTCGATGACCTTGCCGGAGAGCGCGTGCTCGACGGTGGTGTCGGTGGGGGTGCCGCGGAAGGAGAGGACGGCGCCGAAGGGGTTGTCGTGGGTGTTCTTCTCGATGCCTTCGGTGCGTATGCGGT
>NZ_JBEXPY010000058.1:0-47810 GCF_040612315.1 Streptomyces sp. NPDC006435
CCTGTGGGAGAGTAGGACGCCGCCGAACAATTTTTCCGGGAAAGCCCCGTACCGCAAGGTACGGGGCTTTCCTGCGTTCACCACCCACCTCGTGAGTTCACCTTGTGCCATTTCCCGTTCGGCTGGGGCCGGTTCGGGGCCGGCCGCTGTGCTGCCCGGCCTGCGGATCGTGTCGTACGGGGGGTGGTGCGGGGGTGTGCCGACGCCCGGTGAGAGCCCGTCAGAGGCGACTGCGATCAGTGGTTTTGAGCATCCCCGAGTTCAGGGTATGCTTTATCTCGTTGCACAGCGCAGCAGGCCCCAATAGCTCAGTCGGTAGAGCGTCTCCATGGTAAGGAGAAGGTCTGCGGTTCGATTCCGCATTGGGGCTCTGGAAAACGAAAGGCCCCCGCCTGATGGCGGGGGCCTTTCGCATTGAACGGCTCATTGCCGGAGGCCACGGGGGCCTTCCGATGAGCGGGGTCAGGCGGTGGGCGGCTCGGGGACGCGCATGGCGAGGATGGCCATGTCGTCCGAGGCCGGCTCGGCGGCGAAGCGCTCGACGGCCCGCAGGATGCGTGCCGCCACCGCACCCGCCGTCAGACCGGTGCACGTGGCCAGGACGTCCGCCAGGCCGTCGTCGCCCAGCATGCGGGAGCCCTCGCGGCGTTCCGTGACGCCGTCCGTCACACACAGCAGGACATCGCCAGGGGCGAGGGTGACCGTCTGCTCGTACAGTTCGAGATCCTCGATGACACCCAGCAGGGGCTGCGGCTCGGCGGCCGACTCGACCGAGCCGTCCTGGCGCAGGCGCAGCGGCAACGGGTGCCCCGCGCAGACCACCTTCAGAAGGGCGCTGCCGTCCTCCTGGGGCCACAACTCGCCGTACAGAAGGGTGAGGAAGCGGCTGCGGGAACCCTCGTCCAGGATGGCGGCGTTCAGCCGTTCCAGGACGGCGGGGCCGCCGAAGCCCTCACGGGCGAGGAGGCGCAGGGCATGGCGGGCGAGACCCGTAACGGCCGCGGCCTCCGGACCCGTGCCGCAGACGTCGCCGATGGCGAAGCCGTAGGCGCCGTCACGGATCGGGAAGACGTCGTAGAAGTCGCCGCCGACCTCGTTGCCCTCGCCCGCCGCGCGGTAGATGACCTCGATCTCGACATTGGGGACCTCGGGCAGCCCCGGCGGCAGCAGGCTGCGTTGCAGGGACTGGCTGATCGCCATGCGCTCCGAGTACAGGCGGGCGTTGTCGAGGGCGAGGGCGGCCCGCCGGGACAGGTCCTCGGCCAGCTCCAGGATCTCCTGGCGGAAATGGTCGTCGGAGGGCTTCCCGAGCGTGAGCATGCCGATGACGCGGTTGCGGGCGACGAGCGGCAGGACCACCGTCTCGCCGCCCACCGCGGCCGCGGTGGCGAGCGTCATGCGGATGCCGGAGCCGAGGCTGCCCGGCTCGCCCAGCCTGCCGGTCTCGCCGAGCCCCAGCGTGCGCATCGAAGTACGCATGGCGGCCTGGTGGGCGGCCTCGGAGGGGGCCGTCCAGACGCGGGCGCCGGGAGTCGGCACGGGGTCCGGGGGAGCGATCCTGGAGAGCAGGGCCTTGAGACCGTCGATGCGTTCCTCGTCCTCGTGCAGCACATAGGAGAGGTAGGGCTCCGAGGCCTGGTCGGCGATCGTGTAGACGGCACACCAGGTGGCCAGAGTGGGGACCGTCATCTGGGCCATCAGCGCCAGGGTCTGGTCCCGGTCGAGGGTGCCGGCGAGCAGGTCGGACGCCTCGACCAGGAAGGACAGGGAACCGCGGCGGAGGCGTTCCAACTCGCCCAGGCGGGCCGACTCGACGGCCAGCGCGATGCGGTCGGCGGCGAACTGGAGGCGCAGCGCCTCCTCGTTCGAGTAGCGTCCGGCGGCCTCGGCGGCGACTCCCAGGGAGCCCGTGAGCCGGCCCTCGACCTTCAGCGGCACGGTGACGACGGAACGCATTCCGGTGCCGTTGAGCAGGGGGACCGCGCCCGGGACGTTGTCGAGGTCCTCGTGGACGGCGGGCATCCGGGCGGAGCCGTACCGGCCCGTTCCGGCCTCCACCGGCACCCGGGCGAAACGCTGGCGGGCCGAGGGCAGACCCGTGGTGGCCCGTACCTCCAGCTCCGTCTCGTCGTCCGTGGCCAGCAGCAGGAAGGCCGAATCGGCGTCCAGCATGTCGCGAGCCCGCTCGACCGTGCGCTGGAGCAGGCCGTCGAGGTCGTCCGGGGCGGGGGAGCCGATGAAGATCTCGAACGGGTCGGTCTTGCCGCTCTCGACGTTCACGTCGGACACCGGCGTGCGGGCCGGGGACTGGAGCACGGCGCGCTCGTAGTCGCGGACGAGCAGACAGACGGTGGAGGGCTCGCCGTGGGTGTCCCGGACCCGCAGGTGCGAGGCGTATACGGGGACGACGCGTCCGTCGGCGCCCCGGATCCCGTAACTGCCCTCCCAGCGCGAGAGCTGGAGGGCGTCGACGATGCCCGTGTTGGTGCCGGGCGTCTGGGGCCAGGCCGTGAAGTCGGTGAGCTGCTTCCCGGTGACCTGGTCCGGGGCGTGGCCGAAGAGGAACGTGGCGTCCTCGTTCCACGCCGCGATGGAGCCGGAGCGGTCGATCTGGACGACGGCGACCCGGACGCGCTCGTCGGCGACCGGGAGCAGGCCCACGGGGAGCAGGGGACCGGCGGAGCGGATGCCCACCGGGCGTTCGGGAAGGTCGAGCTGGAACCAGACGTGCTTGCGGGCGGGCGAGTACTCCACGCCCCACCGGGTGGCGAGCGCCGCGCAGAGCAGCAGACCGCGGCCGTTCTCCCGGTCCGGGCCGGCGTAGTCGGGCCCCGTGCTCTGGAGCGGGATCTCGCGTTCCGGATAGTGGTCGGAGACCTCGATCCGGACGCCGTCCTCGGTACGCAGGCACAGCACGTCCGCGGCGGTGCCCGCGTGGATCACGGCGTTGGTCACCAGCTCGCTGGTGAGGACGACCGCGTCGTCGACGACATCCGCGTAGCCCCACCCCTGGAGGGTGTCCCGGACGAAGGCACGGGCGGTCGCGACGGAGCGCCCGACCGGGTCGAAGGTGGCGGCCGCACGCGCGGTGATCACAGCACTCCCCATATGGTGTCTCGTCGCTTCCCCGAGTCCTGTGCCCGTTTCTCGCCGCTTCGATTCGCCTGCCAGGCTAGACGCTCGGCCTCGGTGCCGGGTACACGAGGGCCGACTTCGGGCAGGACCGGGCAGGAACGGACAGATGACCGAACAAGTGTGGGCTTTTGGCCAGAGGGACGGGGGACAGCCTCCGGAGGTTGCCCCCCACCCGTATCGCGCCTGGTACGTTTCAACGATTTGACGTCCGCATGGTCACCCGTCGACGGTGGGCAGTGGCGATGAGCCGAAGAAGAACTGGGCAAGTTCCCAGACAGGACCCGAGCTATACGGTCAACCCCTGCGGGAGGGACACGGTGGAGTCTGGCGTGGCGGCGCGGGGAACGAGTACGCGCACAAAAGGCGGACAGTCCGTGAAGAAGCAGCGCAATGGAACCATCGACGTCGACGCGGCGGCGCTCAACAGGCTGCTGGCGGGCCTGGTGGCGATGCGCGACGGCAATTTCCGCAGGCGTCTGACCGTCTCGGGCGACGGCCCGATGGCGGAGATCGCGGCGGTCTTCAACGAGGTCGCCGACCGCAATCTCCACCTCACCAACGAGCTGGCCCGGGTGCGGCGGGTGGTGGGGCGTGAGGGGAAGCTCACCGAACGGCTGGAGACCGGTGCCTGCGAGGGCTCCTGGGCCGCCGCGATCGACGCCTCCAACGCACTGGTCGACGATCTGGCCCGCCCGGTCTCGGAGGTCGGGCGGGTGCTGTCGGCGGTGGCCGACGGTGATCTCGAACAGCGGATGGAACTGCGGTCGCACACGGCCGACGAGACGGTGCGGCCGCTGCGGGGCGAGTTCCTCAAGGTCGCCCGTACGGTCAACAGCCTGGTCGACCAGCTGTCGGCGTTCACCGAGCAGGTGACGCGGGTCGCGGTCGAGGTCGGCACCGAGGGCAAGCTGGGCGGGCAGGCCCAGGTGCGCGGGATGTCCGGGTCGTGGAAGGACCTCACGGACTCCGTGAACACCATGGCGTACCGGCTGACCGCGCAGGTGCGGGACATCGCTCTCGTGACGACGGCGGTCGCCAAGGGCGATCTGTCGCGGAAGGTCACCGTCCATGTGGCCGGCGAGATGCTTCAGCTGAAGAACACCGTCAACACGATGGTCGACCAGCTGTCCTCGTTCTCCTCCGAGGTGACGCGGGTCGCCCGTGAGGTGGGCACGGAGGGCGAACTGGGCGGCCAGGCGACCGTGCCCGGGGTGGCCGGGGTGTGGAAGGACCTCACCGACTCCGTCAACACGATGGCCGGGAACCTCACCTCCCAGGTGCGCGGGATCGCCGAGGTCACCACGGCCGTGGCCAACGGCGACCTGACCCAGAAGGTCACGGTGAGCGCCCGCGGCGAGGTCGCGCAGCTGGCCGAGACCATCAACCAGATGACCGACACGCTGCGGATCTTCGCCGACGAGGTGACCCGGGTGGCCAGCGAGGTCGGCGGCGAGGGCCTGCTCGGGGGCCAGGCCAAGGTGCCGGGCGCGGCGGGCACCTGGAAGGACCTCACCGACTCGGTGAACACGGTCTTCCGGAACCTGACGACCCAGGTCCGCGACATCGCGCAGGTGACCACGGCGGTGGCCAACGGTGACCTGTCGCGGAAGGTCACCGTCGACGTGGCCGGCGAGATGCTCCGGCTGAAGAACACCGTCAACACGATGGTCGACCAGCTCCAGGCCTTCGGTTCGGAAGTGACCCGGGTGGCCCGTGAGGTCGGCATCGAGGGGCGGCTCGGCGGCCAGGCGGAGGTGCCGGGCGCGGCGGGCACCTGGAAGGACCTCACCGACTCGGTGAACGCGGCGTTCCGCAACCTCACCGGGCAGGTCCGCGACATCGCGCAGGTGACGACCGCGGTGGCCAACGGTGACCTGTCGCGGAAGGTCACCGTCGACGTCGCGGGCGAGATGCTGGAGCTGAAGAACACCGTCAACACGATGGTGGCGCAGCTCTCCTCGTTCGCCGACCAGGTGACGCGGATGGCGCGCGACGTGGGCACGGAGGGGCGGCTCGGCGGCCAGGCCGAGGTGGACGGCGTGTCCGGCACGTGGAAGGACCTCACCGACTCCGTCAACTTCATGGCGGGGAACCTGACCTCCCAGGTGCGCCAGATCGCCCAGGTGACCACGGCGGTGGCGCAGGGCGACCTGTCGCAGAAGATCGACGTGGACGCGCGCGGTGAGATCCTGGAACTGAAGAACACCATCAACACGATGGTCGACCAGCTGTCCGCCTTCGCCGAGCAGGTGACTCGGGTGGCCCGTGACGTGGGCACGGAGGGACGGCTCGGCGGCCAGGCGCAGGTGCCCGGCGTGGCCGGGGTGTGGCGCGATCTGACCGACTCCGTGAACGGCATGGCCGGCAATCTCACCGCCCAGGTCCGCAACATCGCGCAGGTCGCCACGGCGGTGGCGCGGGGCGACCTGTCGCAGAAGATCGACGTGGACGCCCGGGGCGAGATCCTGGAGCTGAAGAACGTCCTCAACACGATGGTGGACCAGCTCTCGAACTTCGCCGAGCAGGTGACCCGGGTGGCCCGCGAGGTGGGCACGGAGGGCATCCTCGGCGGCCAGGCCGAGGTGCAGGGCGTGTCCGGTACGTGGAAGGACCTCACCCAGTCCGTCAACGGCATGGCGAACAACCTGACCCTTCAGGTCCGCAACATCGCCGAGGTCACCACCGCGGTCGCCAACGGGGACCTCTCCAAGAAGATCACCGTCGACGCCAAGGGCGAGATCCTCGAACTGGTCACGACCGTCAACACGATGGTCGACCAGCTGCTCAACTTCGCCGACGAGGTGACCAGGGTGGCCCGCGAGGTGGGTACCGAGGGCATCCTCGGAGGGCAGGCCCGGGTGCGCGGCGCGACCGGCATCTGGAAGGACCTCAGCGACAACGTCAACCTGATGGCCAACAATCTGACCAGCCAGGTGCGCAACATCTCCCGGGTCTCGTCCGCCGTCGCCAACGGAGACCTGACGAAGAAGGTCACCGTCGAGGCGCGCGGCGAGGTCGCCGAACTGGCCGAGACCGTCAACACGATGGTGAAGACGCTGTCCTCGTTCGCCGACGAGGTGACGCGGGTCGCCCGCGAGGTGGGCACGGAGGGCGAACTGGGTGGCCAGGCGCAGGTGTCGGGCGTCTTCGGCACGTGGAAGGACCTCACCGAGTCGGTGAACTCGATGGCGTCCAACCTGACCGGTCAGGTGCGCCAGATCGCCGCGGTCACCACGGCGATCGCCAAGGGCGACCTCACCAAGAAGATCGACATCGACGCGCGCGGCGAGATCCTGGAGCTGAAGAACACCATCAACACGATGGTGGACCAGCTGTCCTCGTTCGCCGAGCAGGTGACCCGGGTGGCCCGTGAGGTGGGCACGGAGGGGCAGTTGGGCGGCCAGGCCCGGGTCCGGGACGTCGACGGCACCTGGCGCGACCTGACCGAGTCGGTGAACGAGATGGCCGGCAACCTCACCCGTCAGGTGCGGGCCATCGCGGCCGTCGCCACGGCGGTGACCCGGGGCGATCTCAACCTGAAGATCGACGTGGACTCGGCGGGCGAGATCCAGGCCCTGCAGGACAACATCAACACGATGATCGCCAACCTGCGTGACACCACGGCGACCAACAAGGAACAGGACTGGCTCAAGGGCAACCTGGCCCGGATCTCCGGCCTGATGCAGGGGCGCCGCGACCTCGACGACGTGGCCTCGCTGATCATGAGCGAGCTGACCCCGGTCGTCTCCGCGCAGCACGGCGCGTTCTTCCTGGCGATGCCCACCGGCGACACCGAAGCGGTGGGCGTCGACAGCGACGAGGACAACGCGTACGAGCTCCGGATGAGGGGCAGTTACGGGTATTCGGCGGGCTCGATGCCGACGTCGTTCCGGCCCGGCGAGACGCTCATCGGCACGGCCGCGGAGGAGAAGCGGACCATCCAGGTGGACAACGTCCCGCCGGGGTACCTGAAGATCTCCTCCGGCCTCGGCGAGGCGCCGCCCGCGCACGTGATCGTGCTTCCGGTGCTCTTCGAGGGGAAGGTCCTCGGCGTGATCGAGCTGGCGTCGTTCCAGCCGTTCACCCACATCCAGCGGGACTTCCTCAATCAGCTCGCCGAGATGATCGCGACGAGCGTCAACACCATCAGCGTCAACACGAAGACCGAGAAGCTTCTCGAACAGTCGCAGAAGCTGGCCGAGCAGCTCCGGGACCGGTCGAAGGAGCTGGAGAACCGGCAGAAGGCGCTCCAGGAGTCCAACGCCGAGCTGGAGGAGAAGGCCGAGCTGCTGGCCCGGCAGAACCGCGACATCGAGGTCAAGAACACCGAGATCGAAGAGGCCCGGCAGGTCCTGGAGGAGCGCGCCGAGCAGCTCGCCGTCTCGATGCGCTACAAGTCCGAGTTCCTGGCGAACATGTCGCACGAACTGCGCACGCCGCTCAACTCGCTGCTCATCCTGGCCAAGCTGCTCGCGGACAACGCGGAGGGGAACCTCTCCCCGAAGCAGGTGGAGTTCGCCGAGACGATCCACGGGGCCGGTTCCGACCTGCTCCAGCTGATCAACGACATCCTCGACCTGACGAAGGTCGAGGCGGGCAAGATGGACGTCAGCCCGACCCGGATCGCACTGGTCCAGCTGGTCGACTACGTGGAGGCGACCTTCCGGCCGCTCACCGCGGAGAAGGGGCTCGACTTCTCCGTACGGGTCTCGCCGGAGCTCCCCGCGACTCTGAACACGGACGAGCAGCGGCTGTTGCAGGTGCTGCGCAACCTGCTGTCCAACGCGGTGAAGTTCACCGACAGCGGGGCGGTCGAGCTGGTGATCCGGCGCGCCGACAAGGACGTTCCGAACGCGATCCGGGAACAGCTCCTGGAAGCCGGCTCGCTGACCGAGGCAGACGCCGGGCTGATCGCCTTCTCGGTCACCGACACGGGCATCGGGATCGCCTCCAGCAAGATGCTGGTGATCTTCGAGGCGTTCAAGCAGGCGGACGGCACGACCAGCCGCAAGTACGGCGGTACGGGGCTCGGGCTGTCCATCAGCCGGGAGATCGCCCGGCTGCTGGGCGGTGAGATCCACGCGGCGAGCGAGCCGGGCCGCGGTTCGACGTTCACGCTCTACCTGCCGCTGCACCCGGGCGAGCTGCCGCCGCAGGGGTACCCGCAGATCGGCCCCGGAGACGCCGGCGCCGAGGCCGTGGAGGGCGGGCTCCCGGAGATCGGTTCCGGACCGGACCGGACGACCGCGGCGCCGGAGCCGTCCGGCGCGGCCGGGGTGGCGCCGTACCGCCGCAGGAGCGCGGGCGCCGTGGAGCGCCGCCCCGCACTGCCGCCGAGGACCGCCGCGCCGACGGCCGAGCCGGAGCCGTGGGCGCTCGCCGGGCAGGAGGAGCCGGAGGTCCGCAGGACGTTCCGGTTCCGCGGCGAGAAGGTGCTGATCGTCGACGACGACATCCGCAACGTCTTCGCGCTCACCAGCGTGCTGGAGCAGCACGGCCTCACGGTGCTCTACGCGGAGAACGGCCGGGTGGGCATCGAAGTCCTGGAGCAGCACGACGATGTGACGGTCGTACTGATGGACATCATGATGCCGGAGATGGACGGGTACGCCACGACGACGGCGATCCGCCGGATGCCGCAGTTCGCCGGGCTGCCGATCGTCGCGCTGACCGCGAAGGCGATGAAGGGGGACCGGGAGAAGGCGATCGAATCCGGTGCTTCCGACTACGTCACCAAGCCCGTCGATCCCGATCACCTTCTCTCCGTCATGGAGCAGTGGATGCGGGGAGAGTGATCGTTAGTGGAGAGAAATGTGATGAGTTGCTGATCGGTTGTGCTCGTAGAGGTGTGAGGACGCGGCGTGCGGGGAACCTTCTGGTCTCCCGCCGCGTTTCTTCTGCGTGCACAGTGACATCGCGGTGACAGGGTGTGGCGACGGTCGGGGTGCGGCTACCATGACCGGCACAAGGACGGACGGCGCAAGGGAGTCGTCCCCTGGGGCGGCGCCCGGTGCGATTCCGGGGCGAGGAGGACGGGCCATGGTGCAGAAGGCCAAGATCCTCCTGGTCGATGACCGGCCGGAGAATCTGCTGGCGCTGGAGGCCATCCTCTCTGCGCTCGATCAGACACTGGTACGGGCATCGTCAGGGGAGGAAGCGCTCAAAGCGCTGCTCACGGACGACTTCGCGGTCATTCTGCTGGACGTCCAGATGCCGGGCATGGACGGTTTCGAGACCGCCGCGCACATCAAGCGGCGGGAGCGGACCCGGGACATCCCGATCATCTTTCTCACTGCGATCAACCACGGTCCGCACCACACCTTCCGGGGTTACGCGGCGGGCGCGGTGGACTACATCTCGAAGCCGTTCGACCCGTGGGTGCTGCGGGCCAAGGTCTCGGTCTTCGTCGAGCTGTACACGAAGAACTGCAAGCTGCGCGAACAGGCGGCGCTGCTGCGGCTCCAGCTGGAGGGCGACACCGGCACGGACGACCAGGGCCGGGAGCCCGCCGGGCTGCTGGCCGAACTCTCGGCGCGGCTCGCGGCCGTCGAGGAGCAGGCCGAGGCGCTCTCCAAGCAGCTGGACGACGAGTCCGCGGACGCCGCGGCGGTGGCCACCGCCGCTCATCTGGAGCGCAAGCTGACCGGGCTGCGCCGGGCGCTCGACGCCCTAGAGCCCGGTACGGGAAGCGGCAGTCCCCTTCCCTCCTGACGCCGTACGCGCGCGGCCGCGGCCGTGATCGTCGGTGAGCGGGCCGAGCGCGTCGTGCGACGCCGTACGGCCGGGGCGTGGGCGGTCACCGGTCGTCGGCGGTTCGGTCGCCGACGGTTCGAGAACGTGACGCCGCGGCCGTGCGACACGACTTCCGGCCGGGGAAGGGCGGTTGCCGGGACTCCGGCCCAACTCTCCTTCCCACTCGGCCGTTCCCGTCGGTCCCTCGTGCGGAAAGTGCGGAATCCTGGCCTCCGGCAGTGAGGCCGCGTCAGTTCGCGTCCTCCGTACAGCGACACGGACGGGTGAAGCGGCAGGCACACGTGTTCACGGCTGTCGACACAGGTAACCTCGGCACCATGGCCTCACGTACGTCCGGCAAGGGTTCCCAGGGCACGGCGGGCACCGCGAAGCGCGCCGGCCGTACCCCGGGGCCGGCCAAGAAAGCCGCTCCGGTGAAGAAAGCCGCGCCCGCGAAGAAACCCGCCGCGAAGAAGACCGCGCCCGCGAAGAAGGCACCCGCCAAGAAGGCGGTGGCCAAGAAAGCCGCCGCGCCCAAACCCGCGCCGTCGCCCACCGCCGGTGTGTACCGGGTGGCGCGCGCCGTCTGGCTCGGTGCGGCCCATGCCGTCGGAGCGATGCTCCGCGGCATAGGCCGCGGCGCCAAGGGGCTCGACCCCGCACACCGCAAGGACGGCGTCGCGCTGCTGCTGCTCGGCCTCGCCCTCGTCGTCGCCGCGGGCACCTGGTCGAACCTGCGCGGTCCCGTCGGCGACCTCGTGGAGATGCTCGTCACCGGCGCCTTCGGCAGGCTCGACCTGCTCGTGCCGATACTGCTCGGCGCCATCGCCGTACGGCTGATCCTCTACCCGCAGAAGCCCGAGGCCAACGGCCGCATCGTCATCGGACTGTCCGCCCTGGTCGTCGGGGTGCTCGGACAGGTGCACATCGCGTGCGGTGCGCCCGGCCGGGACGACGGCACCACCGCGATGCAGGACGCCGGCGGGCTCATCGGCTGGGCGGCCTCCAAACCGCTGATCCACACGATGGGCGAGGTCCTCGCCGTCCCCCTGCTGCTCCTGCTCACCGTCTTCGGGCTGCTGGTCGTCACCGCCACCCCGGTGAACGCCATCCCGCAGCGCCTCCGGCTGCTCGGCACCAGGCTGGGTCTCATCCAGCCCGCGCACGACCCCGAGGAGGACGAGGAGAACGACGACGAGCGCTACGACGAGCAGTGGCGCGAGGCACTGCCCGCACGCTCCCGCCGTTCCACGGCCCGCCGCTCCGAGGCACCCGCCGAGTACGACCCCGACCAGGCCGAGGCCGAGGCGCTCTCCAGGCGCCGCAAGCCGCGCAAGGCCGTCGCGCAGCCCGCGACGAACCGCACCATGGACGCGGTGGACGTGGCCGCCGCCGCGGCCGCCGCGCTCGACGGGGCCGTGCTCAACGGAATGCCGCCCTCGCCGCTCGTCGCCGATCTCACGCAGGGCGTCTCCGTCGAGCGCGAGCGTCCGGGCACACCGGTGCCCGGCGCCAGGGAGGGCGAACCCTCCTTCGGAGGGGGGAAGCAGGCGACGCCTCCGGGCGGCGTGCCCGACCTGACGAAGTCCGTCCCCGACTCGCAGTCCCAGCCGCTGCCGGCCCGCGCCGAGCAGCTCCAGCTCTCCGGCGACATCACCTACTCGCTGCCCTCGCTCGACCTGCTGGAGCGCGGCGGACCCGGCAAGACCCGCAGCGCCGCCAACGACGCGATCGTCGCCGCGCTGACGAACGTCTTCACCGAGTTCAAGGTCGACGCCGCCGTCACCGGCTTCACCCGCGGCCCGACGGTCACGCGGTACGAGGTGGAGCTCGGCCCCGCGGTGAAGGTCGAGCGGATCACCGCGCTCGCCAAGAACATCGCGTACGCCGTCGCCAGCCCCGACGTCCGGATCATCTCCCCGATCCCGGGCAAGTCCGCGGTCGGCATCGAGATCCCCAACACCGACCGGGAGATGGTCAACCTCGGTGACGTGCTGCGCCTGGCGGACGCCGCCGAGGACGACCACCCGATGCTCGTCGCGCTCGGCAAGGACGTCGAGGGCGGCTACGTGATGGCCAACCTGGCGAAGATGCCGCACGTGCTGGTGGCCGGTGCGACCGGTTCCGGCAAGTCGTCCTGCATCAACTGCCTGATCACCTCGATCATGGTGCGGGCGACCCCGGACGACGTCCGCATGGTCCTGGTCGACCCCAAGCGCGTCGAGCTGACCGCGTACGAGGGCATCCCGCACCTGATCACGCCGATCATCACCAACCCGAAGCGCGCCGCCGAGGCCCTCCAATGGGTCGTGCGGGAGATGGACCTGCGGTACGACGACCTCGCCGCGTTCGGGTACCGGCACATCGACGACTTCAACCAGGCCGTCCGCAACGGCAAGGTCAAGCCGCCGGAGGGCAGCGAGCGCGAGCTCTCGCCCTACCCGTACCTGCTGGTGATCGTCGACGAGCTCGCGGATCTGATGATGGTCGCCCCGCGCGACGTGGAGGACGCCATCGTCCGCATCACCCAGCTGGCCCGCGCCGCCGGCATCCACCTGGTGCTGGCGACCCAGCGGCCGTCGGTCGACGTCGTCACCGGTCTGATCAAGGCGAACGTGCCCTCCCGGCTCGCCTTCGCCACCTCCTCGCTGGCCGACAGCCGGGTCATCCTGGACCAGCCCGGCGCGGAGAAGCTCATCGGCAAGGGCGACGGCCTGTTCCTGCCCATGGGGGCCAACAAGCCCACCCGTATGCAGGGCGCCTTCGTCACCGAGGACGAGGTCGCGGCCATCGTCCAGCACTGCAAGGACCAGATGGCCCCGGTCTTCCGCGACGACGTCGTGGTGGGCACGAAGCAGAAGAAGGAGATCGACGAGGACATCGGCGACGACCTCGACCTGCTCTGCCAGGCCGCCGAACTGGTCGTCTCCACCCAGTTCGGCTCCACCTCGATGCTCCAGCGCAAGCTGCGGGTCGGCTTCGCCAAGGCCGGCCGGCTGATGGACCTGATGGAGTCGCGGAACATCGTCGGACCGAGCGAGGGTTCCAAGGCGCGCGACGTCATGGTGAAACCGGACGAGCTGGACGGGGTGTTGGCACTGATCCGCGGGGAATCCGCCCAGTAGTGGAAGTACGGGCAACCGTTTCGTCGGGTCGTACGTCAACTTGAGGGGAAGGACGGCAGAATTGTCCTTCCCCAGGGTGGTCCGGCAGATTCGGGGCGATGTTCGATTCCGATGGAGGACAAAGTCCTTCCTCCCGGTTGCCCCACCCTTTCGTACCCCCCCTAGACTGAACACCCAGCAGGTGGCTCACGCTCGAAAGGCGCCCCCGTGTCCATCGGCAACTCCCCCGAAGACGACCGGCCTTCGATCGGTCGAGTGCTTCAGCAGGCTCGCATCGCCGCAGGTCTCACGGTCGAAGAGATCAGTTCGTCCACCCGGGTGCGCATCCCCATCGTGCACGCGATCGAAGCGGACGACTTCTCCCGCTGCGGCGGCGACGTGTACGCCCGCGGCCATATCCGTACGTTGGCGCGTGCCGTCCGACTCGATCCGGAACCGCTGGTTTCGCAGTACGACGCCGAGCACGGCGGCCGTCCCGCGCCCACGCCCGCGGCACCGCTGTTCGAAGCCGAACGCATCCGTTCCGAACCCCGTCGGCCCAATTGGACGGCGGCCATGGTCGCGGCGATCGTCGCCGTCGTCGGTTTCGTCGGCTTCACCGCCTTCAAGGGCGGCGACGACGACACCGCGGCCACCCAGGTCGCCGAGGGCTCGACGCCCGACAAGAAGACCCCCGCCCCGAAGACCGGCAAGCCCGTCGATCCCAAGCCGGAACCGTCCGACAGCGCTATCGCCGCGGCCCCCAGGGACAAGGTGACCGTGCGGCTCAGCGCCAACCAGGGCAAGAGCTGGATCTCGGCCAAGGACCACAACGGCCGGCTCCTCTTCGACGGTCTGCTGCTCCAGGGCCAGTCCAAGACCTTCCAGGACCAGGAGCGGGTCGACCTCGTTCTCGGGAACGCCGGCTCGATCGAGCTCTTCGTGAACGGCAAGAAGGTCGAGGACGAGTTCCAGCCCGGCCAGGTCGAACGGCTTTCGTACACGAAGGGTGACCCCGCGGTCGGCTGACGCGTACACGACCGTATTTCGGGCGCCGTCCGTACCAGGCGGGCACCCGGCCGATGGCCGGGTGCCCGCCGCTTTCGTCACCCGGAGCGACGGCGCAACCCTGCGCGGCAGGGCCAGTGCCGGGACAAAGTAGTCTTGAGTCCATGCCCGAACGCCGTACCGTCGCCCTTGTCACCCTTGGCTGCGCCCGTAACGAGGTGGACTCGGAGGAGCTTGCAGGCCGCTTGGCAGCGGACGGCTGGGAGCTCGTCCAGGATGCCTCCGACGCCGATGTCGCCGTCGTCAACACGTGTGGATTCGTCGAAGCCGCCAAGAAGGACTCCGTCGACGCCCTGCTCGAAGCGAACGATCTGAAGGACCACGGCAGAACCCAGGCCGTGGTCGCCGTCGGCTGCATGGCCGAGCGCTACGGCAAGGACCTCGCCGAGGCCCTGCCCGAAGCGGACGGAGTGCTCGGCTTCGACGACTACGCCGACATCTCGGACCGCCTCCAGACCATCCTCAACGGCGGCATCCACGCCTCGCACACCCCGCGCGACCGCCGCAAGCTGCTGCCGATCAGCCCGGCCGAGCGGCAGGACGCCGCCGTGGCGCTGCCGGGGCACGCCCAGGAGGCGGCCCCGGCCCCCGAGGACCTCCCCGAGGGCGTGGCCCCGGTCTCCGGCCCCCGGGCGCCCCTGCGCCGACGGCTGGGCACCAGCCCCGTCGCCTCCGTGAAGCTCGCGTCCGGCTGCGACCGCCGCTGCTCCTTCTGCGCGATTCCGTCCTTCCGCGGGTCCTTCATCTCGCGGCGCCCCTCGGACGTGCTCCAGGAGACCCGCTGGCTGGCCGAGCAGGGCGTCAAGGAGGTGATGCTGGTCTCCGAGAACAACACCTCCTACGGCAAGGACCTCGGCGACATCCGGCTGCTGGAGACGCTGCTGCCGGAGCTCGCCGACGTCGAGGGCATCGAGCGGATCCGGGTCAGCTACCTGCAGCCGGCCGAGATGCGGCCCGGCCTCATCGACGTACTGACCTCGACGCCCAAGGTCGCGCCCTACTTCGACCTGTCGTTCCAGCACTCGGCGCCCGGCGTGCTGCGGGCGATGCGGCGCTTCGGGGACACCGACCGGTTCCTGGAGCTCCTGGACACCATCCGGAGCAAGGCCCCGCAGGCCGGTGCCCGCTCCAACTTCATCGTGGGCTTCCCCGGCGAGACCGAGGCCGACCTCGCGGAGCTGGAACGCTTCCTCACCGGCGCCAGGCTCGACGCCATCGGCGTCTTCGGCTACTCCGACGAGGAGGGCACCGAGGCGGTCGGCTACGACAACAAGCTGGACGCCGACGTCATCGCGGAGCGGCTCGCGCACATCTCGCAGCTGGCCGAGGAGCTGACCTCGCAGCGCGCCGAGGAGCGCCTCGGGGAGTCCCTCCAGGTGCTGGTCGAGTCCGTGGACGACGAGGACGGGGCGGTGGGGCGCGCGGCGCACCAGGCTCCCGAGACGGACGGGCAGGTGCTCTTCACCACACGCGAGGGCCTCGTTCCCGGCCTTATGGTCGAGGCAAAGGTTGTGGGCACCGAAGGAGTGGACCTGGTGGCCGAGTGTTCCGAACTCGTGGAGGCGGCCAGATGACGGGAGCCCCGGCATCCGCGGCAGGTGGATCCGGCACGAAGCCGGTCCGCGGCGGCAAGCTGGGCGCGGCGGCCGTGAATCAGGCCAGCCTGTGGAACATCGCCAATCTGCTCACCATGCTGCGGCTGGTCCTGGTGCCCGGCTTCGTCATGTTGCTGCTGCACAACGGCGGGTACGACCCGGTATGGCGGTCCTTCGCCTGGGCGGCCTTCGCCATCGCGATGATCACCGACCTGTTCGACGGCCACCTGGCACGCACGTACAACCTGGTCACCGACTTCGGGAAGATCGCCGACCCGATCGCGGACAAGGCGATCATGGGCGCGGCGCTGATCTGCCTGTCGTACCTCGGGGACCTGCCCTGGTGGGTCACGGGCGTCATCCTCTTCCGCGAGCTCGGCATCACGCTGATGCGTTTCTGGGTGATACGGCATGCGGTGATTCCGGCCAGTCGCGGCGGGAAGATGAAAACCCTGGCGCAGGGAACGGCCGTCGGGATGTATGTTCTGGCGCTGACCGGTCCGCTCGCCACCCTGCGCTTCTGGGTGATGGCGGTGGCCGTCGTGCTGACGGTCGTCACCGGACTCGACTACGTGCGTCAGGCCGTCGTGCTGCGCCGTCGGGGACTCGCTGCCGAGCGGGCGGAAGCCGCGCGGGCCGCCGGGGCCCGGGACGACCGTGACTCGGCGGAGGCCGAGCGGTGACTGCCGCGGCCAGGGTGCTGGAGCTGCTCACGGGGCGGGGCGAGACACTCGCCGTCGCCGAGTCGCTGACCGGCGGTCTGGTGGCGGCGGAGCTGACGTCCGTGCCCGGTGCCTCGCGTTCCTTCCGAGGGTCCGTGACGGCGTACGCGACGCCCCTGAAGCGGGACGTGCTGGGCGTCGACGGCACCCTGCTGGCGGAGCGCGGGGCGGTCGACCCGGAGGTGGCACGGCAGATGGCGATCGGTGTACGCCGTGTGCTGGGGGCGGACTGGGGGATGGCGACCACCGGGGTCGCGGGTCCCGATCCGCAGGACGGCAAGCCCGTCGGCACGGTCTATGTTGCGGTGGCCGGGCCGGGCGGCGCGGAGAAAATGGCCGCGCTGCGATTGAACGGCGGGCGGGCGGACATCCGTAAAGAGAGCGTGCGCAGCGTGCTCGCATTGCTGTCCGCCGAACTCGGCAAGAACGCAAGGGCACAGGATACGGAACAGAACGGGGGGAATTGATGTTTGCAGCCCTGAGTGAACACGACATCGCTCCCCGCACGGCCGCGGCGCAAGGCGGTACGGTGGGGCGTGAAGGATGCGGCTACGCGGTCCGAGGAGGGAGCCACCGATGATTCTGCTCCGTCGCCTGCTTGGTGACGTGCTGCGTCGGCAGCGCCAGCGCCAAGGCCGTACTCTGCGCGAAGTCTCCTCGTCCGCCCGAGTCTCGCTCGGCTATCTCTCCGAGGTGGAGCGGGGGCAGAAGGAGGCATCCTCCGAACTGCTCTCCGCCATTTGCGACGCGCTTGATGTACGGATGTCCGAGCTCATGCGTGAAGTGAGCGATGAGCTGTCGCTGGCCGAACTGGCCGAGTCGGCAGCAGCCAGTGATCCGGTCCCCGTACCGGTGCGGCCAATGCTCAATTCCGTCTCCGTGACGTCGGTGGCAGGTGTGCCGACGGGCCGGGTGACCATCAAGGCGCCCACGGAAGCGGTGGATGTCGTCGCCGCCTGATCCACCCGGTCGGGCCTGGCGTCGAAGCCCCGGTCGTCCCCTGGAGGGACGGCCGGGGCTTCTGCATGTTCCCTGCGCCTGCCCGGCCTTTCCCGTGTGCCCGCCGGGGTGTGGGCGGTGGGACGGGTTCTTTCCGGCGGGTTCTTCCCGGGGCGTGGCGGGGTGATTCCCCGGTGACCGATTTGTGGCACTCGTTCCCCCGTGGGTGAATGTTCGGGACGAGAGAGCCCGCTGAGCCCGGGACGGCTCGCGCCGTCCGCTCGCGTGCAGGAATCTGCACCGGCTCCACCCCGTCCGGGTGCAGGATCCTGCACCTGTCCAGCCGCGCCCCGCTCCGTCAGGAACGGCGCGGAGCGCTGCCGCTACCTCCCGAAGGAGTCGCAATGGTCGACGAAGGCGCCAAGGACAAGATCAAGGGCAAGGCCAAGGAAGCCATGGGCAAGATGACCGGCGACCAGCGCAAGCAGGCCGAGGGCAAGATGGACCAGGCCAAGGGTCAGGCCAAGAGCGCCATGAGCGACGCCGAGAAGCGGGCGAAGGACATGAAGGGCTCACTTCGCGACGACGAGCGCTGACCTCGCTCGCGCCGAGCCCCCACCCGATGCGGTGGGGGCTCGGTGATGTCGGGGCGGGGGCTCCCGCACGGTCCCGGTGCGGGCGGCCGGGCTGTTCCGCGCGGGGTCCGGGGCTGTTCCGCGCGGGGTCCGGGAGGGAGTGGTGCGGTTCGTTCCGCTCCGGAGCGGATGCGGTGCGGGCGGTGTCGGGTGAGACTGCGGAGAACGGGACGGTGGCAGGTCGTACGGGCCCGGCCGGACCCGGGCCGCGAGGGTGGGCGGCGTGTTTCGGGATTCTCGGGCTCTGCGGGGCTCCAAGGAGCTCTGCGGGGCTTTCAGGGGCTTCACGAGGGCTTCGGGGGCTTCGGGGCGAGAGCGCGCAACGGTCCGCAGCTGCGAACGGGGCGCCGGTGGCGCACCCCGATGCGCCCTCCCGCCGATGAACGCGCCGCACTAGGTTCGGCCGGAGGAGGCAGCCATGGTACGGCGATGGGTGCCGGCGCTCGTTCTCGGCGGGGTGTGGTGGTGGGCCGTGCTGCGGCTCGTGCTGGAACCGGCCCATACGGGGCTCGTCGAGGGTGCGGTGGCGGCGGGCGGATGGGGACTGAGCCTGCTGCCCGTGCATGTGGCCGCCCGGTCGGCGGGGATGCGCAGGGCCGGCAGGCGCATGGTCCCGAACGTCCCCGGTGTCGAGGGCACGGGCGGGGGCATGGGGCGGTGGCCGGTCGCTGCGGTGGGGTGGGCGCGGCACTGGCATTCCGTGGGCGTGCGGTACGCGGTGCGCGGTCGGCGCATCACCAGGGCATGGCTACGCCGCCGTTCGGGCGGAGGATCTGGCCGGTCATGAAGGCCGACGCGTCGGAGGCGAGATGAAGCACGGTGTGGGCGACGTCCTCGGGTTCGCCGACCCTTCCGAGCGGTGAGATCCGCGCCATCGCGGCCTCCGTCCGGTGCTGCTGCTCCGCGTCGTGGCGGGCTGTCATGGGCGTACGGATCCAGCCCGGGGCGACGGCGTTGACCCGGATGCCGTGCGGCCCCAGCTCGGTCGCGAGGGTCCTGGTCAGCTGGACGACCGCCGCCTTGGCCGCGCTGTAGCAGAGCAGTCCCGGAGCGGCGGCGTCGACCGCCCCCGAGGCCATGGTGACCAGGGAACCCGGTGCGCCGCGCGCGATCATGCCGCGCGCCACTTCCCGGCAGACGTACAGAACGCCCTTGAAGTTGACCGCGAGCACACGATCGAGGTCCTCGTCCGCGGTGTCGAGGACGCTGCTCGTGTGCATGACCCCGGCGACGGCGACCAGGACGTCCAGGTCGCCCGCGGCGGCCACCGCCGCGCGGACCCGGTCGCTGTCGGTGACGTCGAGGACGTGGGTGCGGGACGTGCCGCCCGCCGCGGTGATCAGGTCCCGGGTCTCCACCAGGCCCTTCTCGTCACGGTCGGCGCAGTGCACGGTGGCGCCCGCGGCCGCGATCAGAAGGGCGCAGGCGCGGCCGATGCCGCTCGCCGCGCCGGTGACGAACGCGGTGCGGTCCGTGAGGTCGTACGCGATGCGGGGCATGCCCGGACGGTACGACTGAATCTGACGGCCCGTCAACTGGTGGTGCGGGGCTTTCGGGCGGGCCTCAGCCCGTGGGGCCCGACTGGCAGCGCGGACACCAGTAGGTGGGGCGGGTGCCCTGATCCGCGACGCGGACGGGGGTGCCGCAACGCAGACAGGGACGGTCGGCCCTGCCGTGGACCCAGAGCCGATCCCTCGGGCCCTGTCCGCGTGGCGCGGTCCGTGCGGTCGTGGTGGTGCGCACGGGGCGGTCGCGGTTGGCTTCGAGGAGCTGTTTGGCCGTTGTGACCAGGCGGGTGGCGACGGGGGCGGGCAGTTCTCCGACCGGGAGCCAAGGGGTGACGCGGGCCATGAAACAGAGCTCGGCCTTGTAGATGTTGCCGATTCCGGCCAGGTTGCGCTGGTCCAGCAGGGCTTCCCCGAGGGGACGGTCGGGGTCGGCGAGCAGATTGCGCAGGGCCCTCCCGGAGTCCCAGTCGGGCCCCAGCAGATCGGGACCGAGATGGCCGACGGCCTTCTCCTCGTCCCGGGTGCGGAGCAGTTCGAGCACGGGCAGCCGGTAACCGACCGCGGTGTGCCGCGCGTTGGCGAGGACGGCGCGGATCTGATGGGCGGGGCCGCCGCGCCAACGCTCACCCGCGGCGTGGACGTGCCAGGCCCCGTCCATCCGGAGGTGGCTGTGCAGGGTGAGGTCGCCCTCGAACCGGACGAGGATGTGCTTGCCGCGCGGAACGGCGCCCAGCACCGTCCGGCCGGTGAGGTCGGCGGTGGCGAACCGGGGCACTCGCAGGTCGAAACGGGTCAGGGTTCGGCCGGCCAGCGCGGCGCGCAGACGCTCGGCGGTCTGCAGGACGGTGTCTCCTTCGGGCATGCCTCCATGATGCGGGGCGTGCCTCCGCGGCCGACCGGGCGCGTCCCCGCAGTCGGCCGGGCATGGGGCTCGGCCGTCGGGGGTTCAGGCGCGCAGACGGAGTCCTCTGGGGGTCGCGAGGAAGCCGGCCGCCTCCAGCGTGCGGCCCAGGGGAGAGGTCAGGGCCGAGGCGCCGTTGGTGCGCTCCACCATGACCGTGCCGAGGGCCCCCGCACGGGCCGCCGCCGCCAGCGCCCCGGCCGCCGCGAGGAGGGCGGGGTCGTCCGGATCGGTGGGCCAGGCCAGCAGCGTCTTGCCGCCGCGCTCCATGTACAGCGTCAGCTCGCCGCCGACCAGGACCACCAGGGCACCGGCCTTACGGCCTGGTTTGTGCCCGGCACCGTCCGGCGGCTCGGGCCAGGGCAGTGCCGCACCGTAGGCATTGGCCGGATCCGCCGCCGCGAGGACCAGGGCGCGCGGCACGGCACCGGGCTCCGCACGGTCGAGGGCGGTGGACGTGGCGCGCAGCCGGTCGACCGCGCCGTCCATCGCGAACTGGGCCGCCCCCAGTCCCTCGACGACGTAGCCGCGCCGGGCCTGCCCGTTGTCCTCGAAGGCGGAGAGGACGCGGTACGCCGCGGAGAAGCCGCCCTCGACCCCTTCGGCCTGGACCGCGCCGCGGGTGACCACCCCGTGGCGGTCCAGGAGCGTACGGGCCAGGGCGTGCGCGCGGTGCGTGGGGTCGGGCTCGGCGGTGGGCAGCAGGGACCAGCGGCCCGAGACGGTCGGCGGGCCCGTCCGCGAGGCGGGCCGGGGGGCGGTGGTGAGCGATCCGTAGCGTCCGCGCGGGACGTTCCGTCTGGCGCGGTGGGCCGTCGACCCGGCGGTGCGGCCGGAACCCAGGAGCGAACGCAGCGGCGCCAGTGTGTCGTTGGTGAGCCGGCCCGACCAGGCCAGGTCCCAGATGGCGTCGGCCAGTTGCGGATCGGTGCAGTCCGGGTGCGTGGTGGCGCGGACCTGGTCGGCGATCTGCCGGAAGAACAGTCCGTATCCGCCGGTCAGGGCGGTCAGGACGGATTCGTGCAACGCGCCGAGTTCGAGCGGGTGCGGGGGCGGGAGCAGCAACGGCGCGCTGTCGGCGGGGTAGAGGGACAGCCAGCCGTCCTTGCCCGGCAGGGCGCCGGCACCGGCCCAGACGATCTCGCCGGTGGTGGTCAGCTCGTCGAGCAGCGCCGGGGTGTAGCCCGTCACCCGGCCCGGCAGGATCAGCTTCTCCAGCGCCGACGCCGGGACGGGCGCCCCCTGCAACTGCTCGACGGCGCGGGCCAGCCCGTCGATTCCGCGCAGGCTGTTGCTGCCCAGGTGCTGCCACTGCGGAAGGAAGCCTGCGAGGGCGGCGGACGGGACCGGTTCCAGCTCGTGCCGGAGGGCGGCGAGCGAACGGCGGCGCAGTCGGCGCAGCACGGTGGCGTCGCACCACTCCTGGCCGATGCCGGCCGGATGGAACTCGCCCTGGACGATCCTGCCGGACGCCGAGAGCCGTTGCAGCGCCCCGTCCGTGACGGCCGTGCCCAGACCGAACCGGGCGGCGGCCCCGGCGGAGGTGAACGGGCCGTGCGTACGGGCGTACCGGGAGAGGAGGTCGCCCAGGGGGTCCTTCACCGGTTCGGTGAACGCCTCGGGGACGCCGACCGGGAGGGCGGTGCCCAGCGCGTCCCGCAGGCGTCCCGCGTCCTCGATCGCGGCCCAGTGGTCCACTCCGGCGATCCGGACCCGGACGGCCCGGCGGGCGGCGGCCAGCTCCGGCGCCCAGTCCGGATGGGCGCCGCGCCCGGCCAGCTCCGCGTCGGTGAGCGGGCCGAGGACCCGGAGAACATCGGCGACGCCCTCGGCGTCCTTGACCCTGCGGTCCTCCGTCAGCCACTGGAGCTCCCGCTCCAGCTCGGTCAGGACGTCCGCGTCGAGCAGTTCGCGCAGCTCCGCCCGGCCGAGGAGCTCCGCCAGCAGATGGGAGTCGAGGGAGAGGGCGGCGGCCCGCCGCTCGGCCAGGGGCGAGTCGCCCTCGTACAGGAACTGGGCGACGTAGCCGAACAGGAGGGAGCGGGCGAAGGGCGAGGGCTCCGGGGTGGTCACCTCGACCAGCCGGACACGGCGTGCCTCGATGTCGCCCATGAGTTCCGTGAGCCCGGGGACGTCGAAGACGTCCTGGAGGCATTCGCGGACCGCTTCCAGGACGATCGGGAAGGAGCCGAACTCGGAGGCGACCTGGAGGAGTTGCGCGGCGCGCTGACGCTGCTGCCAGAGCGGGGTCCGTTTGCCGGGGCTGCGGCGCGGCAGCAGCAGGGCGCGGGCCGCGCACTCGCGGAACCGGGAGGCGAACAACGCCGAACCGCCGACCTGGTCGGTGACGATCTGTCCGATCTCGCCCCGGTCGAACGTCACGTCCGCCGCACCGACGGGCGGCTGCTCGCTGTCGTACGAGAGGCCGGGGGGCGGTACCGGGTCCTGGGCGGGGTCCTGCGCGGGATCGAAGTCCAGCAGGTCCAGGCCCATCAGATCGGCGTCGGGCAGCCGCAGCACGATGCCGTCGTCGGCGTGCATCACCTGGGCGTCCATGCCGTACCGCTCGGCGAGACGGGCGCTGAGCGCCAGCGCCCACGGGGCGTGCACCTGCGCGCCGAACGGGGAGTGGACGACCACCCGCCAGTCGCCCAGCTCGTCACGGAACCGCTCCACGAGGACGGTCCGGTCGTCCGGGACGTGGCCGCAGGAGCGGCGCTGCTCGTCGAGGTACGACAGGGTGTTGTCGGCGGCCCAGGCGTCGAGACCGGCCGCCAGCAGCCGTGCGCGGGCGTCCTCCGGTGAGAGCCCGCCGATCTCGCGGAGGAACGCCCCCAGCGCGCGCCCCAGCTCCAGCGGACGGCCCAGTTGGTCGCCCTTCCAGAACGGCAGCCGGCCGGGAACGCCCGGGGCGGGCGACACCAGGACCCGGTCACGGGTGATGTCCTCGATCCGCCAGGACGTGGTGCCCAGCGTGAAGACGTCGCCGACCCGCGACTCGTACACCATCTCCTCGTCGAGCTCACCGACCCGGCCGCCGCCCTTCTTGGGGTCGGCGCCCGCGAGGAAGACCCCGAAGAGCCCGCGGTCGGGAATGGTCCCGCCGGAGGTGACGGCGAGCCGCTGGGCACCGGGGCGGCCCGTGACCGTCCCCGCCACCCGGTCCCAGACCACGCGCGGACGCAGCTCGGCGAAGGCGTCGGACGGGTAGCGGCCGGCGAGCATGTCCAGCACGGCGGTGAACGCCGACTCGGGCAGGGCGGCGAAGGGGGCGGCGCGGCGGAACACGGCCAGCAGGTCGTCCACCTGCCAGCTGTCCAGGGCGACCATGGCGACCAGCTGCTGGGCCAGCACGTCCAGCGGGTTGGCCGGGATCCGGAGCGCCTCGATGGCGCCCTCGCGCATCCGCTCGGTGACCACGGCAGCCTGCACCAGATCGCCCCGGTACTTCGGGAAGACCACACCGGTGGAGACCGCACCCACCTGGTGCCCGGCCCGGCCGACCCGCTGCAGGCCGGAGGCGACCGAGGGCGGCGACTCCACCTGGATCACGAGGTCGACCGCCCCCATGTCGATGCCCAGCTCGAGGCTGGAGGTGGCGACCACGGCGGGCAGCCGGCCCGCCTTGAGGTCCTCCTCGACCTGGGCCCGCTGCTCCTTGGACACCGAGCCGTGGTGGGCGCGGGCGAGCAGCGCGGGGGCGCCCTTCGCCGCACCGGACTCGGCCATGATCTCGGCGGGGGAGTGGGACTCGGAGATCGTCTCGCCGGTGAGCCGCTCGTACGCGATCTCGTTGAGCCGGTTGCACAGCCGCTCCGCGAGGCGCCGGGAATTGGCGAAGACGATGGTGGAGCGGTGCTGCTGGACGAGGTCGACGATCCGTTCCTCGACGTGGGGCCAGATCGACGGCCTGTCCGCCCGGTCGGGCCCGTCGGCGTCGGCGGCGGGGGAACCGCCGAGCTCCCCGAGGTCCTCGACCGGCACGACCACCGACAGGTCGAACCGCTTGGTGGACGGCGGCTGGACGATCTCCACCTTGCGCCGGGGCGACAGGTAGCGCGCCACCTCGTCGACGGGACGGACCGTCGCCGACAGGCCGATCCGCCGCGCGGGCCGCGCCAGCAGCTCGTCCAGCCGCTCCAGCGACACCGCGAGATGGGCGCCCCGCTTCGTACCCGCCACGGCGTGCACCTCGTCGAGGATCACCGTCTCGACGCCGGACAGCGCCTCCCGGGCGGACGAGGTCAGCATCAGGAAAAGCGATTCGGGCGTGGTGATCAGGATGTCCGGCGGCCGGGTCGCCATCGAACGGCGCTCGGCGGCCGGGGTGTCGCCGGAGCGGATGCCCACCCGCACCTCGGGCTCCGGCAGCCCGAGCCGCACAGACTCCTGGCGGATCCCGGTCAGCGGCGAGCGGAGATTGCGCTCGACGTCGACCGCGAGCGCCTTGAGCGGCGACACGTACAGCACCCGGCAGCGCTTCTTCGTCTCCGCGGGCGGCGGGACGGACGCCAGCCCGTCCAGCGCGGCGAGGAACGCGGCGAGGGTCTTGCCGGAGCCGGTCGGGGCGACGACCAGCACGTCCGAACCCTCGCCGATCGCGCGCCAGGCACCTTCCTGCGCCGCCGTGGGCGCGCTGAAGGCGCCCGAGAACCAGCCGCGGGTCGCGGGGGAGAACGAGTCGAGCACGGAGCCGGCCATGCCCCCCATCGTGCACCCCGGCACTGACAACGGCCGGGGCGTCCTGCCCGCCGATCCGGGGCCCAGGCCCGGGACCTGCGAGAATTTCCCCATGGCGATCGCACCGGAGCCCGGATCGGGGGAGTGGGCGAGGTACTGGCAGTACGCGGAACTGCCCGACCTCGACCTGTTGCGTGCCCGGTACGTGCGCCACACCTTCCCGCGCCACAGCCACGAGGGCTACGTCTTCGGCACCATCACCCACGGCGTCGAGGACGTCGGGCTGCCGGACGGCACCGTCCACGCCGGCCCCGGCACCGTGGTCATGATCAACCCGGAGGTTCCGCACACCGCCCGCGCGGGCATCCCCGAGGGCTGGGTGTACGCCACGCTCTACCCGTCGGCGCAGGTGGTCAACGACATCGCCGCCGACACGACGAACCTGCGCGGCACGGTCGGCTTCACCGAGACCAGTGTCGTGGACCCGTACGCGGCCCGGCTGATCGGCGCGGTCCACCGGGCTGCCGAGGAGGGCAACGCGCTGGCCGCCGACACCGTGCTGCGGGTCATGGTCACCAGGCTGCTCGGCCGGCACGGCAGCACGCTGCCGGTCCGCACACCCCGCTCGGCGGGCGCGCGCGACGCCGCCCGGGCCCGCGCGGTGCTGGAGGGCCGGATGGCGGAGCCGCCCGGCCTCGACGCGCTGGCCGCGGAGCTGGGGACCAGCCCCTTCGCACTGCTGAGGGCCTTCAAGAAGGAATACGGGATGCCGCCGCACGCCTGGCTCACCGACGCCCGGGTGCGCGCCGCGCGCCGGATGCTCGACGCGGGCACGGCACCCGCGGAGGCGGCCGTCCTGGTCGGTTTCACCGACCAGCCGCATCTCAACCGTCATTTCACCCGGATCGTGGGTGTGCCACCCGGCGCGTACCAGCGCGAACGCGCAAGAACGTACAAGACCGGTCCCGAACGACCCACGTAGCGTTCCGGTCGTGGCAGAACAGACAACACTTCCCGAGGGCGTCGGCGACCCGACGGACACGCCCGACGGCGGCACGACCGGCCCCGGCCCGCAGCCGGAGACGCCCGGCAAGCGGTCGGAGACGCCCGGCGCGAAGCCGGACTCGGCCGTCGTGCGCGACGCGCTCGGCGTCGGCATAGCCGTCGGCCTCTCCGGCTTCGCCTTCGGCGTGACCTCGGCCGGATCGGGGCTGAGCCTCCTGCAGACCTGCGTGCTCAGCCTCGCCGTCTTCACCGGCGCCTCGCAGTTCGCCCTCGTCGGCGCCCTCGCCGCGGGCGGCAACCCGTACACCGCGGCCGCCGGGGCCTTCTTCCTCGGCGTGCGCAACTCGTTCTACGGACTGCGGCTGTCGCAGCTGCTGGCGCTTCCGCGGCTGCTCCGCCCCTTCGCCGCCCAGTGGGTCATCGACGAGACGACCGCGGTGACCCTGCCGCAGCCGACCCGGCGGGCGGCCCGCATCGGCTTCGCCGTCACCGGGCTCACCCTCTACGTGCTGTGGAACCTGACCACGCTGCTGGGCGCACTCGGGGCGGAGGCGCTCGGCGACACCGAGGCCTGGGGGCTGGACGCGGCATCGCCCGCGGTCTTCCTCGCCCTGCTGGCACCGATGCTGAGGACCACCACCGAACGCGTCACCGCCGCCGTCGCGGTCCTGCTCGCGCTCGGCCTGCTGCCGGTACTGCCCGCGGGCGTCCCCGTCCTGCTCTCCGCGCTCGCCGCACCCGCCGTCCTCTTCCTGAACGGGCGCCGCAACGGCACGGCGCGCGCGGCGGCCACGGCGGAGAAGCACCGGGAGCCGGGCCGGTCCGCGGCCGGCACGGAGGAGAACCGATGAACGTCTGGATCGCCATCGCGCTGACCGCGGTCGGCTGCTACCTCGCCAAACTGCTGGGGCTGCTGGTGCCCGCGGGAGTGCTGGAACGCCCGCTCACCCAGCGCCTGGCGGCGCTGCTGCCCGTGGCGCTGCTGGCGGCACTCACCGCGCAGCAGACGTTCGGCGACGGCCGGAACCTGACCCTGGACGCCAGGGGCGTGGGTCTCGCCGCGGCGGCGCTCGCCCTGGCCCTGCGCGCGCCCTTCCTCGTGGTCGTGGGCTCCGCCGTGGCCGTCACGGCAGGGGTGCGCGCCCTCGGCTGGGCCTGATCCGGGCCCGCAGCCGGGGCCGACCGGGCGGAGGGCCGCGATCACCGGCGATCACCCGGCAGCGATCGGGCGGAGGACCCCGATCGGGTGGCAGCGGCCGGGCGTGCCGCCCGGCGCCCTCCCCGGCCACCGGCCTCAGCCGAGGCTGCGCCCATGGGCACGCAGCGTCAGAAGCGCCTTGAGGGTCACGATGGGCCGCCCCTCCAGGGCGGTGCCCGGGGCCCACTGCCGCCAGTTGACCGGCCAGCCGCCGTCCGCCTGCTGCTCGGCCGCGAGATGGTCCAGCGAGCGGGACAGCTCCTCGTCGGTGAACCAGCGACGGGCGAGCGACCCGGGCGTACGGGCGTAGTCGTACGGGAAGTGCTGCTCACCCGGTGCGTACCCGGCCGCCACGGGGTACTCGTCGCGCCGCTCCGGGTCGAGCACGGCGAGCCGCTGGTCGCGCACCAGCCGTCCCAGCCGGTCGGCGGCCGCCTCCGCCCTGGCCCGGTCCGGGGCGCCGTCCAGAAAGGCGAGCGCCGCCTCGATCTCGTACGGATGCGACCGGTCCAGCGCCTCGACCGCCGCCCAGCAGAAGTCGGTCGCCCGGAAGAGCCAGGCGTGCCACACCGCGTTGCGGTGCAGGAGACCGACGACGGGGCCGGTCGTCAGCAGTTCCGGGGGCGGGTCGTCGATGATCGGGATGAACGGCGCGACGGGATAGCCGCGCTGAGTCGGCAGGAGGGCGGGCAGCGCGCCCTCCCTGGTCGACACCTCGGTGAGGAAACGGCAGATCCGCTCCACCCGGGGGCCGTCGCAGCGGTCGATGGAATCGAGCACGTTGAGCGCGTGCGCGGTGTGCAGCGGCTGACTCACGGGGCCGCGCAGATCGGGTTCGAGCGCGTGCCCGTAGCCGCCGTCCTCGTTCAGATAGGCGGCGAGCGCGGTCTCCACGGCGTCCGCACTTCCTTTCAGGAAGTGATGGGCGAACCGCCGCTGTTCCAGGACGCGGGCCGTGAGCCAGATGAACTGCTCGGCACGCTTGAGGGGACTTGTTCCGGTTCCAGCCATGGACCGACCGTAGGGCGGTAAGCGCTCTCGGCAAGACGTAGCGGCCGGGCTGCACTCTCAGGAGCGGGATACTGGGTTCATGCGGTTGACGATTTTCTGGGAACGGATGGCGGACCACTTCGGCGCGGTGTACGCCGACTCCTTCGCACGCGATCATGTGATGGCCGAGCTCGGCGGGCAGACGGTGCACCAGGCGCTGGCCTCGGGCTGGGAGACGAAGGACGTCTGGCGCGGCGTCTGCGCGGCGGTCGGCATCCCCGACGACAAGCGCTGACCCCCGGTCCGCCGCACACCGGCCGGTTCCCGATCAGCCTCCGGCGGGCAGCGGCTTCCGGCCATGATCGACAAGAGGTCTTTCCCGGCCCGTCGGCAGCCGGACCAGCCCTGGTGCCCGGGGCGGACGGCGTCTCGTCACCGTCGTAGGCGAAACTGGAGCCGTGGCACCGACAGACGAGACAGCACAGAACCAGCCGCTTTCCACCCCGCCCGTCCCTCCACGGACACCGCCCTCCGGCACCGGATCGGCCCGCATGCCCTCGTGGCTGCCGCGTGCCATGGTGCTCGCCCTGGCGCTCTACGCCTGTTTCCGGCTCGGCAGTTGGGCGTTCGACCAGCTCATCGGGCTGCTGATCAATGTGCTGATCGCGTTCTTCCTGGCGCTCGCCATCGAACCGGCGGTGAGCAGGATGTCGGCGCGCGGCATACGCCGGGGCTTCGCCACCTTCCTGGTCTTCCTCGCCGTGCTGATCGCCGGAGTGGGCTTCGTCGTCCTGCTCGGCTCCATGCTCGCGGGCCAGATCGCCGACATGGTCGAGGAGTTCCCGAAGTACCTGGACTCGGTGATCAACTGGGTCAACCAGACCTTCCACACCGACCTCTCCAGGGTCGAGATCCAGGACAGCGTGCTCCATTCCGACTGGCTGCAGAAGTACGTGCAGAACAGCGCGACCGGAGTGCTCGACATATCCACCACCGTCCTCGGCGGGCTGTTCCGGCTCCTGACGATCTTCCTGTTCTCGTTCTACTTCGCGGCCGACGGGCCCAGGCTGCGGCGCGCACTGTGCTCCGTGCTGCCGCCCGCCAGGCAGGCCGAGGTCCTGCGGGCCTGGGAGATCGCGGTGGACAAGACCGGCGGCTACCTCTACTCGCGCGGTCTGATGGCACTCATCTCCGGGATCGCGCACTACGTCCTGCTGGTGATCCTCGGGGTTCCGTACGCGCCCGCGCTCGCCGTCTGGGTCGGGCTGGTCTCCCAGTTCATCCCCACGATCGGCACGTACCTGGCGGGCGCGCTGCCGATGCTGATCGCGTTCACCGTCGACCCGTGGTACGCGGTGTGGGTACTCGGCTTCGTCGTGATCTACCAGCAGTTCGAGAACTACGCGCTCCAGCCCAAGCTCACCTCCAAGACCGTCGACATCCACCCGGCGGTCGCCTTCGGGTCGGTCATCGCGGGCACGGCGCTGATGGGCGCCGTGGGCGCGCTGATCGCGATCCCGGCCGTGGCCACGCTCCAGGCGTTCCTCGGCGCGTACGTGAAGCGGTACGACGTGACGGACGACCCGCGGGTGCACGGGCAGAGCCGACGACGGGGCGAGCCGTTGCTCGCCCGGCTGCGCCGGGCCTGGCGCGCGCCCGAGGGGGACGGGGCCGGGAACGGCCGGGGCGCCGACGCCGGGGACCGGGAGGACCCGGAGCAGGCCTGACCGCCCCGCGGTGAGGACACGGTGCGGTCGTTCTGCCCGGGTCAGTCACTCCAGTGGTCGCGGTCCGGCAGTTCGACCCACAGATCGGGAGGCCCGACCACGGCACGGGGGCCGGTCGGACGCAGTCCCGCGAAGGCGCAGCAGTAGGCCACGGCGCTGTGCTGGTAGAGATAGGCGCTCAGGACTTCCCCGGAGGTGCCGTCCTCGTACGGGCCGCCACCCGGGTGCAGGTCCCAGCCCTCGACGACACCGCGGCGGGCGATGCTGCCCTGGTTGCCGCTCTTGGGGTTGGCGTACAGGCCGTAACAGAAGGTTCCGGCGGACAACCGGGTCAGCACGCCCGGCATCTGCGGTGCGTATCCCCACGGCTGTGTCACGACGCAGCCGCCCGGTACGGACGTCACGCCGATGATCCGCAGGTTCTCGTCCATGTCGTACTCGTACGGGTCGTCGGGCATCTCGTCGGTGACCTCGTCCCGCACCGGCGTCGCCTCCAGCCGGCGGACCGCTTCGGCCGCGTCGATCCCGGCCACGCAGGCGAGTCCGAAACCGTCGTGGTGGAACTCGCCCAGTGCCGCGAGGAGCCGACGGGCCTCCCGCGCCGCCGCGCGCTCCGTGCCGGTCAGCCGTACTCCGGCCGGTGCCGGGAACAGGTCCGGCGTCGGCCCCGCGAGGCTCAGCCGCCCCGGTGACCAGCCGCCGAGCGACGGCCGCCAGGGATCGGCCCCGGCGGCGGCGAGGGCCCGCGCGTTCTCCGGCTTCCCGGACACGACGGCCTCCCACAGCGCCGTCACCCCGTTCTCCCGCGCGTCCACGTCCGTGACCCGTCCGGCCAGCTCGGCGACGACCTCCGGGGAGCCGAGCATCGCCGCACGATGCAGCGGCCGGCCCCCGTTCCACTCCTCCGGATCGGCGCCTTCGTCGAGACACCGACGAACGCGGTCGTGGTCCGTCCAGTCCCAGTCCATGCCGGCCCAGCCACTGCTCCCTGCCGTCATCGATCCCCCTCCGACGCCGATCCGTACGGCTTCTCCACTCCCAAAAGTTCGCACACGGGTCTGACATCCGGCCGCCGTTCGATCCTCCGTGGCGCGGGCGCGGGCGCGGGCGTGGGTGCGGGCGTCGGGCGGGCGTCGGGCGGGCGTCGGGAGGCCGGTCCGGGCGCGGACGGGTGCGGCGTGGTGCGCTTGACACTAAAATCGAACATCCATTCTCATGGAGTTCCGGCCGGGTTTTCCCGGGCCCGACCGTGGAGTTGTCCACAGGCCGGGAGGACGTCGAGGCCCATTGTCAGTGGCAGGGGTTAGCGTCTTTGACGTGAAGCGATCGACTCAAGCAAATCGGGTGGAACCCATGGCAGGAACCGACCGCGAGAAGGCGCTGGACGCCGCACTCGCACAGATTGAACGGCAATTCGGCAAGGGCGCGGTGATGCGCCTCGGTGAGCGGCCGAACGAGCCCGTGGAAGTGATCCCCACCGGGTCGACCGCCCTCGACGTGGCCCTCGGGGTCGGCGGTCTGCCGCGCGGTCGTGTGGTGGAGGTGTACGGACCGGAGTCCTCCGGCAAGACGACGCTGACGCTGCACGCGGTGGCGAACGCACAGAAGCTCGGCGGCTCGGTCGCCTTCATCGACGCGGAGCACGCCCTCGACCCCGAGTACGCGAAGAAGCTCGGCGTCGACATCGACAGCCTCATCCTGTCCCAGCCGGACAACGGCGAGCAGGCCCTCGAGATCGTGGACATGCTGGTCCGCTCCGGCGCGCTCGACCTGATCGTCATCGACTCCGTCGCGGCGCTCGTGCCGAAGGCCGAGATCGAGGGCGAGATGGGCGACTCGCACGTGGGTCTGCAGGCCCGTCTGATGAGCCAGGCGCTCCGCAAGATCACCAGTGCGCTCAACCAGTCCAAGACCACCGCGATCTTCATCAACCAGCTCCGCGAGAAGATCGGCGTGATGTTCGGTTCGCCGGAGACCACGACGGGTGGCCGGGCGCTCAAGTTCTACGCCTCGGTGCGCCTCGACATCCGCCGGATCGAGACGCTGAAGGACGGCACCGACGCGGTCGGCAACCGCACCCGCGTCAAGGTCGTCAAGAACAAGGTCGCGCCGCCCTTCAAGCAGGCCGAGTTCGACATCCTCTACGGCCAGGGCATCAGCCGTGAGGGCGGCCTGATCGACATGGGCGTGGAGCACGGCTTCGTCCGCAAGGCGGGAGCCTGGTACACCTACGAGGGCGACCAGCTCGGCCAGGGCAAGGAGAACGCCCGCAACTTCCTCAAGGACAACCCCGATCTCGCCAACGAGATCGAGAAGAAGATCCTCACGAAGCTGGGTGTCGGGGTCAAGCCGGAGGACAACGCGGCCGGTGCGGACGCGGCGGGCGGCGCCGCGGCTCCGGCCGAGAGCGCGAAGGCGGTGCCGGCTCCGGCGAGCAAGGCCAAGTCGGCCAAGACCGCGGCGGCCAAGAGCTAGACCGTGACGCGTCGTACGGAGTGGCCGGTCAGCGCCACTGACCATGGCGTCGACCCCGGCCACGAATTCGCCGCGGGGCACACGGCCGGATCCGGGGGCACGTACGGGCCGGAGACCGATCACGGTCACGGTACCGATCCGGGCCCCGGATCCGGTGAGGGGGCGGGTCGCCGTACCCGCTCCCGCACCAGGAGCAGCGGCTCCCCCTCCTCGTCGAGGGCCGAGAAGGGGGAGTCGCGAGACCCGGTCGAGCAGGCGCGCAACATCTGTCTGCGACTGCTCACCGGGACCCCGCGCACGCGGAAGCAGCTCGCCGACGCCCTGCGCAAACGGGAGATCCCGGATGAGGCGGCCGAGGAAGTGCTCTCGCGCTTCGAGGACGTCGGGCTGATCGACGATGCCGCGTTCGCGGATGCCTGGGTGGAGTCCCGGCATCACGGACGGGGGCTGGCCCGGCGCGCTCTCGTCCGGGAGCTGCGGACCAAGGGTGTTTCCTCCGACGTGATCGACGAGGCCATCGGGCAGCTCGACTCCGAGCAGGAGGAGGCCACCGCCCGGGAGCTGGTCGCGCGCAAACTGCGCTCGACCCGTGGCCTCGACCGGGACAAGAGGCTGCGCCGCCTTGCGGGCATGCTCGCCCGCAAGGGCTACGGGGAGGGCATGGCGCTGCGCGTGGTGCGGCAGGCGCTGGAGGCAGAGGGAGAGGACACCGAGGGGCTGGACGAGCCGTTCTGACCGGACCGGGCCGGACACCAGATCGGACCGGGCCAGGCCGGACAGGCACCGTGCAGTGGCATGCGGGGGAACCTGCGAGGCGTCGGGGGGCGACTCGTGGTGGTGACATGCCGGTGCACGGGGAGGCATCACTGTCCGGCGCGGGCGGCTCGGGCGATGGTGGCGTCGATCAGGGCGAGCGCGTCCGCGGCGGTGCGGCCGGGACAACGGTTCCAGGGACCGATCAGACCGGTCCAGCCCTGGGAGCGGAGCTCGGTGACGAGCCAGGCACCGGCACGGTCCACGGTGTCGAGGGAGCCGTAGCCCAGACGGTGCGCGGTGAGGAGGGCGCCGCAGATGCACCGTGCGCCACGGACGTTGCGAAGCCGGTAAGGGGTGTTCTGCCAGCCCCATTCGGTCAGGATCAGTCTCGCGTGGGCGAGATGGACGGAGGGCCGTACATCGGCCCGGCCGATGCGCCGCCAGGCGTGCAGCCGGTCGGGGAGGATCGCGCCCAGCCGACCGGGCAGGGGACGTTCGTGGGGAGGGGGCGTCGGCAGGGAACGTACGGAGTCGGCGATGAGCTGGTCGACCGGTACGGACAGCAGATCACGCCAATCGGCCGGTTCTCGGTCCGCCGGTTGTTCTGCGAGGCCAGCGCCGGAAGGCCGTACGGGGTCGGTGGCGGTGAGGTCCCAGCCGGCGACGATCCGCCGCCATGCCTCGGTGTCGTGGAGGCGGGCGGCCTGGGCATCGAACTGGTCCGGGGTGAGGGCGGGGGCGGGGGTCGGCATGTGCGCGAAGTCTCCGTCACGTCGGTCCTTGAGGTTGAGGTGAATGTCGGCCGTGTACGGGGATCGCTCCACCGGAGCGTGGCGTTCGGGTGTGTCGGCGCGGATTCGGGGGAACCGCCGGGCAGATCGCGAGGGCCGGGGTCCGCGTGGCAGGAGTGCCGCAGGGGGAGAGGCCGCAAAGGCAGGGAGGGGAGGACGAGGAGAGGCAGAGAGGGCCGGCGCGGTGTCGTGGCCGTGATGGTGAGCCGCTGCGGAGGGGGTACGGCTGCCGGAGGTTGGCGCGACGCCCTTTTCGCGCCGTGCCCCGCCTCGATGCCTTGCCTCTCCGCCTTTCCCGGCTCCCGTCTCCCTCCGCCTCTCGTCTCTTCCGCCTCCCGGCTCCTGCCCGTCGACCTGTTCGTCCGTCGTGTCTTTCCTGCCGAACCCGTTACCGTTCGACCGGGAGACCTGCGGCGCGCCATGCCTGGAAGCCGCCGATCAGGTCCGTCGCCCGGTGCAGTCCCAACTGCCGCAGGGACGCGACGGCGAGGCTCGACGCGTAGCCCTCGTTGCAGACGATCACGAGCCGCAGGTCATGACTCACGGCCTGCGGGGCCCGGTGGCTTCCCAGCGGGTCGAGCCGCCACTCCAGTTCGTTGCGCTCGACGACCAGCGCTCCCGGGATCAGCCCGTCCCGTTCCCGCAGCTCCGCGTAGCGGATGTCCACGAGCAGCGCGCCGTCCGAGGCGGCGGCTGCCGCCTCCTGCGGACCGACCCTGACGAACCCTGCCCTGACCCGTTCCAGCAGCTCGTCGATACCGACCGGTTCCGCACCGTTCCGATGGCCGTCGCTCACTGCCAGTCCTCCGGTCGCTCGACCTGTTCCAGCCGGAGCAGGTCCCCGGTGCGGCTGTAACGCCGGATCCTCGGCAGCGGCGGATAGTACGCGTGGACGGAGACGGCGTGCTCCGTCGCGGAATCGTTCAGCACCTCGTGGACGTGATGGCGGCCGAAGGCCCTGCCCTGACCGGTGGCCAACTCCCTGGAACGGTCGATCCCCTCGGTGAGTTCGAGGGTCTTCCAGCCGTCGGTGGGCAGCCGGGCGGCGAGCGACAGCTCCTTGAGGGTGCCGGCGGCGGTGGTGAAGGCGCCGATCGAGTCGGCGTGGTCGTGCCAGCCGGTACCGGTGCCCGGCGGCCAGCCGATCAGCCACGCCTCGCTGCCGCCGGGGCCGTCGAGCCGGCTCCAGGTGCGGCCCTCGGGATCGAGGGGGAGCGAGGCCACGACCTCGGCATCGGCGGCCGTGCGACGGACGAAGTCGAGCAGTTCCGCAGCCGTCGGGCCGGAGCCGGTGGGCGCGGGAGCGGTGGGTACGGACGCAGGAGTGGGTGCGGACGTGCGTACAGAGGGTGAGGAGGAGGCAGACACGGGGACCGTCCTGATGAGGGTTCGCGCGAGAGCCCGTCCGTACGACGGGGCGCACGGCGGGGCAGGGAAGGGCGAGTCAGCAGGACGGTCGACACACGCAGCCCGCGTAGCGGACGAGGTCCATATGGACCCTCCGCCACAGGCACACATCGGTGTCGGTCATGTTCCGGAGTACACCATGGACGTCCGCAGTGGTCAATTGACGTCCGCGGTCCGGTCGGAGCGTGCGGCGTCATGCGCCGCGCCGCCCCGTACCGCGTCCGCCGCCGCGAAGAGTTCCCCGGGCCGGACCCCGCCGAACGACGCCACGAGATGACCGTCCGGCCTGATCAGCAGCACGGTGTGGGCCGACGCCCCCGGGTAACTCTCGGTCACCAGCAGTTCGCCCTTCATCGGCAGGGCGGCGACGGCCGCGGCGAGGCGCGGCATGACGCCCGCGGTCATCCAGTGGCGCCGGTCCCACACACCGGTGCCGGGCGCCACCAGGACCACCAGCAGATGCCCCTGCCCCAGTCGTTCGCGCAGCCGCACGGTCGTGCCGTCGGGCGCGGTCACCCGCACATCGGCCACCGGCGCACCGGGGGGCGTACCCACGGAGGTGTGCGCCTCGGCATGCGCGGGCGCAAGGGGCGAATGCGAGTACGAGGGAGGTGCGCCGAGTGGGCCGCATCCCAGATGCCCGTCGGTGAGCAGTGAGTCGTGCCCCCGCACGCTCCCCGGCACCAGGGCCCGCAGTCCTCCGCCGCCGCGCAGTATCGGCAGCGACTGGTCCGCGGCGCGCAGCCGCGAGGCGACCGCGGCCCGGCGCTCGGCCTGGTAGCTGTCGAGCAGCACGTCGGAGGCGCCGTGATGCCAGGCCTGGGCCAGCTTCCAGGCCAGGTTCTCGACGTCCCGCAGCCCCTCGTCGAGCCCCTGGGTGCCCAGCGCGCCCAGCAGATGCGCGGCGTCCCCCGCCAGGAAGGCCCGGTCGACCCGCCAGCGCAGGGCGAGCCGGTGATGCAGCGTGTACACGCCGGTGTCCAGCAGTTCGTACGGCGGTGTCTCGCCGCACCAGCCCGCCAGGGTGTCCCGGACCCGGGTGATCAGCGCGTCCGGAGTGACGAGTTCGCCCCGCGGCGGCAGCAGCCAGTCCAGCCGCCAGGCACCGTCCGGCAGCGGGCGCGCGGTCACCTCGGCGCCACCCGTGCGCCACGGCGGCAGCCGGTGCAGCACGGCCTGCCCCGGCCAGGGCAGTTCGGTGCGCAGCGCGGCGACGGCGTGCCGCTCCACCGCCGTACGCCCCGGGAACCGGATGTCGAGGAGCTTGCGCACGGTGGACCGGGCGCCGTCGCAGCCCACCACGTAACTCCCGCGCCACCAGGTCGCGTTGGGCTCCCTGGTGTGTACCGTGACGCCCTTCGGATCCTGCTCCAGGGTGTCGATCCGGCTGTGCGCGGCGACCTGAACCAGCTCCTGCCCGGCCACCGCCTCGCGCAGTGCACGCGTCAGTGCGTGCTGCGGCAGATGGATGGGCGAGGCCGGAGGGCCGTCCTCGTGGGAGCCCTCGCCGAGCCCGAGCGGCAGTTCGCGCACCAGCTGCTTGCGCCGCACGGACCGCCAGCCGGACCATCGGACGCCCTCGTGCCGCAGCGCCTTGCAGCCGAGGCGTTCGACCAGGGCCAGGGTGTCCTCGCGCAGCACCACGGTACGGGCGGGGCGCGTCTCGTCCTTGTCCGGATCCTCGTCGAGCAGGACGGTGGGCACGTCCTGCGCCGCGAGGGCGAGCGACAGCGCCAGGCCGACGGGCCCGGCACCGACGACGATCACCGGGTCCACGGGACAGCTCCTCGGATCCGTGCGGACGACACCGGCACCACGGCCGGGAAAGACGCCGGTGACATGGGCGAAGGTGCCCCACGGCCCGGCAGACAGGCGGACGACGGAAGGGGTGTGGCGGCGGCGGGTGCTGGGGGCGCGATCACAGAACGTATGCAACCTACTGCCCGTGCTTGCGTCAAGCGACACCGGACGGCGCTGAGGGGCGGTGGCAGGTCTGCCACCGCCCCTCAGGACGTATTTCGACGAGCCGTCAGACGGCGCGTCCGTCATCGACGATGAGCGACGGCTCACCGATCGTCTTCTGTACGCCCCCCGAAGTAGTGCCCTTGCTCTTCTTCGTGCGCCGGAGCCATCGCTCCAGCCAGCTCGCGAAGGAGGTGAGCGCGAAGTTCAGCAGCACGAAGATCACAGCGATGATCGTGAAACACGCGATGGTGTTGGCACCGTAGTTCGCGCTCATCGGGCGGACCGAGGCCAGTAGCTCGGTGAAGGTCATCATGGCACCGCCGAGCGCGGTGTCCTTCATGATGACGACGAGCTGGCTGACGATTGCCGGCAGCATGGCTGTCACCGCCTGCGGCAGCAGCACGAACACCATGACCTGGCTCTTGCGCATGCCGAGCGCCTTGGCAGCCTCCGCCTGGCCCTTCGGCAGGGTCTCGATGCCCGCCCGCACGATCTCGGCGAGGACCGAGAAGTTGTACAGCACCAAACCGGTCACCACGGCGTACAACGGACGCACATCGGTGTCGATGGTGGTGTACTCCGCGTACACCGCGTTCGCGACGATCATCAGGATGAGTACCGGGATGGCGCGGAAGAGCTCCACGACAATTCCGGCCGGAACCCGCACCCAGCGGTGGTCCGAGAGTCTGCCGATTCCGAACAGGGCGCCCAGCGGCAACGCGATGATCAGGGCGAAGAACGCCGCCTTGAGGGTGTTCTGGAGGCCCGGCCAGATGTAGGTCTCCCACGGCTGGATGCTGGTGAAGAAGGGCTTCCACTTGACCCAGTCGAGCTGGTGCTTCTCGTCCAGGCTGGTGTAGACCCACCACAGCACGCCTGCGGCGGCCAACACGAACAACACCGTGTAGAGAATGTTGCGCTGTTTGGCGCGCGGTCCCTGGGCGTCGTAGAGGACGGAACTCATCGCTTCACCGCCACCTTCTTGCTCACCCAGCCGAGGATCAGGCCGGTCGGGAGGGTCAGGACGACGAAGCCGAACGCGAAGACCAGCGCGATCAGGACCAGCTGGGCCTCGTTCTCGATCATGCCCTTCATCAGGTACGAGGCCTCGGCGACACCGATCGCGGAGGCGACCGTGGTGTTCTTCGTCAGCGCGATCAGTACGTTGGACAGGGGATTGACCACCGCACGGAACGCCTGGGGAAGAATGATCAGCCGCAGTACCTGGATGAAGCTCAACCCGAGCGCGCGGGCCGCCTCGGCCTGGCCGACCGGCACCGTGTTGATGCCGGAGCGCAGTGCCTCGCAGACGAAGGCGGCCGTGTAGGCGACCAGGGCGAGCACGGCCAGCCGGAAGTTGATGGTGTCGGTGTCGTCACCGCCGAGCGCGACGCCCAGCGTCTGGTACAGACCGAGCGACGAGAACACGATGATCACGGTCAGCGGAATGTTCCGGACCACATTCACGTACGCGGTGGCGAAGCCGCGCATCAGGGGGACCGGGCTGACCTTCATTCCGGCCAGTAGCGTTCCCCATATCAGGGAGCCGAGGGCGGAGAGGACGGTGAGCTGCACCGTCACCCAGAAGGCCCCCAGCAGGTCATAACCTTCAAGAAAGTCGAACACGATCTCCCGCGCTTCCGCGTGTCGGAGGGCACGGCGCGCCGTCACTCAAGGACGGCGCGCCAGGTCAGCCCTGCATCACTTGACGATGTTGCCGATCTTCGGGGCGGGCTCGTTCTTGTAGTTCGCCGGGCCGAAGTTGTCCTTCACGGCCTTGTCCCAGGAACCGTCCGAGACCATCTTGGTGAGAGCGTCGTTGATCTTCTTCTTGAGGTCGGCGTCGCCCTTCTTCAGGCCGATGCCGTAGTTCTCGTTGGTCATCTTGAAGCCGGCCAGCTTGAACTTGCCCTGGAAGTCCTTCTGCGAGGCGTAGCCAGCCAGGATGCTGTCATCGGTCGTCAGCGCGTCGATGACCTCGTTCTCCAGGCCGGTCAGGCACTCCGAGTAGCCGCCGTACGTCTGGAGGTCGGCCTTCGGGGCCAGCTTCTCCTTGACGTTCTGGGCCGAGGTCGAGCCGGCGACCGAACACAGCTTCTTGTTGTTCAGGTCCTCCGGCGACTTGATCGTTTTGTCGTCGGCGCGGATCAGGATGTCCTGGTGGGCCAGCAGGTACGGGCCCGCGAAGTCGACCTTCTGCAGACGCTCGTCGTTGATCGAGTAGGAGGCGGCGATGAACTTCACGTCGCCCCGGTCGATCGCGGTCTCGCGGTCGGCGCTCTTGGTCTCCTTGAAGACGATGTCCTCGGCCTTGTAGCCGAGCTCCTTGGCGACGTACGTGGCGACGTCGACGTCGAAGCCGACGTACTTGCCGTCGGGGGTCTTCAGGCCGATGCCGGGCTGGTCGATCTTGATGCCGATCGTGATCTTCTTGCCGTCGCCCGAGCCACCGTCCTCCTTGTCGGAGCCGCAGGCGGTGGCGGTGAGGGCGAGGGCGAGCACGGCGGCCGAGGCGGCGGTGACCTTACGAAGCTGCATGGTGATTTTCCCTAGAGTTGACGCGATACGAGCGATCGGCCGGCCCGGGAACCGGCGGTGCGGATCGATCAGGGGCGAAGCCGGTGGTGCGGATCGATCAGTGGTGAAGGATCTTCGAGAGGAAGTCCTTGGCCCGGTCACTGCGCGGGTTGCTGAAGAACTGGTCGGGCGTGGCCTCTTCGACGATCTTTCCGTCCGCCATGAAGACGACCCGGTTCGCGGCCGAGCGCGCGAAGCCCATCTCGTGCGTGACGACGACCATCGTCATGCCGTCCCGGGCGAGCTGCTGCATGACCTCCAGCACCTCGTTGATCATCTCCGGGTCGAGCGCGGAGGTCGGCTCGTCGAAGAGGATCACCTTGGGGTCCATCGCCAACGCCCGCGCGATGGCCACGCGCTGCTGCTGACCCCCGGAGAGCTGGGCGGGGTACTTGTCGGCCTGCGTCGCCACGCCCACCCGGTCCAGCAGCGAACGGGCCTTGTCCTCGGCGGCCTTCTTGTCCGTCTTGCGGACCTTGATCTGGCCCAGCATCACGTTCTCGAGCACCGTCTTGTGCGCGAAGAGATTGAACGACTGGAAGACCATGCCGACATCGGCGCGCAGCCTGGCCAGCTCCTTGCCCTCCTGGGGCAACGGCTTGCCGTCGATCGAGATGGCGCCCGAGTCGATCGTCTCCAAGCGGTTGATCGTGCGGCACAGCGTGGACTTCCCGGACCCGGAGGGCCCGATGACGACCACGACCTCGCCACGGGCGATGGTCAGGTCGATGTCCTGGAGCACATGCAGCGCGCCGAAGTGCTTGTTGACGTTGCTCAGTACGACAAGGTCGCTCGCCCCGGGCGTGGCGTCCTCGGCGCCCTTGGTCACTGAAACTCCGCTCATCGGCTTCTTGCTCCGTCCTCCTCGGTTGGAAGGACCATAGGGACGCGGTGCTACCACCGTCATTACATCTGAGCGGAAATTGAGGATAACGATCCGGTGGCGGCCGGACACACCGCGTGAACGGGGAGGGGACCGTCCGACCCGGGGCGTACCGGGTGCATAACGGATGGCCGGATGCGATGGGCGGGCTCTTGACTGACACACCGCTCATCGGAGTGGATGCCTTGGTACGCCATGACGTGAAACGCCTCGGTACGGGGAAGTGACGGGGAGCGTACGGGAGAACGCACCGACATGTACCGACACCACGCATCCACCCGCCCGCGGCACGTGGGCACGCATCGACCCCGAACCCTCGCGACCCCGGAAAGGGAGGCCATGAGACTGCTGCTCGTCGAGGACGACAACCATGTCGCGGCCGCCCTCTCCGCGATCCTCGCCCGGCACGGCTTCCGGGTTGTGCACGCGCGCAGCGGCGAGGAGGCCCTCCAGGCGCTGCTGCCCGCGGACACGGAGCCGTTCGGCGTCGTGCTCCTCGACCTCGGCCTGCCCGACCAGGACGGTTACGAGGTGTGCGGGAAGATCCGCAAGCGCACCTCCACCCCGGTGATCATGGTGACCGCACGCTCCGACGTCCGGTCGCGGATCCACGGTCTCAACCTCGGCGCCGACGACTACGTGGTCAAGCCGTACGACACCGGCGAGCTCCTCGCCCGCATCCACGCGGTCAGTCGGCGCAACACGGCGGGCGAGGACACCGTGCCCACGCCCGTCGCCGCGCTGCGCCTCGGACACGTCCACATCGAGCTCCCGACCCGCCGGGTCAGCGTCGACGGGGCGGAGGTCCAGCTCACCCGCAAGGAGTTCGACCTGCTCGCGCTGCTCGCCCAGCGACCCGGGGTGGTGTTCCGCCGGGAGCAGATCATCAGCGAGGTGTGGCGCACCAGCTGGGAGGGCACGGGGCGCACGCTCGAAGTGCACGTCGCGTCCCTGCGTTCCAAACTGCGGCTGCCCGCACTGATCGAGACGGTGCGCGGGGTCGGCTACCGCCTCGTCGCCCCGACCGCGTAAGGGCGTACGTCCCAGGTGCGCACCCGGCTCCTTCCCCTGCTCATCATCCTCATGGCGGGCGTGCTGCTCGCCCTCGGTTTCCCGCTGGCCGTCAGCGTGGCCGCCGCCCAGCAGCAGCGCGTCGTCATCGACCGCATCGACGACACGGCGCGCTTCGCGGCGCTCGCGCAGTTCATCACCGAGCCGACGGCCGGGCACGACGAGCGCCGGCGCACCCTGCGCAACGAGCTCGACACCTACGCATCGGTGTACGGCATTCGAGCCGGTGTCCTCTACCGGGACGACCGGGCCATGGCGAAGGCCCCGGCGACCTGGCAGCTCCCCATCGACGGCGCGGGCCGCGAGGCGTTCAAGGAAGCCCTCCTGGGGCGGCGCAGCCACGATCCGCCGCAGGTCTGGCCGTGGCAGGACGGCAGGATCGTCGTCGCGTCGCCCGTCGTGCGGGACGGCGACGTCGTCGCCGTCGTGGTCCTCGACTCGCCCACCGACGGGATGCGTTCGCGCACGCTCCGCGGCTGGCTGTTGATCGCGGCCGGTGAAGCGGTCGCGATGCTGGTGGCCGTCGGCGCCGCGATCCGCCTCACCGGCTGGGTCCTGTTGCCGGTACGGACCCTGGACGCGGCCACCCACGACATCGCCAGCGGACGCATGCGGTCCAGGGTCGTGTCCTCCGGTGGCCCACCGGAACTCAGACGCCTGGCCCGCTCGTTCAACGAGATGGCCGACAACGTCGAGACCGTGCTGGAGCAGCAGCGCGCCTTCGTCGCCGACGCCTCGCACCAGCTGCGCAACCCCCTCGCCGCGCTGCTGCTGCGGATCGAGCTCCTCGCGCTCGAACTCCCCGAGGGCAACGAGGAGATCGCCTCCGTGCGCACGGAGGGCAAACGCCTCGGGCAGGTCCTCGACGACCTGCTCGATCTCGCGCTGGCCGAACACGCCGCGGCCGATCTGCAGCTCACGGACATCGGCGCGCTCACCGCGGAACGCGTCGCGTCCTGGCGGCCGGTCGCCGAGGAGAAGGGGGTACGGCTCAGGGCGGACGGTTCGTCCGCGGTGACCGCCTGGGCGGATCCGATCGCGCTGTCGAGCGCCCTCGACGCCATCATCGACAACGCGCTGAAGTTCACCCCGGCGGGAGAGGAGGTCCTCGTCACGGTCGCCTCCGGCCGCGACGACGTGACGGTCGTCGTCGCCGACCGCGGACCCGGCCTCACCGCGCAGGAGATGGAGCGCGTCGGGGACCGGTTCTGGCGCAGCACCCAGCACCAGAACATCCAGGGATCAGGTCTGGGACTGTCCATCTCGCAGGCGCTGCTGGCCGCGGGCGGCGGTTCGATCGGTTACACGGCCCACGAACCGCACGGGCTGCGCGTGACGGTCTCGGTGCCGCGCAACGGTCCCCAGGGCTGAACCGGGCCCGGTGCGTGGAGACGGGCGATGCGCGGGGCCGGGCAATGCGGGGGAGCGGGTGATGTGCGGGGCCGGTCGCGGTGCTGCGGGGGACGGGCGACGTAGGGGGAGCGGGGTCAGGGCTTGACCGAGCGGTAGTAGCGGCTGGCCCCTTCGTGCAGCGGCAGCGGATCGGTGTAGATCGCCGTGCGCAGATCCACCAGTTGCGCCGCGTGCACCTCGCTCCCGATCCGGTCCCGGCTGTCGATCACGGTCCGGGTGAACGCCTCCGTCAGCGCCGGGTCCGAGTGCTTCGTGGTCACCAGCACATTGGAGACCGCGACCGTCGGCACCGCCTGCCCCTGCTGTGCGTTGCGGTAGGCGTCGGCGGGCATCACGGCCGAGCGGTAGTAACGGGCGGATCCGCCCGTGGCCTGGAGCCTCTCGACCAGCCGGGCCTCCAGCGGCACCAGCCGGATCGGGAACCGGCCCGCCAGTTCCTGCACGGCGGTGGTGGGCAGCCCGCCGGACCAGAAGAAGGCGTCGAGCCGTTCGTCCTCCAGCTGCTCGGGCATGGTGTCGATGCCGGAGGGAACCGGTGTCACGTCGTCCTCGGGATCGAGACCGGCCGCCGCCAGCACCCGGTCGGCGACCAGGCGCACCCCCGAACCCCGCTGCCCCACACCGACGCGCTTGCCGCGCAGGTCCGAGACCTTCCGTATCCCCGAGTCCCGGGGCACGACCAGCTGGATGTAGTCGTCGTACAGCCGCACGCAGCCCCGCAGCAGGTCGGCACCGGGCTTGCCGCTGCTCAGATAGGTGGCGAGGGCGTCGGTGGTGGCGATGGTGAAGTCGGCCTTCCCGGAGGCCACCCGTGCGATGTTCTGCTGCGACCCCTCACTGGTCTGCAGCCGTATCGACACCTGGGGCAGATCCTTGGCCAGGTCCCCCCTGAGCCGTTCGCCGTAGCGCTGGTAGACCCCGCTGCGCACGCCGGTGCTGAAGGTCAGGGTTCCCGTCGGCTCCGACGGCCCGAGCGGGAGCAGCCACCACAGCAGCAGCCCGAGCACGACGACGAGGGCGGCGCACGCCTGGAAGGCGCGGCGCCTGCCGATGCGGGAAAGAGCCTGGAGCATGGCGGCGATCCTGCCAGTCCGTCCCGGTGATGACCAGGGCCGATCTCACTGTTTCCGCCTGGGCCCGCCGTCGGCTCCCGCTGTTTCCGCCGGGCCGGTCGTCAGTGGGGCCAGCCGGGGGCGGGGTCCTCGTCGAGAAGCGGCCGGATGGCGCCCAGTACGGCACCGATGCACACGTCACGCAGTTCGGTGCGGGTGCAGGTCTCCTCGGTGAGCCAGTCCACGCACAGCACCTGGACGAATACCAGCCAGCTTTTCAGGACGCCCGACACGGCCTTGCGGGTGTCGTCGTCGGCGAGCGGGAGGACGCCGAGCAGCCGCTCGCGCAGGGCGTCGAGCTCGTCGTTCATGATCGTCTGGACCAGACGGTCGCCCGCCAGCACCCGGTTCGCCGCCAGGACGGTGTTGCGGTTCTCCGCGAAGTACTCGATGTGGGCGTCCAGGCCCTCGGTGAGCTGCTCGACGAGGGTGTCGGCGGGGTCGAACCGGCTCCTGGCGAGAAGCTCCGTGGCCACCTGCTGGTAGAGGACGGCGAAGAGATCGCGCTTGCTGGGGAAGTGCTGGTAGAGCAGCGCGCGGGAGACGCCGGCCCGCTCGGCGACCCCTTCCATCAGGACGTCGTCGTACGGATGCGCGGCGAAGAGTTGCGCGGCGACGGCGAGGAGCTGGGCGCGTCGTTCGGCTGGACTGAGTCGCTGACGGGGAGGCACCCGCCCATGCTACTTGACACATGTCTACTGGGTGGCCGTAGCTTGGTAGACGCGTGTCCAGTAAGGCGTTCGTCGAGCAGGATCGAACAGAGGGGGATGGTGGATCGTGTCCAGAGGCAAGGTGCTCCGGGGGCTCGTGCTGGCAATGGGGTACGCCTGCGTGGCGATCGGGCTCTTCCACGTACTGCTCGGGAACGCCGCGATTCCGGGCGAGGGCTCGGCCGGTCCGACGATCGACAGCCTCGGGCGGTTCTTCGGCGCGGTCTTCGCCGGGTACGGCCTCGGCTGGCTCTGGGCGGCCCGGCGGTCGCCGATTCCCGCGACGGCGGTCCGGTGGCTGGCCGGGATATTCCTGCTCGGGGCGATCGGGCGGGTGCTGTCGCTGGCCGTGCACGGGTGGCCGCACTGGTTCCAGGTGGCGCTGGCGGTCGTCGAGCTGGTGCTGGCGCCGTTGCTCCTCCTGCTCGCGGACGCCGAGGAACGCGCGGACGCCGAGAAGAAGGAGGTGGGGGCGGCTGGGGCACGGGACGCGGGCGCCTGACGGCCGCACACCGGGTGGGGGCGGCCCCGCGCGGACGGCGGGCGGTCCGTGCCGGGGCGGGGAAACCTCGTGGCCGTCGTGTTCGCGGGGCCGGTATCGTCCGGTTCCCGGACCGCCGTACCAGCGGTTTCCCGCGTTCCGAAAGTGATGACCATGACCAGCGGACGAGCGACGACGACCCTGTGGCGCCCCACCGGCCCCGAGGAGCTGGAGCTGGTCCGGGAGCTGGACTGGCGGGCGTGGCCGCCCCGGCTTCCCGAGCAGCCGATCTTCTACCCGGTCCTCGACGAGGAGTACGCGATCATGATCGCGCGGGACTGGAACGTGAAGCACGACGGCGCCGGCTTCGTCACCCGGTTCGAGGTCGAGTCGGATTTCCTGAGCCGTTATCCCGTCCGGCAGGCGGGCGGGCGGACGATCCTCGAATTCTGGGTACCGGCCGAGGAGCTCGACGAGTTCAACGCCCACATCGTCGGCGAGATCCAGGTGGTCCACGAGTTCCGCTGACGCCGGGCCGGGGGAGGGGGCACCGCTCCCCTCCCTTCCCCCGCGCCCCCGCCGTACGGGCCCGGCGGCGTCCCGGCCCGAGGCGGCGGGGGCCCTCTCCGGACCACCTACCCTTGTGGGCATGACCAGCAGCAGCGACCGGAGCCCCGCAGTGAGCGTCGAGGGACCCAAGACCTACGAAGTCCGCACCTACGGGTGCCAGATGAACGTCCACGACTCCGAGCGGCTGTCGGGGCTGCTGGAGGGCGCGGGTTACGTCCGTGCGGACGAGGGTTCCGACGGCGACGCCGACGTCGTGGTCTTCAACACCTGCGCGGTGCGGGAGAACGCCGACAACAAGCTCTACGGCAACCTCGGCCGGCTCGCCCCGATGAAGACGAAGCGGCCCGGCATGCAGATCGCCGTCGGCGGCTGCCTGGCGCAGAAGGACCGCGACACCATCGTCGAGCGGGCCCCGTGGGTCGACGTCGTCTTCGGCACGCACAACATCGGCAAGCTGCCGGTGCTGCTGGAGCGCGCCCGGGTCCAGGAGGAGGCGCAGATCGAGATCGCCGAGTCCCTGGAGGCGTTTCCCTCCACCCTCCCCACCCGCCGTGAGTCCGCCTACGCGGCGTGGGTCTCCATCTCCGTCGGCTGCAACAACACCTGCACCTTCTGCATCGTCCCGGCGCTCCGAGGCAAGGAGAAGGACCGCCGCACCGGCGACATCCTCGCCGAGATCGAGGCCCTGGTCGCCGAGGGCGTCTCGGAGATCACCCTGCTCGGCCAGAACGTGAACGCGTACGGCTCCGACATCGGCGACCGCGAGGCGTTCTCCAAGCTGCTGCGCGCCTGCGGGAGGATCGAGGGACTGGAGCGGGTCCGCTTCACCTCCCCGCACCCCCGCGACTTCACGGACGACGTGATCGCGGCCATGGCCGAGACGCCCAACGTGATGCCCCAGCTCCACATGCCGATGCAGTCGGGCTCGGACGCGATTCTCAAGTCGATGCGGCGCTCGTACCGGCAGGAGCGTTTCCTCGGCATCATCGAGAAGGTGCGCGCCGCGATGCCGGACGCCGCGATCTCCACCGACATCATCGTGGGCTTCCCCGGCGAGACCGAGGAGGACTTCGAGCAGACCATGCACGCGGTCCGCGAGGCGCGCTTCGCCAACGCCTTCACCTTCCAGTACTCCAAGCGCCCCGGGACACCGGCCGCCGAGATGGCGGACCAGATCCCCAAGGAGGTCGTCCAGGAGCGGTACATGCGCCTGTCCGCCCTCCAGGAGGAGATCTCCTGGGAGGAGAACAAGAAGCAGGTCGGCCGGACGCTGGAGATCATGGTCGCGGAGGGCGAGGGCCGCAAGGACGGAGCGACCCACCGTCTCTCCGGCCGCGCCCCCGACAACCGCCTGGTCCACTTCACCAAGCCGGACGAGGACGTGCGGCCGGGCGACGTGGTGACCGTCGAGATCACCTACGCGGCCCCGCACCACCTCCTCGCCGAGGGCGCTCCGGTGGCCGTGCGGCGGACCCGGGCCGGGGACGCCTGGGAGAAGCGCAACGCGGCCGAGGCCGCCAAGCCGGCCGGGGTGATGCTGGGCCTGCCCGGCATCGGGGCCCCGGCGCCGCGGGCCCCCGCGGCGGGGCGCGGGGGGGGGGGGGGCGGGGCCCCGGCCGGTAGGAAGAGCGGGGGGGGGGGGGAGAGTGGTTGTGAACCC
>NZ_JBEXPY010000059.1:0-47561 GCF_040612315.1 Streptomyces sp. NPDC006435
CACCGCGGCGGCCGAGGCGTCGCCGCGGTGGCCGCCGCGGCACGCGCCGGGGACCCGATCGCCCTCGCGTCGTTCGAGCGCGCCGCGCAGGCCCTGGCCGCCGGGATCGCGGCCACCGCCACGCTCGTCGAGATCGACATCGCGGTGATCGGCGGGGGAGTGGCCGGCGCGGGCGACATCCTCTTCGATCCGCTGCGCCGCTCCCTGCGCCAGTACGCCACGCTCTCCTTCGTCCGGCAACTCACGGTGGCCCCGGCGGTGATGGGCACCGACGCCGGGCTGGTGGGCGCCGCCGCGGCAGCCGTGCGGGCGGGTGCGGACGGGGCTGCGGACCCCCGGGGCTGACCAACGCCGGGGACCGGCCGGGGTGTTGTGGGCCATGGGTGGCCGCGTCTCGAACGCGGCGGGCGCGTCCGTGCCCGGCGAGCGGGACGAGGGGCCCGGGCGAGGCGGCGGCCTGACCGGTCGCGGCCGTGCGGCCGGCACCGGCCGGATGCGGTGACCGGTTGCCCGGGGGCCCGGGCCGTGAATCGGGGGTCGGCCGGCAGCCGGGCGGCCGGACGGCCGATGCGGCGGACCATCGCGCTCCGGGCCGTGGCCGCCGTCCTCGTACCGCGGAACGGCGGGCACCGGCAGTATTGCCGCACAAGTCCGCATGATCTACGGAAGGCAGACGTGACCACCACCTTCGACGACCTGCCCGGAATCCTTTGCTCGGCCCACCGCGGCGGCGCGGGCGAGGCCCCTGAGAACAGCCTGGAGGCGCTCCGCTCGTCGGCGCCGTGGGCGGACGTCCTGGATCTCGACACACAGGTCCTCGCCGACGGCACACCCGTGCTGATGCACGACGCGTCCGTGGACCGCACCACCGACCGCTCCGGACCGGTGGCCGCGTTCGGGCTCGCCCAGTGGCTCCAGCTCCGCGCCGACCCCGCCACGTGGTTCGCCGCCGCGTCGCCCGCCCTCACCGTGCCCACGGTCGCCCAGGTCCTCGACGAGCTCGGCGGGGTGCGGGTGATGACCGTCGAGGCGAAGGACCCGGCCGGGGTGCAGGCGCTGGCCGGCCTGATCCTGGACCGGGGGCTGCAGGACTCCGTGCTCGTCAACACGAACGATCCGGCGGTGGTACCGCTCATCCGGACGGCCGGGTGCCGGGCTCACCTGTGGCGGTCCGCCGCACAGATGGCCGGTGACGACTTCGGCGCGTTCGTCGCCGCAGGGGCCGACGTCCTCGACATCGACATAGCCGCATCCGACTCCCTCGTCACGGCGGCTGTCGCCGCAGCCCCGCCGCTCGGGGTCTGGGCGCACACCCTGACCCGACGCGTGCAGCGCGACCGCGCCCTCGGCCTCGGCTGCCGAGGCATCGTCACCGACTACCCGGGCTACGTCTCCGGCCGCGCACCGCGCCGCACGGCCACGTCGACGAACACCGGGTTCTGGGGGCTCGGCTGGGTACCCTCCGGCAAGACCCGCCCCGTGCTCGACTCCAGCGGTCGCATCCCCCTTCCCGCACCCACCGCCGCGACCGACACCCAGGTGCTCCTCGCCGGTGAGATCGGTGCAGCCGCGCCGACCGGGACCTTCGAGGTCCGGTTCAGCGTGCCGACGGCCGGGGGCGCCGGCTGGTCGTTGCTCTCCCTCCACCTGGGCGCCGACGACGCACCCACCAAACTGACCTCGGCCGAGATCCTGCACAACGGGTACACCGTTCAGGTCAGCAACTCCGGCTCCCTGCGGATCTACCGCGACGACGCCGCGGCCGGCACCTCCACCCAACTGGCCGGCACCGCGGCGGGCACCACCCTTCCGGCGAACACCGTCCACACCCTGCGCTGCGTCGTCACCGCTACTCAGATCACGGTGTCCGTGCCCGAGGCGGGAGTCTCCACGACGGTGACGGACAAGGCGTACCGGGTGCCGTGGTCGGTATTCGTCGGCCGGAACCACAACGCCAGTGCCTCCGGACCGATCAACATCGTGGGCATCAGCGCCCCCTGACCCCGCCCCACGCCCATGGCGACCGGCATCGGCGTGTGGTCCCCGCACGGCGATCCGATGCGCATCGGCCGGATCGGCACCACTCCCGAGGGGGCCGCTACTCGCAGCCGACCCCGTCCCCGTCCCGGTCGAGATGGCGACCGTAGCCGGGCCGGCCCACGCGGATGGGGGCGGCGCCGGCCGCGCGCACGGCGCTGCAGTTGGCGTAGTACGTGCTGCTGCCGTCGCCCCCGCCCGATCCGGACCCGCCGGAGGTTCCGTCGTCCTCGGCCGCGGGCGGGACGGTCACCCGGACGGTCCGGGTCCTCGTGACGGTCGGCGCCGGCTTCGGGCTCGCGGTCACCGTCTCGGTGGCCGACGGCGCCGGGGTGGCCGTCACCGTGGCCGTGGCGGTCACCGTCGCGGACGGGGCGGCCCCGGCGTCCGCGGTCTTCTCCGTCCCGGCGGAGTCGTCCGCGCCCCCGATGCCCACGCCCATGAGGAACAGGACGAGGGCGACCGGGATCAGGACCCGCTTCCGTGCCCACTTCGGACGGTGGTCCGGTGAAGGGGGCGGCCCGTACGGGGCGTTGGCGGGCGGCCGGGGCGGCTGACCCCACGGCGGCTGCTGACTTCGAGACATATGTCCCCCCTGGTACGGCTCATGGAGAGATGAACGTAACTGCCCCGCCGAAAGCCCAGGAGTCACATGTTCCGTTGGTGATTCAATTGTGATGAAAAGGTGGAAGGTCGGTGTCCGGGTGGTGGTCGTGGCGCCCGTCGGCATGCGCTTCGCCGTCCGGTGAGGGGGTTGCCGCACCCGGTCGGGCGGGGACGTTTCCCGCCCTCGTCTCCGCTTCGACTCCCTTTGTGCGCCCCCGTACCGGTCGCGCGCCCGGCCGGAGCCGTGCCGCGGGCGCGGGCGCCGGGCGGCCGTCGGTTCCGTTCGGGCAACAAGCATCGCCACGGCCTGGTTTTCGCGGCAGGGTGTTGCGGGCAAGCCACAGGGGGCTACGGAAGAGGGGGAACCGTGATCATCTGGATCAACGGTGCGTTCGGCGCGGGCAAGACGAGCGCCGCGCGCGAACTGATCGATCTGATCCCGAACAGCACCTTCTACGACCCTGAACTGATCGGCGCGGGGCTGCGCCATCTGCTGCCCCAGAAGAGACTCGCCGAGGTGACGGACTTCCAGGACCTGCCGATCTGGCGGCGCCTGGTGGTGGACACCGCGGCGGCCCTGCTCGCCGAGATGCCAGGGGTGCTGGTGGTACCGATGACACTGTTGCGGCAGGAGTACCGCGACGAGATCTTCGGCGGGCTCGCCTCCCGGCGCATCCCCGTGCGTCATGTCCTGCTCTCGCCCGAGGAAACGATCCTGCGTAAACGGATCGCCGACCGGGTGGAGTTTCCCGACGACCCGGAGCACAGCGAGCGGGTACGGCAGTGGGCCCACCAGCACATCGAGCCCTACCGGGCGGCGTTGCACTGGCTCACCCGGGACGCCCACACCATCGACACCGGCGCCCTCACCCCGTCCGAGACGGCCGGGCTCATCGCCGAGGCGGTCAGCAGCGGGGCGGCGTCCCCGTGCGAGATCGTGCAGACGCCCGAGCCGACCGGGGAGACCGTGGCGGCCGGCGTCCTGCTCTTCGACGAACACGACCGGGTGCTGCTCGTCGACCCGACGTACAAACCCGGCTGGGAGTTCCCCGGCGGGGTGGTCGAGTCCGGGGAGGCGCCCGCCCAGGCCGGCATCCGCGAAGTGGCCGAGGAGATAGGCATCCACCTCGACCGGGTGCCGAAACTCCTCGTCGTCGACTGGGAGGCGCCCCGACCGCCCGGCTACGGGGGGCTGCGGCTGCTCTTCGACGGCGGACTGCTGACCGGTGCGGACGCCGGACGGCTGCTGCTGCCCGGCTCCGAACTGCGTGGCTGGCGGTTCGTCACCGAGGAGGAGGCGGCCACCCTGCTGCCCCCGACCCGCTACGAGCGGCTGCGCTGGGCCCTGCGCGCCCGTGAACGGTCAACCGTGCTCAACCTGGAGGCCGGAGTCCCGGTCGGCTGAGGCGAGCATCGTGGCGGCGGCGTCGGTGGTGAGCGGATCGCCGTGGCCGAAGCAGACCGTGGCCGGCTCCAGCGCCGCCAGCCGCCGGAAGGAGGCCACGGCCTGCTCCCGGTCGATGTTGAACACGCCCAGCATCACCCGGTCGACCCCGGCCACGCAGTCCCCGGTGAACAGCACGCCGTGGTGCGGCAGATGGACCCCGATGGATCCCGGGGTGTGGCCCGGCGCGTGGACCACCCGGGCCCCCGGACCGAAGCCGAGCTCGTCGCCGTCGGCCAGCTCGCGGTCGACCCGGGTCGGCGGGGCGGGCGGAACGGTCCGCGCGTGCTCCCACAGCGGGCGTTCCCAGTCGAGCAGGACCGGGTCGGCGATCTTCTCCTCGTCCCGGATCACCGCCGCGTCCAGGCCGTGGGCGAGGATCTCGGCGCCGTACCGGTCGGCGAGCTCCTGCGCGGCGCCGTAGTGGTCGCAGTGCCCGTGGGTGATCACGATCCGCGATATGCGGGCCGGGTCCAGGCCCAGGCCGCGCACCCCGTCCTCGATCGCGGCCGCCGCGTCGATGTCGCCCGCGTCGATCAGGGTCAGGTCGGTGCCGTCGCGCCACAGGTACGCCTGGCCGATGCGGAAGCGGAACATGTGCAGTTGGGGGAGTACCTCGACGATGTCCATGCCGCGAACGTACGCGGACGGCCCGCCCGGAGTCGTCGTTCTACGCTCTGGGCGAGCTTCGCCCAACGCGTAGCGGCGCCGCGGCCGAGCCACCGCACCCGGGCCTGCGGGAGAGGGCGCGGACCGGGGTCGGCGCCAGGGGACGTTCCGCCACGGACTGCCCTCGTCCCCGGCCGGGAGGTGGTGGGCGGTGACGTTCTGCTCGTAGTACGTGCCGTACTGCTCGTCGTCGAGGCGCAGCACCCGGCCCAGCGTGTACGCGGCGGAGAAGTCCTCCCACGACGCGTGGGCCGACCTGCTCGGCGCCCCCGCGTGCACGATCGCCTGCTCGGCCTCGTGGGGGTGGCAGAACAGGGCGGACAGCCCCCGGCGGGCCAGGTTCACGGCCCGTCCGCAGTCGTGGGCGACCGTGGTGGTGACCGCCCCGTCCGGCGCCGGCAGCCCGTCTCCGCAGGCGGCGTCCAGCCGGTTTCCGTCCCCGTCGTCACGGACCGATCCTGCGGAACCGGGCCCGGACCGACCCGTCAAGGATCGGTCCGGGCCCGGTCCGCCGGAATCCGGCGCGATCGGTGACGTGGGGTCAGGACTGCTTGGAAGCCGCGTAGTCGAGCAGGAACAGGGCCTCGGCGAGGGACAGCCGCTCCAGCTCCTGGGGGGACACGCTCTCGTTCACCGCGTGGATCTGCGCCTCCGGCTCGCTCAGGCCGATCAGCAGGATCTCCGCCTCCGGGTAGAGGGCGGCGAGGGTGTTGCAGAGCGGGATCGAGCCGCCCATCCCGGACGTCTGCATCTTCTCGCCCGGGTACGCGACCTCCATGGCCTGCGCCATGGACGTGTACGCGGGGCTGGAGGTGTCCGCGCGGAACGGCTGGCCCTGGCCGACCTGCTCCACCGTGATCCTGGCCCCCCACGGGGTGTGGGCCTTCAGGTGCGCGGTCAGCAGCTCGGTCGCCTCGGCGGCGTCCTGGCCCGGCGGCACCCGCAGGCTGATCTGCGCGCGGGCGCTCGCCTGGAGCGAGGGCGTCGCGCCGAGCACCGGCGGGCAGTCGATGCCGATGACGGTGACGGCGGGCCGGGCCCAGATGCGGTCGGCGACCGTGCCCGTGCCGATCAGCCCGACGCCGTCGAGGACCTTGGCGTCCTGGCGGAAGTCGGCCTCCGGGTACTGCAGCCCCTCCCACTCGGTGTCCGTGGTCAGCCCGTCCACGGTCGTGGTGCCGTCCTCGGCGCGCAGCGACGCCAGCAGCTGGATCATCGCGGCCAGTGCGTCCGGGGCGGCGCCGCCGAACTGCCCGGAGTGCAGGTTGCCTTCGAGGGTGTCGAGCGTGACCCGCAGCATCGTCATGCCGCGCAGCGTCGCGGTGACCGTCGGCAGGCCGACCCGGAAGTTGCCGGTGTCGCCGATGACGATGGTGTCGGCGGCCAGCAGCTCGGGGTGCGCCTCCGCGTACCGCTCCAGGCCGCCGGTGCCCTGCTCCTCGGAGCCCTCGGCGATCACCTTGACGGAGACCGGGACGCCGCCGTTGGCCTTGAGGGCGCGCAGGGCGAGCAGGTGCATGATGAAGCCGCCCTTGCAGTCGGCCGAGCCCCGGCCGTACCAGCGGCCGTCGCGCTCCGTCAGCTCGAACGGCGGGGAGAGCCAGGCGGACTCGTCGAGCGGCGGCTGCACGTCGTAGTGCGCGTAGAGCAGCACGGTCGGGGCGCCGGCCGGGCCGGGCAGGAAGCCGTAGACCGACTGCGTGCCGTCGGGGGTGTCGAGAAGTGCGACGTCCTGGAAGTCCTCGGCGCGCAGCGCGTCGGCGACCCAGTCGGCGGCCGCCTCGCACTCGCTCTTCGGGAACTGCGCGGGATCCGCCACCGACTGGAAGGCCACCAGCTCCGTCAGCTCCGCCTTGGCGCGGGGCATCAGCGAGGCGATGGTCTCGGAAATCGGACGGGCGGTCATGGGCACGCTCCTCGTGGGTGCGACGTTGTATGTACGAATCCGGCTGCGTGCGCCCCCGGTGTGCGGCGGCGCACGCAGGACGAACGCACGGTCGATCCTCCCACAGCGGGGACCGGTACCGGCGCGCCGTAGGATGCCGTGAGCAGCATGGGCCACTGGTGGGATCGGGAGCAGAAGCACATCGTGAGCAGCGAGAACGCAGACGCCGTACATGAGCACGAAGAACCGGCCGTGTGGGACGTGGTCGTAGTCGGCGGCGGACCGGCCGGAGCCTCCGCTGCATACGCGGCGGCGGTGGCCGGCCGACGGGTGCTGCTCCTGGAGAAGGCGGAACTTCCCCGCTACAAGACCTGTGGCGGCGGCATCATCGGCTTTTCGCGAGATTCCCTGCCGCCGGGGTTCGAACTGCCGCTGCGGGACCGGATCCACGCGGTCACGTTCTCGCTCAACGGCAGGCTGGCGCGGACCCGCCGCTCCAAGCGGATGCTCTTCGGGCTCATCAACCGCCCCGAGTTCGACGCGGGACTGGTCGAGGAGGCGCAGAAGGCGGGCGCCGAACTCCGCACCGGCGCGACGGTGACGAGGGTCGAGCAGCACGGCGCCTCGGTGCCGGACCGGCGCACGGTCGCCGTGGTGCTGTCCGGCGGCGAGACGATCCTGGCCCGCGCGGTCGTCGGCGCCGACGGCAGCGCGGGGCGGATAGGAGCCCATGTCGGGGTGAAGCTCGACCAGGTGGACCTCGGCCTGGAGGCGGAGATCCCGGTTCCGGCCACGGTCGCGGAGGACTGGGCGGGACGGGTGCTGATCGACTGGGGCCCCATGCCCGGCAGTTACGGCTGGGTGTTCCCCAAGGGCGACGTCCTGACCGTCGGCGTGATCTCGGCGCGGGGCGACGGCGCGGGGACCAAGCGGTACCTGGAGGACTTCGTCGCCCGGCTCGGTCTGGCCGGCTTCGAGCCGAAGATCTCCTCCGGGCACCTGACGCGCTGCCGCAGCGAGGACTCCCCGCTGTCGCGCGGGCGGGTGCTGGTGTGCGGCGACGCGGCGGGGCTGCTGGAGCCGTGGACCCGCGAGGGGATCTCCTTCGCGCTGCGGTCGGGGCGGCTCGCCGGTGAGTGGGCGGTCCGGATCGCGGAGGCGCACGACGCGGTGGACGCCAGGCGCCAGGCGCTGAACTACGCCTTCGCCATCAAGGCAGGTCTGGGCGTCGAGATGGGTGTCGGCCGGCGCATGCTGAAGCTCTTCGAGCGCCGCCCGGGAGTGCTGCACGCGGTGCTGACGGGATTCCGCCCGGCCTGGAACGCGTTCGCCGGAATCACCCGGGGGACGACCTCGCTCGGCGAACTGGTCCGTACGCATCCGCTGGCGCAGCGGGCCCTGTCGGCGATGGACCGTTAGCGGGCGACGGGCCGCCGGGGCTCCGGCCCGATACGTGCGGGGCGGGCCGGACGGTCAGCCCCGCACGGTGAACCGGAAGACGGGGTGGTCCGGGCAGGCGGCCAGGATCTCGGCGTCCGTGGACTTCGCGGTGACGCCCCGGAAGTACTCGTTGACCTGCCAGCCCCACTGCTCCAGGTACGTCCGGACGACCATCGCCTTCTCCGCGTCGTCCGCGATCTCCACGGCGTCGAAGACGCGGACCTTCCGCCCCACCCGCAGCTCGCCGCCGCCGGCCACCCGCATGTTGCGCACCCACTGGGAGTGGCCCCGGGCGGAGACCAGGTACTGCCCGCCCTCGTGGGTGTGCGGGTTCACGGGGATGCGCTGCATCTGCCCGCTCCTGCGGCCGCGCACCGACAGTTCGGCCGAGCCCTTGAGGCTGATGCCGTGCCGGGCGAGCCAGCCGATGACGCTGTTCATCCGGACGTTGAAGGCGTTGCCGCGGAGGTAGTACGGCTGGGCCGGGGTCTGGGGCGTCTGCTCCTGGGACATGGCAACTCCTTCACGTTTTGAGAGCGGTGCTCTCGCTTGAGATCAGTGTGCACGAGATTGGTGCTCGAAATCAAGAGCAGTGCTCTCGTTGTTGGTCGGTGCTCTCTTCGCGTGGCAGACTGATGGGCATGAGCACAGTCCGAGGAGCCAGGGAACGGGCCCGTATCGAGATCACGGCAGCGATCAAGGACGAGGCGAAGAAGCAGCTCGCGGCCGAGGGGGCCGCGAAGCTCTCGCTGCGCGCCGTCGCGCGGGAGCTGGGCATGGCGTCCTCCGCCCTCTACCGCTACTTCCCCAGCCGTGACGAGCTGCTCACGGCCCTGATCGTCGACGCGTACGACGCCGTGGGCGAAACCGCCGAGGCCGCCCATCGCGCCGCCGTGGCCGAGGCCGCCCCGCACCTCGCGCGCTGGATCGCCGTGGCCCGGTCCGTACGCGACTGGGCCACGGCCCACCCCCACGAGTACGCCCTGATCTACGGCTCGCCCGTGCCCGGCTACACCGCGCCCCAGACGACGGTCGGCCCCGCGGCGCGCGTCGGCCGGATCCTGATCCGTGTGGTCGCGGACGCCTACCGCTCGGACGGCCTCGCCCTGCCGCCGCTCGCCGACGACCTGCGCGCGGAGGCCGGGCGGATGGCCGCCGAGATCGCCCCCGAACTGCCTCCGGAGGCCGCCGCCCCGCTGATCGCCGCCTGGTCGCAGCTGTTCGGGCTGGTCTCCTTCGAGGTCTTCGGCCAGTTCCACAAGGTCGTGGAGGCCCGCGAGGTGTTCTTCCGGGAAGCCGTCACCGAACTGGCCCGCTCGGTCGGCCTGCTGGACAGCCGCCGGGGCCGGGACACCTTCCGCCCCTGACGGAACCACCCGGCCCGGCCGGAGGGGCGCACCGGCCGCACGGGCCGGGGAGGCGCACCGGCCGGTGCGCGCGATCCCCGGAGCGTCGGGGTGGCCGGTGCGGCTGGTGAGGTCGGGGTGACCGGGGCGTCGCGCCGGGCCCGTACGCCGTACCCCGTACTCCACCGGGAGTACGGGCGACCACCACGCCCGGCTGACGTCTTCGCCGGGGCCCGAGGTCTAGCGTGACCGGCATGGAAGAGCAGCGCTCACGCAGAGGCGGTGGCCCCTTCCGCCCGCACGGCGAGCCGCCCCGGTGGCTGACGGGCGAGCGGGGGGACGCGGCCGCCCGCCTCCCCTGGGCCTCGACGATCCTGATCGGTGCCGTCGTCATGGCCGGATCGACCGTCGCGGCCCGGTGGCAGACGGGCGAGCGGGCGCCGCTCGACCCCTTCGCACGGCTGCTGATCCTCCTGGCCGTCGCCGTGCTCCTGCTGCGCCACCGTCACCCCGTGGCGGCCGTCTTCGGCACTTCGGCCGCGGTGATGGTCTACCTGGCGGCCGGCTATCCGTACGGGCCGGTTTTCCTGGCCGTCGCCGTGGGCTGCTTCGGCGCCGTCGTCTCGGGGCACCGGAGGGCCGCCTGGGCGGCCGTCGGCATGGTGTGGCTGGGGCACGTGGCGGTGGGCCACTGGCTCTACCGGTGGCTGCCGCCCTCCGGCGACCAGGCCTCGCCCTGGGGGCAGGAACTGGGCATCGCCGCCTGGGTGCTGGCCATCGTCGCCGCCGCCGAGTTCGTACGCGTACGGCGTGAGCAGTGGGCGGACCGGCGGGCGGAACGGGAGGCCGCGGAGCGGCGGCGGGCGGACGAGGAACGGCTGCGGATCGCACGCGAACTGCACGACGTCCTGGCGCACAGCATCTCCGTCATCAACGTCCAGTCGAACGTCGGGCTCGCCCTGCTGGACTCCGACCCCGAACAGGCCCGTGCCGCCCTGACCGCCATCAAGGCCGCCAGCAAGGAGGCGCTGGGCGAGGTCCGTCAGGTCCTCGACACCCTGCGCACCCCCGGGGACGCCCCCCGGGCCCCGGCCCCCGGACTCGACCGGCTCCCCGAACTCGTCGAACAGGCGGCGAGCGCCGGACTGACCGTCACCGTCGGGACCGACGGCGTGCGCCCGGCGGTATCACCGGGCGCGGACCTCGCCGCCTTCCGGATCGTGCAGGAGGCGCTGACGAACGTGGTCCGGCACTCCGGATCGCGCACCGCGAGGGTCCGCGTCGGCTATCGGCCCGATCGCATCCGGCTCCGCGTCGACGACGACGGGCCCGCCACCGGCAAGGACGCGGGCGGCAGCGGCAACGGCCTGGCCGGGATGCGGGAGCGGGCCGCGGCCCTGGGTGGCACGATCGAGGCGGGCCCCCGGACCGACGGCGGATTCCGGGTACGGGCCGAGCTCCCGCTCCGGCCCGTTCCGCCCGGCCCGACGGGAGCACCGGCCCCGCCCGGCTCACCCACCCCGTCCGACCCGACCGGAGCACCCGCCCCGCCCGGTCCGTCCAGCTCACCCGCCCCACCCGCCCCGCCCGGTCCGTCCGATGCGACGGCGCACGAGGAGGAGACACCGTGATCCGCGTACTGCTCGCCGACGACCAGCTGCTGGTCCGGGCGGGCTTCCGGGCCCTGCTGGACGCCCAGCCCGACATCGAGGTGGTGGGGGAGGCCGCGGACGGCGAGGAGGCCGTGCGCCTGGTGCGCGAACTGCGCCCCGACGTCGTGCTGATGGACATCCGGATGCCGCGTCTCGACGGCCTCGCCGCGACCCGCGCCCTCGCCGGGGACACCGCGTCGGCCGATGTCAGGGTGGTCATGCTCACCACCTTCGAGCTCGACGAGTACGTCTTCGAGGCGATCCGCTCCGGGGCCTCCGGGTTCCTCGTCAAGGACACCGAGCCGGACGAACTGCTGCGTGCCGTACGCGCGGTGGTGGGCGGTGACGCACTGCTCTCGCCCGGGGTCACCCGCCGTCTGATCGCCGAGTTCGCGGCCCGGTCCAAGGAGCCCGCGGCGGCGACGGGGCTGGACGAACTCACCGAACGGGAGAGGGAGGTGATGGCGCTGGTCGGCATGGGGCTCTCCAACGAGGAGATCGCCCGGCGGCTGGTCGTCAGCCCGCTCACCGCCAAGACCCACGTCAGCCGCACCATGGTCAAGCTGGGCGCCCGCGACCGGGCACAACTCGTCGTGCTCGCCTACGAGTCGGGGCTGGTGCGTCCGGGCTGGCTCGGCTGACGGGGGAGGGCGCGGCGGAGAACCGGGCGCGCCACGCAGGGGCGAAGCCACCATGGAGGGCGGTACCGGACCGGGCGCCAGCAGGACCGGATGCCGGACGGACCGGACGCCGGCAGGACCGGATGCCGGACGGACCGGGGCGGCGCCCACCGCCCCGGCCTGCCGTCAGGACCAGGTGATCCCGGAGTTCTCGCGCCAGATCCGGGCGGGCTCCGGGTCGCCCGTCACGGTGACCGCCGTGAATGGCAGCCGGTTCCAGAGCATCAGATAGAGGTCCTCGGCCGACGCGCTCATCTCGCAGTCCACCGGCTCCTTCGGGGAGGCCCCGTCCGTCCGCTCGGCCCGCGGCGGCTCCGCCGAGAGCCGGACGGTCCAGGCGGCATCGGTGTCCGTGGCCCGGACCCGCAGCGAGTACGGAGTGTCCGTGCGCACCCGGCTCTTCGGGCGGCTGTGCATCTTGAGCAGCAGCTCGTCGATCCCGTCCTCCGCATGATCGGCCCCGACCGGCGACAGCGGCCCGCCGAGGGCCGACTCCGCGTCCACCCGGTGGATGGTGGTCTCGTGCGCCTGCCGCCGGGCCCAGAAGGCCAGTGGCGACGGGGCGGGCAGGAAGGTCCAGCACTCCAGCCCGGCCGGTGCGGCCTCCAGCGCGTCGACCAGGAGGCCGTGGCCCTCGCGGAACCAGTCGAGGAGCTCCGCCCCGTCCAGGTCGGGCTCCCCGCCGTCGGGGTGGTACGAGGTGTGGCCCTCGGCGACGAACGCGGTCGCCCAGCGGTGCACCATGCCGGTGTGCCGGAGCAGGTCGCGCACCCGCCAGTCGGGACAGGTCGGCACCGGTGCCGCGGTGCCCGCCCGCTGCGCGGCGTCCGCCAGCAACTTCCCTTCGGCGGACAGCGATCGGATGTGATCCGTGATCTTCATGTTCCGATTGTGGCAGCGCTCCGGGGCTCCCGGCGCGACACGACGGGCTCCTCCCGCGACGCGACCGGGTGGCCGTGCACGGTCGCGTTGCGCGCCCCGTACCCCAGCACCGCGGCCGCGACGGCCAGCAGCGACACCGTGGTCAGGGCGGCGGGCAGGGAGAACCAGTCGGCCAGGAAGCCGATCGCGGGCGGCCCGAGCAGCATCCCGCCGTACCCGAGCGTCGAGGCGGCGGCCACCCCACCGGGGCCGGCCAGCTCGCCCGCCCGGCCGACCGCGACCGGGAAGATGTTGGCCAGGCCGAGCCCGGTGACGGCGAAACCGATCAGGGCGGCCCAGACGGAGGGCGCGAGCGAGCCGAGCAGCATCCCGGCGGCGGCCGTCGTGCCGCCCACGACGAGGGTGCGGGTCTGGCCGAGCCGTTCGAGCATGGCGGTGCCGGTGAGCCGGCCAGCCGTCATGGCCAGCGCGAACAGGGAGTATCCGGCGGCGGCGACACCGGGACGGGCGTGGAGGTCCTGCTCCAGGTGGAGCGCGCCCCAGTCGGCCAGCGCGCCCTCGCCGTAGGCGGTGCAGAGCGCGATCACGCCGAACAGGACCACCGGACGGCGGTTCCTGCCGTCCGGCCGTCGCGGCTTCCCGGCGCCGCCGGTCCCGGACACGGCGACGGGGGCCGGGTGGCGCAGCAGCACCGGCCCCGCCGCGGCGGTGACCAGGAGCCCGGTCCCGGTGAGGGCGAGGAGGTGCGCGGCGGGGGAGAGGCCGCCGGCGACCAGTCCGCCGAGCCCGGCGCCGATCATCCCGCCCAGGCTGAACGCGGCGTGGAAACCGGGCATCACGGGGCGGCGCAGGGCGGCGACCAGATCGACCGCGGCGCTGTTCATCGCCACGTTCATCCCGCCGTACGCGGCACCGAAGACCAGCAGCACCAGGCCGAGCGCGAACGCCGAATGCGTCTGGGCGGGCAGGGCGATGGCCAGGGAGAGCAGGACGCCGCAGACCACGGTCACCGGATGGCTGCCGAAGCGTCGGCACAGCCGGCCGGTGAACATCATGGTCACCACGGCACCGGCGGACACACCGAGCAGGGCGAGGCCGAGGGTGGTGGCCGAGGAGCCGGTCTGGTGCTTGATGGCCGGGATACGGACCACCCAGCCGGCGAAGAGGAATCCGTCGAGGGCGAAGAACACGGTGAGGGCGAGACGGAGACGGGCCGACGGGGTTGCGGCGGTGTTTCCGCCCGGTCCCCCCGACAGTGCCGTCCGCAGTTTGTTTAGTTGCGGCACAAACTCAGCATAGGGGCGCCGGGACGGCGGGTGCAAGGCGGATGCGTACGGGGGACACGCGGGGGAACGCAAGGGGCGCGACCGCGCCACCGGGGCGTCGGTGGCACCTGTGGACCATGGGAGACTCGCCCCCATGAACGGCAAGGTGTCCACCACCCGGACAAAGCTGGAGAGGGGCCGCGGAGCGCTCGGGCCCGCGCTGGAACTGATCCACACCGGACGCGCGCCCACCCGCGCGGTCCTCACCTCCGAGCTGGGGGTGACCCGGGCGACGGCCGGTGCGGTCGCCGCGGAACTGGAGGCACTCGGCCTGATCAGGGTCGATTCCCGGCCAGGTTCCGCCGCCGGCTCGCAGGGCCGGCCCTCGCACCGGCTGGCCGTCCGGGAGTCCGGCCCCGTCGCCATCGCCGCCCAGGTGCACGCCGACGGGTTCCGGGCCGCCCTGGTCGGTCTCGGCGGCCGGCTGGTGGCCACCGCCCCCGGCTGCGTCATGGTCACGGCGGACCCGGCGCAGGTCATCGGCGAAGTGGTCGACGCCTGCGCCCGGTTGCTGCGGGAGAGCGGACTGCGCTGCGTCGGTGCCGGTCTCGCGGTCCCGTCGGCGGTCGCCGAACCGGAGGGCAACGCGCTCAACCCGCTGCACATCGCCTGGCCGGCCGGCGCCCCGGTGAGCGAGATCTTCGCCACCCGCGTACGCGAGGCGGGCGTCACCGGGCCCGCGTTCACCGGGAACGACGTCAACCTCGCCGCGCTCGCCGAACACCGGCACGGCGCCGGCCGGGGCGCCCGGCACCTGCTCTGCGTGGCCACCGGCCACCGCGGCGTGGGCGGCGCCCTGGTGCTCGACGGCCGCCTGCACACCGGGAGTTCGGGGCTGGCGCTGGAGGTGGGTCATCTCACGGTGAACCCCGAGGGGCGTCCCTGCCACTGCGGAGGCCGCGGCTGCCTGGACGTCGAGACCGACCCGCTGGCCTTCCTCGTCGCCGCCCGCCGCGAACCCGGCCCGGAGGAGTCCCTGCTCAAGCAGGCCGGCGATCTGCTGCGCACGGAGTACGAGGACCCGGCGGTACGGGGCGCCGCCGAGGAACTCACCGACCGGCTCGGCCTCGGACTCGCCGGACTGGTCAACATCCTCAACCCGGACCGCATCATCCTCGGCGGGCTGCACCGCGCCCTGCTCGACGCCGACCCGGAGCGGCTGCGTGCGGTGGTGGCCGACCGCAGCCTGTGGGGGCGCAGCGGCAGCGTGCCGATCCTGCCCTGCACGCTCGATCACAACAGCCTGGTGGGAGCGGCGGAACTGGCCTGGCAGCCGGTGCTGGACGACCCGCTGGCCGCCCTCGCCTGAGATCCGGCCGCCGGGCCCGCCGCGCGGGGGAGAGGGCGGCCGGGGCGGTGGGGGAGCAGGGGGGAGCACGTCGCGTACTCCCGAGGGGGTACGCACACGGCCGCCGGCCGCACGACGACCCGGACCCCCTGCCGGGGCCAGTCTCGGAGGTGTCGGGAAAACCCGGCCGCGAACCCCCGAACGAGGGAGCTGACCGAGATGAACACCCTGGCGCACAGCGGTGGACCCGGACCCTGGATCCTCCTCTTCCCGCTCTTCTGGGCGACCGTCGTCATCGGCGGCGTCACCCTGCTGCGCAGGACCGTCCGGCGCGGCGGCCGGGCCCCCTGGCAGGCCCGTACCCCGGTAGGCGCGCCCGTCGAACCGTCGCCGATCACCCTGCTCGGCCGCCGCTTCGCGGCCGGGGAGATCGACGAGGACGAGTACTGGCGCCGGCTCTCCGTCCTGGACGAGCAGTTCGGCCACGGCGGCAAGGGGGCGGGGGCATGACCGCCGCACCCGGCCGGGATGCGTGAGAAGGCGCCGTGCCGGCCGGGTCTCAGGGCGGGCGGAGCCCCATAAGCGGGGGTGCTGCCCGCGAGAACCACTGGCTCCTGGACTTCCGCCGGGGGCTCCGGGAGGCTGGTGATCATGGTGGCTGCGGCCGGGGCCGCCCGTGCCGCGACCACGGGTGAACGGCGCGCGGAACGGGACGACCGAGGGCGAAGGCGACGTGATGGAGTACTCGCATACCGACGAGGAACTGGTGAACCAGCCGATCGGGTACTGGACATGGGCCGCGAACAAGGTGCTCACGGCGTATGTCAGGGGGCGGCTCGCGGCGATCGGGATCACCCAGCCCCAGTGGTGGGTGCTGCACCAGGTGCTGCACGGCGAGTCGGGCGTCACCCGGGAGGAGGTGATCGCCGCCCAGCGGGCCAATCTGGACGTCGGCGCGGGGCTGGCCCCCGACATCGACCTCCTGGTCGAGCGGGAGCTGATCGTCGTGGACGGGGCGGGCCGGCTCCGGATCACCGACGAGGGCCGGGCGCTGCACCGGCGGGCGGCGGAGACCCAGAGGGCCAACCGGGCGAAGGTGCACGCGGACATCACGGACGAGGAGTACCTGATCGCCCTGAAGGTGCTGCAGCGCATGATGCACAACGCGGGAGGGACGGTGTCGCAGTCGGTCTGAGGGCCGACCGCGCCGCCCGCCGGAACCGCGCGGACACCTCGACGGCACGACGGACGGCGGTCCGGCCCGGGGACGACGCCCCCGGGCCGGACCGCCGGTCCGTGGAGGTCCCGGAGGACCGGCGACACGGGCCCCGGCGGAACGGCACCAGCGACACGGGCCCCGGCGGCCCGGCGGCACGGCCCGGCCGTGACCCGCCCTAGCCGACCACCGCGGACCGTGCGACGGAGGGCAGCCCGAGCTCCGGCTCCGTGACGAGGTCCGGCTCGAACGGGCCGTCGGTGGTCGCCCCGTACACCGAATGCGGTGCCGGTGCGACGCACCGGGGAGGGGCCGGAAGGGTGAACCAGACGACCTTGCCGGCCCCGCCCCGGGGGCGGACCCCCCAGCTCTCGCTGACCGCTGCGATCAGTGCGAGCCCGCGCCCCGAGGTGCTGGACGTGCTCGCCTCGCGCACGGTGGGCAGCCGTGGGTCGTGGTCGTGGACGGACACCGTCAGCCGTTCGAGCAGCAGCTCGATCTCGACGGTGCATGACTTGTCCGGCTGGGCATGCCGGTGAACATTGGTCAGCAGTTCGGTGACGCCGAGCGCGGCCTGGTCGATCAAGGGATCGAGATGCCAGTAGCGCAACTGCGCCGAGATGATTCTGCGGACCTGACCGATCCGCGACGGCAGGGCCTGGAGCTCCACCGTGCAGTGCCTGCTTGGCTCGCTGATCACGGCTGCGACTCCCCGAAATAGGTCCGGAAGAAGACGGAGTGACGGACGCGGCAGCCGACCGGCTGCCGGATCCGGTCCGGCGGCGCTTATCACAGTGTCACCGCCGGTGAACCATGAGTGATGCGTGTCCAATGTCACCCAGGGGTCGCGGCTCCGCAACTCGCGGTGTTCCGGTGGCGCCGCCGGATCAGGTCGTCCGCCCGCCCGCGCTGCGCAGCGTCTCCAGGAAACGGCGGGCCGGTCCCGTCCGGTCCGGGTCGTGATCGCGCTGCCCCATCGTCAGCCGGTACCGCGTCCCGTTGAGCCGGGCCACGGCCGCCCCGGCCCCGGCGAACCACGGCCTGCCCGCGCTCACCGCCACCACCGGCGCGCTGTCGATCTCCCGTCCGTTACTGGTCAGCAGGGCCAGCCTGCCGTCCTTGACGATCACCTGCCCGGCCCGCGTGAGCGAGCGGGCCCAGCGTTCGATCCGTACCCCCGTGGCACTGAACTCCGTTTCCGGCATGACGGCTTCGCCCCCTTCGTGATGCTTCTGATGGGAAGTCTGCACAAGCGGGGGCCGACGCGCCAGGCCGCGTACCCGGCCGTTCGACCCCGCGGGGCCAAGGCCGGGCTATGGAACATCAAAGTAAACGTTTGTGCAGGTGGGGGGAATATCGTTGGGGTCAGGGAGTCCGGCCTTACGAGGAGGAGCGCGTTGATGGGCATCATGGGACACAGGGGCGACGGGCGTGTCGCACAGACCGTCGACATCGACCGTTCCGACGCCGACTACCGGGTCTGGCTCAAGGAGGCCGTCCGCAAGGTCCAGGCCGACGCCAACCGCTCCGCCGACACCCACCTGCTGCGCTTCCCGCTGCCCGAGGCATGGGGCATCGACCTCTACCTGAAGGACGAGTCGACGCACCCCACCGGCAGCCTCAAGCACCGGCTGGCCCGCTCGCTCTTCCTCTACGGGCTCTGCAACGGCTGGATCCGGCCGGGCAAGCCGGTGATCGAGGCGTCCAGCGGTTCGACGGCCGTGTCGGAGGCGTACTTCGCCAAACTGATCGGCGTGCCGTTCATCGCCGTGATGCCCCGCACCACGAGCCCCGAGAAGTGCCGGCTGATCGAATTCCACGGCGGCCGCTGCCACTTCGTGGACGACTCGCGGAAGATGTACGAGGAGTCCGCCGCGCTCGCCGAGGAGACCGGCGGGCACTACATGGACCAGTTCACCTACGCCGAGCGGGCCACCGACTGGCGCGGCAACAACAACATCGCCGAGTCGATCTACCAGCAGATGAAGCTGGAGCGCTACCCGGAGCCGACGTGGATCGTCGCCACGGCGGGGACCGGCGGCACCTCGGCGACCATCGCCCGCTACGTGCACTACATGCAGTTCGACACCCGGATCTGTGTGCCCGACCCGGAGAACTCCTGTTTCTTCGACGGCTGGACCCGGCACGACCCGCTGGCCACCAGCGACTGCGGCTCCCGGATCGAGGGCATCGGCAGGCCCCGGATGGAGCCGAGCTTCGTGCCCGGGGCCATCGACCGGATGATGAAGGTGCCGGACGCGGCCAGCGTCGCGGCCGTGCGCGCCCTGGAGAAGGCCATCGGCCGCAAGGCGGGCGGCTCCACCGGGACCGGGCTGTGGAGCGCGTTCAAGCTGGTCGCCGAAATGGTCGGACAGGGCAGCACGGGCAGCGTCGTCACGCTGATCTGCGACCCCGGCGACCGCTACCTCGACAAGTACTACTCCGACAGCTGGCTCGCCGACCAGGGCCTGGACATCGCCCCGTACGCGGCGACCATCGAGTCCTTCCTGACCGACGGGAAGTGGCCCTGCTGAAGCGTGTTCCGGAAGTCCCGTCCGGCCGCGGGCGCCGGGGAGTTCAGGACGCCGGGCCGGCCAGCCGCCCGTCGAGGTTGCGCACCGCGCTCCGGAAGGCCCGGCCCAGCCCCGGCCGGCCCAGCCGCAGGGCGAGCCGGAAGGGCGCGGAACCGTCGGCGGCGAACGTCCACCGCACCCGGGTCCCCGTCCCGGCCGGGGTGAGCCGCCACTCCTCCAACAGGGCGTGCACCCCCGGGGCGTTGGCCTCGTCGACCCGGTAGGCGTACCGCTCGCCGGGCTCCGCCGCCACGATCGTCTCGCGGAGCGCCCCGCCCCCCTTGAGCCGGATCTCGCGGCCCGCGCCGTCCTCGGTCGGCCGGGCCGCCGTCACCGCCGTGAACCAGGCGGGCCAGCCCGGCACGTCGTCGGCGAGCGCGTGGTAGACGGCGTCGGCCGGTGCGGACATCTCGGCGGCGAAGACCAGCCGCAGCGGGGCGGAGTCGATGAAGTCGAGCCCCACGGAACGGAGTCGGCGTGGCATGGAACGCACCTCCCGTGCGATCGGCGGCGGACGGGTCGCGCACACCATAGCTGGCGTACCGTCAGATGTCTCCGTGTGCCCGGCGGCCGACCGGGGACCGGGCGGAGGACCGGCCGGGTCGCCGCACGGGACGCTCCGGGCGGCCGCGGTGATGTTCCGGGCCATGCCGCCGAACACCACCGAGTGGAACGGCCACACGCTCCACCAGTAGGCATGGCCCAGCAGCCCGCGGGGATGGAACAGGGCCCGCTGCCGGTAGACCGTCCGCCCCCGGTCGTCCCGGCCCACCGAGAGATCCAGCCAGGCCGGACCCGGCAGCCGCATCTCCGCGCGCAGCCGCAGCAGCTCGCCCGGCACGATCTCCTCCACGCGCCAGAAGTCCAGCGAGTCCCCGACCCGCAGCCGCTGCGCGTCCCGCCGCCCGCGCCGCAGCCCGACGCCCCCGGCGATCCGGTCCAGCCACCCCCGTACGGCCCAGGCGAGCGGGAAGGAGTACCAGCCGTTCTCGCCGCCGATGCCCTCGATCACCCGCCAGAGCGCGTCCGGCGCCACCGGCACCGTCAGCTCCCGTTCGTCGCGGTAGAGGCTCCCGCCGGCCCAGTCGGGGTCGGTGGGCAACGGGTCGCTGGGCGCGCCCGCCACCGCGGCGGACGACCAACGGGTGTCCACCCGGGCCTCCTTGACCCGTTGGAGGGCCAGCCGCAGCGCCCGGTCGAAACCGATGACGCCGTCCGGCGGGTCGGGCACGTACCGGGCGATGTCGTGCTCGCGGCAGACCACCTCGTGGCGCAACGACTCCGCCAGCGGGCGGGCGATGGCGGGCGGCACCGGGGTCACCAGCCCGATCCACAGACCGGAGAGCCCCGGTGTGAGCACCGGTACGGGCAGGATCAGCCGCCGCGGCAGCCCGGCGACCCGGGCGTAGCGCCGCATCATGTCCCGGTACGTCATGATGTCCGGCCCGCCGATGTCGAACGTGCGGTTCACCTCGGCGGGCAGCCCGGCGCAACCGACGAGGTAACGCACGACGTCCCGCACCGCGATCGGCTGGATCGAGGTGCGCACCCAGCTCGGGGTGATCATCAGCGGCAGCCGTTCGGTGAGGTGGCGCAGGATCTCGAACGAGGCCGAGCCCGACCCGATGACGACCGCGGCCCGCAGCACGGCCGTCGGCACCCCTGAATCCAGCAGGATCCGTCCCACCTCGGTCCGCGACCGCAGATGCGGCGACAGCTCCCGCTCGGGCACCCCGGCCGGGGTGAGCCCGCCGAGGTAGACGATCCGGCCGACCCCCGCCGCCCGCGCCTGCTCGCCGAAGATCCGGGCCGCCTCGCGGTCCCTCTCCTCGAACCCGGGCCCGGATCCGAGCGCGTGCACCAGGTAGTACGCCACGTCCATGCCGGCCATCGCCGCCCGCACCGACGCGGCGTCCCCCACATCGCCCTCGACCACCTCGACCCGGTCCGCCCACGGATGGTCCCGCAGCTTGCGCGGGGTCCTGGCCATCGCGCGCACCCGGTGGCCGGCGTCGAGGAGCGCGGGCACCAGCCTGCCGCCGATGTACCCGGAGGCACCGGTCACCAGGCAGCGCAGCCGCGTGTCAGCGGAGGATTCGTCCACCTTCCCGAGTCTCGCACCGATCACGGCGCGGGGTGGGCGCAGGACTCCGAACGGCGGCACCCGGACACTCGGCACCCGGGCCGCCCCCGGCACCCGGGCCATCCGGCACCCCGGGCCATCCGGCACCCGGGACACCCGGCATCTGGCACACCCCGGCCGCCCGCCCTGAGCGATCCGGACGAAAGGCGCTACGGCCGCTGCCGGGCCGCGGGATCCAGCATGCTGTCGAGCACCCGGCCGAAGACCCGGCGACCCGCACCGGCGATCAGCGGATCGCCCCACCGCGGCAGCAGCCTGACGGTCAGCTCCTCCACCCACACCACATGCGATCCGGAACCGGTCGGATACACATCGATCGAGGCCCGGCCCCGGATCAGCCGACCGCGCTTCTCCAGCCTGCACAGCCCCGCGCGCCCGGCGGCGGGCGGGGTCCACCGCACCACCTCCATCGGGTCGTCGAACCCCAGCGGACCCACCCCCGTGCGCGCCACGAAGACCGTCCCGACCGAGGTGGGCAGCCCCGTGGGCACGGTGATCCTGGTCAGCGGAACCTGTGCGGCATGCCGTTCCCAGTCCGTGACGCGGCGCCAGGACTCGGCCGCGGTCAAGGAACTGAATCGCTCGATCCGGAAGACTGCCACCCCACGATCCTAGGGCGTGTCCGACAAATGCCGCCCGGATCGTGCCGTCCTGCCGCTCCTTCGGGGGAGGACAAACGGAATCCGCCGACGGGCCTTCGGCTCAGGAGTCGCTCTCCGCGCCCCGCCCCGCCACCACCAGACCGGGCAGGTGTTCCTCGATCTCCGCACGGACCGCGGCCGACAGCCCGTCGTCCGTCACGAACGTGTCGACCTGATCCAGCGACGCGAACGAACTCAGGCCCACGGTGCCCCACTTGGTGTGATCCGCGACCACCACCACGCGCCGCGCCGACTGCACGAACCGGCGGTTCGTCTCGGCCTCCGCCAGATTCGGCGTGGAGAGACCGGCCTCCACCGAGATCCCGTGCACCCCGAGGAACAGCACGTCGAAGTGGAGGGAGTCGATCGCCCGGTCGGCCACCGGACCGACCAGCGAGTCCGACGGGGTGCGCACCCCGCCGGTGAGCACCACCGTCGCCGCCCCGTCCCGCGTCCCGGACGCGGCCCCCGCCCGCTGGGCGGAGTGGAACGCGTCGGAGACCCGGACCGAGTTGGTCACCACCGTCAGATCCGGCACGTCCAGCAGCCGTTGGGCGAGCGCGTACGTCGTCGTGCCGCCGGAGAGCGCGATCGCGCTGCCGGGCGCGGCCATGGCCGCCGCCGCCCGCGCGATGTCCTCCTTGGCGGTCAGCTCCAGCGCCGACTTGGCCTCGAAACCGGGCTCGTGCGTGCTGGCCCCGGCAACCGGGACGGCTCCGCCGTGCACCTTCTCCACGACCCCCATGCGGGACAGCACGTCCAGGTCCCGGCGCACGGTCATGTCGGAGACGTTCAGCCTCCGGGTCAGCTCGTTGACGCGGACCCCGCCGCGCCTGCGCACCTCGTCGAGGATCAGGGCGCGCCGTTGCTCCGCGAGCAGATTCTGATTCTCGCTCAACGCGGGGTCCCGTCCTTTCCTCCAGCTGTGCGGCAGTCCCTTCGAACGGGGTCATCCTGCCACGCGGTGTGGCCGGCCGCCGCACCGGGGAGATTCGGGGAGAGGGTGCGGACACCGCCCCTCTTCCACGATTCTGGTGACACCGCATCAGCACCTCCCCCACGACCAAGAGAGCGAGTCACCTCAGTGCCACCTGCCACCCCGGCCCCACAGAGTCCCGGGCCCGCGCTGGAGCTGTTGGTCCACGGCGTGGGCGGCGCCACTCCCCAGGAGATGCTCGACGACCCGTCCACGGTCAGGATCACCGGCGACGCGACCGCCGCCATCTACCGGCGCGTCGACGACAAGGACGCCGAACAGCACCCGGAGCGCTACCGCGACCGGCCCATCGCCGAGGCCTACTGCTGGTCCAACCTGACCTCCGGGAACGGCTCCCGCGCCCTGTGGCTGCTGCTCCTGCCGTTCATGGTGGTCAACCTCGCCCACTGGATGCGCCCGACCGCCAGGAGCCGCACCCGCGCGGTGCGCCTGTACGGCGTCCTCGTCCGGCTCCTCGCGCTCAGCCTCACGGTCCTGCTGACCGCGGCGGTCTGCGAGGTCGCGCTCGACCTGGCGGCCTGGCAGTGCGCGGGCGTCCCGGACTGCTCGAACCAGCGCTCCTGGCTCGGCTTCCTGTCCACGGCCCAGGGCGGCTGGTGGTCCCAGCCGGGCCGCCGGCTCGCCCTCGCCGCCCTGGTGCCCACCGCCCTGGTCGCGCTGCTCTGGTTCCTGTCCAACCGGACCTGGAGCGCGTACGAGTCGCAGCGCCCCCTGGCCGGATCGGAGCCCGAGGACGACACCCTCACCGAACCGGTCGCCGAGCCCGGCGGCCGTCCCGCCCTCGGCCGCCCCGGATTCTGGTACGGCCGCCGCCTGGTCGCCCGGCTGCGCGCCGCCCACACCGCCGCCGGGTTCCTGACGGTCGCCGCGTCGGTCGCGGGGGCCGCCGCACGCCACGACCGCGCGGTCACCGGCCCGGTGCCGGACCTCGTCGGCCGCCTGATCGAGGCGGCGCTGGCCGCGGGCGCGCTCGTCGTGCTCTGGGTGGTCTGCCGCCGCGGCCGCAGCGAACGGCGCCTCGACAACCGGCTCGACCGCGCCCTCATCACCTACCTGCCCGACGCGGCCCTGGCCCTGCTGCTCCTCGCCGCGGTGTACGCCTCCTGGTCCCGCCCGGACTGGACCTCCTCCGGCACGCTGCCCGGCGACTTCGCCTTCAGCGCCATCGCCCTCGGCCAGGGGGCACTCGTCGTCGTGCTCGCCGCGGTGGCCCTGAACCTGTACCGCCGGACCCCCGAACCCCGCACCGTCATGTACGGACTCGGCGGACCCGTGGTCGCGATGCTCGCCTGTGCCCTCGGCGGCGTCATGAGCGGCGGGGTCTCCCAGCGCGTCGCCGACTGGCTCGACGGCCCCGGCACCCCCGGCATGGGCAGGAACTCCGTCATCGAGGGACCGCCGGTGCTGCTCAGCTGGCAGGCGTCCGTCATCCCCGTCCTCCTGGTGCTGCTGGCCGTCCCCGCCCTCCTGCTGCTCGTACGGACCTGGCTCGCCGCCCGCGCCCTGGAACCCGGGATCGACCAGGAGTACGAGCAGGAGCGGCCGGACCCCGCCCGGACCCGGCAGATCGCCCGCATCCGGGCCACGGCCGCCCTCACCGACTCCGCGCCCTGGATCCTCGGCCCGGTCTGCGCGGCCACCCTGCTGCTCGGCGCGGGGGCGGTCGTCGGGGCCTGGGTGAGCGGAGAGGTGCCGGGGCTCGCGATGAAGGGCAGCGGCCCGTTCGTCGAGTCCCTCGCACAGGCCGCCCAGTCGACCGGCTCCTGGATGGTCGGCCTCGGCTTCATACTCTTCGTCACCTGGGGCCGGCGCGCCTACCGCGACGCCTCCGCCCGGCGCACCATCGGCATCCTCTGGGACGTCGGCACCTTCTGGCCGCGCGCCGCCCACCCCTTCGCACCGCCCTGCTACGCCGAACGGGCCGTCCCCGACCTGGCGTCACGGATGTCCGGCTGGACCGCGCTCACCCGGGGCAGGCTCGTCATCTCCGGGCACTCCCAGGGCAGCGTCCTCGCCGCGTCCGCGGTCTGGCAACTGCCCGCCGGCACCCGCAGCCGGGTCGCCCTGCTCACCTACGGCTCGCCGATCGAGCGACTGTACGGGCGCTGGTTCCCGGCCTACTTCGGCCCCGTACCGCTGGGGGCGCTGCACCGGTCCGTGCACTGCTGGCGCAACCTGTGGCGGGCCACCGACCCGATCGGCGGCCGGGTCCGCCTCGACGAGGGGCCGGGGCCCGAGGTGGACCGGGGGCCGCTGAAGGACCCCCTGGTCTACGGACGGACCCGGGAACACCCGCTGCCCGAAGCCGTCCTGGGCCACTCCGACTACCAGGCCGACCCGGTCTTCGCCCAGGAACGGGCCGCGCTGCTGGACCGGCTGGCCCCGGTCCTGCCCCACCAGGCCGACGGGGCGGGCGACACCGGATCCCCCCGTGCTCAGGGGAGTTCGGGCAGGTCCTCCGGGTAGAGCAGGCTGAGGTCGTCCGTGCTCGGCTCGGCGAGCTGGGCGACCCGGCCCGCGTGCCGCTCCACCATCGACTCGAAGGTCTGGCGCGCGGTGCGGCCGTTGCCGAACGCGGGCCCCTTGGGCAGCTCCGCGAAGTACTTCAGCAACGCCTCCCCGGTCCCGTCCGCCAGGCTGTACTCGTGCTCGTCGGACTGCTGCTCCACGATCCGCAGCAGTTCGGCGGGCTCGTAGTCGCTGAAGGTGATGGTCCGTGAGAAACGGGACGCCACACCGGGGTTGACGGTGAGGAACCGCTCCATCTCGCGGGTGTACCCGGCGACGATGACGACCACCGCGTCCCGGTGGTCCTCCATCAGCTTCACGAGCGTGTCGATCGCCTCCCGGCCGAAGTCCCGGCCGGAGTCCTCGGGCGACAGGGCGTACGCCTCGTCGACGAACAGCACCCCGCCGCGCGCCCGGTCGAACGCCTCCTGCGTGCGGATGGCGGTCGAACCGATGTGCTCGCCCACCAGGTCGACACGGGACACCTCGATCAGATGGCCCCGCTCCAGCACCCCGAGCGAGGCGAGGATCTCGCCGTACAGCCGCGCCACGGTGGTCTTGCCGGTGCCGGGGGAGCCAGTGAAGACGAGATGGCGCCGGACCGACGCGGCCTTGAGCCCGGCCTCCCGGCGCCGGCGGCCGACCTCGATCATGTCGGTGAGGGCGCGCACCTCCCGCTTGACGCTGTCCAGGCCCACCAGCGCGTCCAGTTCACCGAGGACCGCGTCCGGCGAACGCGCCGGTTCGACGGCGGGCGCCTCGGCCGGGGAGGGCTCCACGGCACGCTGTCCGGGCACCCCGCCGAGCAGGCCGGGGGCCGACTGGGTCGCCGTGAGCACGGTGGGGGGCGTGGGCGCGGCGGGGGAGCGCAGCGCGCTCTCGTCGCTCGTGCAGTCCTCGACCACGGGACCGGACCCCTGGCCGTCGCCGTGCGCGCCGCCCTCGGCGAACTCGTAACCCCCGCGCGAGCACCGCTCGGTACGGCAGCGGGACAGCGTCGTGCGGCAGCCGTCCATCACGTGGAAGCCGTAGCCGTCGCTGCCGGTGACCCGGCACTGGCGGAACGTGCCGCGGCCCTCGGCGGAGACGTAGAAACCGGCCTCGGCGGTCGAGGTGACCGTGCAGCGCTCGATCGTCGGGTCGGCGCCCTTGGTGACGATCACTCCGGTCTGCACCGCGTCGACGGTGCAGTTGTTCAGCGTGCCGCCGCTGCCGTGGTCGCGGAACCAGGCGCCGGTGGACGCCTCGCGGATCCGGCAGTCGTCGAGCTGCGCGGTCGCCCCGTCGCTCACCGACACCGCGGTGTTGCGCACCTGGGACAGGTCGCTGTCGACGACGTCGGCGCGCGAGCCCCGGTCGAGCACGAAGAGGGCGTCCGGCACGTCGTGGACCCGGCAGGAGTCCAGTACCACGGTCGCCCCGTCGCTCACCCAGACCGCGGGGTAGTCGCCCGTGCTGTCGTGGATCTCGCACTGGTTGGCGTCCACCCGGGTGCCGGGGTCCCAGACGGAGAGGCCGTTGCGGCCGAACCGGCGCACCGTGGAGCGGGTCAGGGTGAGCACCGAACGGGAACGCAGGTCCACCGCGTTCTCCGGGATGTCGTGGATGTCGCAGTCGGCGAGCGTCAGCACGGCGTCGGTGTCGAGCGTGATGCCGTCCGCCGAGGTCCGGTGCACCGTGCACTCGCCGAGGTGGGCGGCGGCCCGGGCGGTCACCTGGACGCCGCTGCCCTTGACCTCGTACACCTCGCAGCCGACCCCCTCCAGGCCGCTGCCCTCCCCGGTGACGCTCAGCCCAGCGCCCGAGGCGTGATGGACCCGGCAGCGCTCCAGACGGGGGTGCGCCCCGTCGCGCACCGAGACCCCGGCCTGCCCGGCGGAGACCACCTCGCACTCCTCGAACACCCCGCCCGCGCCGTCGAGCACGGCGATGCCGACCCCGGCCGGGTTGTCGACGGTGCAGCGGCGCACGGCGGGCCGGGCCGCACCGCGCACCTCGATCCCGGCGGCGGAACGGGTGACGATCCGCAGATCCGCGATCTCCGGCGCGCCGTCCTCGACGAGCAGCGCCGGGACGGTCGAGTCCTGGCCCTCCACGTGCAGGTCCGAGACGACGGCGGAGGCACGGACGGTCAGCGGCACGCCGTCGACCGGGGCGATCCGCACGGAACCGACGGAACCCTCCGGCCCCCGCAGGGTCACCGCGCGGTGCAGGACCAGGTTCTCCCGGTACGTGCCCGGTGCGACGGTGAGGACATCGCCGTCCGCCGCGGCCTCCAGGGCTGCGGTGAGGGAGGCGTATTCGCCTGTGCGGCGCCGCCACCGCGATGTGCCGGTGTGCGTCACCTGGACCGTGCCCTGTGCCATGGCGCTGTTGTGCCCCCACCTCGTGCGTGCGTGATGCCCGGACCACCGGTCTTCCGGCAACGGCGGACCCCGGGCGCGCCCGCCGGGAAAGCGGGCGGGCCGGTCCACCGTAGCGCGCGCGGCGGGCGGGAGTTGTCCGGATCAGGAGGTGATCAGCTGCCGGTTCCGGTCCTGCCCCAGTCCGGACCGGCCTCGGCCCAGGCCCGGTCGATCCGGGCGTACCGCCTGCATGTCATGGCCCGGACGACCAGTCGGCGGCCGCCCTCGACCAGTCCGGCGGCGAGCAGGGCCACCCCGACGCCGGCCAGCACCGCGTGGACACGGGCGGTCGGGGCGTCCATGGGGCGCTGCGCGGCGCGGCCGTCGGGACCGGTCCAGATCTCCACCTCCGAACCGGACCTGACGCTGCGTGAGTAGGTCGTGACCGTGCCGCTGCGGGCCGTGCCGTCCGGAGCCCTCCAACGCGCCACCACCGAGGCCCGCGGGCCCTGTTCCGCGGCGGCCCCGGGATCGGTGACCGGCCGCGACGCCCCCGGCGCCAGGCGCACCACGACCGCGGTCGTGGCATGGAGCCGGGCCCGCTGCTCCCGCACCGTCCGCTGCAGGGACCCGTCGGTGAGAGCGCCGCAGACCCAGCCCAGGGCCGGCGCGGCCACCGCCATGAGGAGCAGCGCGACGAGAGCCACCCACGCCTCGCACCGGTCGGTGGCGCGACGCAGGGGATTGCGGCGCCAACGCCACACTCCGACGACCGCTCGCACAGTCCGGCACCCCCCTTCCCGCATCCGTCATAACCCGGTACGGCCCGCTTCGGGTGCCGAAGGGACGAAGAGAGAGCAACTTCACCCGGTCGGTGCGGAGGTCGCCCCACCGGTTCCCGCGCGGCGGGCCGGGCTGACGGACCGTCCGACGCCGGAACACCGGGGTCGCCGCCGAGTCCCCATGGCTCGACGACGACCCCGTGCGTCCGTGCGCGACCGCCGGCTCAGTACCCCCGGCCCTGGTACGGGCGGTTGTACGGGTCCTCGTGGGGCGAGGGGGCCGGGGCGGGGCGCGGCGACGCCGGACGCATCGCCTCGTACCCGGTGCCCGGCGCGGGCCGCTGGTACTGCTGCTGCGGCGACTGGGGCGGCTGGTACCCGCCGCGGGGCGCGGCGGGCTGCTGCGGGATGTACGGCGCCGGGGCGTGCTGCAGCTGGGCGGGCTGCATCGGCGCGTAACCCTGCGGAGCCGCCGGCTGGGGGTAGCCGTACGACGGGCCGGGCTGGGAGGGCGCCGCGGGAAGGGCCGGCAGGGCCGCCGGGAGAGCCGGCAGATAACCATTGCCGGTGTCATAGGCGGCGGGCACTCGGATCGGAGCGATCTGAGGGGTGCCCCGCTCCGCGACCAAGGAGTCGTAGATCGGAGTTTCGGGGAACGACGAGGAGGCGTAGTAGCCGCCGCCGAAGGTGGAGCGAGGGGAGGTCATGGCACCTAAGTTAAGCCCACGATGTGCTGGTTGGGGAGACCTAATCTCGGGGGTATCCGTTTTATGTCGTTTCTGGCCGCCTGACCTGCTAGAACATTGATAAAGGTCCCGTTAGTGACGGGGACTTTTCGGGGATGGTCCGCATGGTTGACGAGAAGTCGTGGAAGGACTGCAAAGGGCGACATCCGCGCGGCGCCCGCGGGGGCCCGGAGACCCGGTCCGGGCGCCCCTGACCTCGCACTCCTCGTTCCCGGAGGGATGCCACCGGTGGACGGTCGGCAGGCCCGCCGACCGTGCGGACGGGCCGGAGCGCCGATGATCACTTCCCCTTTGCACGCCGTACACACTTCTTTTATGGGGAAGCGCCATGGACTTCTCGCCGACCGAAACCGGACGCCGACGACCGGCGCTATTCACCGCGCGCACGGACGCTTTCGCGCACCCGCCCCATGGCGTCAGCCGCCATGGGCGCGGCGGGAGTTGTCGCGCGGACCGCATTTTCACTTCCGGGCGACGAACCCCCACTGGTCAACGGGCTCGGCATCGATTTCGTTCCCGTCCGGACGCCACAGGGAGATGGAACCGAAGCCCGGCTCGATCAGTTCCATGCCGTCGGCACTCGCGAGGATCTCCTCGGGCCGGCGCACCAGGTAGGGCGGTGTGTCCCCCGAGGCGTACGCCTCCTGCGCGGCCAGCGTCTGCGGTGTGGCGACGGTGTCGCAGAGCACCAGGCAACTGCCCGCCACGACCCCGGCCATGTACCGGCGCATGAGGTCGATTCCGTCCCGGGGAGCGACGTGCCCCAGCGTGGACAGCACCATGACGGCCACCGGCCGCGTCAGGTCCAGGGTCTGCCCGGCCTCCTGGAGCACCCGCTCGGCGTCCAGCATGTCCGCGTGCACGTAGTTCGTCATGCCGTCCGGCGCACTCGTCAGAAGGGCGCGGGCGTGGGCCAGCACCAGCGGGTCGTTGTCGACGTAGACGATGCGCGCCTTCGGCTGGAAACGCTGCGCGACCTCGTGGGTGCTGTTCTGGACGGGCAGTCCGGTACCGATGTCGAGGAACTGGGTGATTCCGGCCTCGCTCGCCAGGTGGCGAACGGCGCGTGCCTGGAAGGCCCGTGACGCCCGGGCGAGGTCGCGCGTCTGGGGGTAGGACGCGATGACCTGGTCCCCCAGCGCCTGGTCCACCGGGTAGTGGTCCTTGCCGCCGATCCAGTAATTCCACACACGGGCCGAGTGCGGTGTCCCGCTGCGGATTTCCTTTTCGAGATCGAGCTCTTCGCCCATGCGGGGCCCCTCTTCTGGTCACGTGCGGCCGGACGCGCCGGTACGTCGTTCTGCCGAACCGGATCTGTCCATGCGCTTCTTCCGGCCCGAGGATAGGGCTTCGGCGGACCGGTCGGTCCGCGTCGGCGTGGCCGGAAAAGGAGACGGCGGGAACGTTTCGGCGGCAACTCCCTCCGGTGCCGCACCGATTTTGGCTCGAAACCGCACACCCGCCACCGATCCGCCGGGGCCGCCGCGAGGCCGGTACGGACGGCCGGGCCCGGCGGGGGCACCGTGCCGGCGCCGGCGGACGGGGCCGGACGGAGACGGAGCCCGTGTTCACGGACCCGTTCGTGAGTCCCTCACCGGTCGGGGGGATTAGGTTGTCGGGGAAAGGTTTTCGGGCAGCCGGAATCGCGATGGGGGCGAAACATGACCATGCCTAAAGGAGCCAATGTTCCGGTGACGGCTCAGGCCGTTCGGGTCGAGTTGGGGTGGAACACCTCCCCGGGAGCCCCGGACGTGGACGGCTCGGCGCTCCTCCTCGTGTCGGGAAAGGTGCGCGACGACGCCGACTTCGTCTTCTACAACCAGCCCTCCCACGCGTCCGGAGCGGTGCGCCACGAGGGCAAGCGGAGCACCGGCACGGGGACGACGGACAACATCGCGGTCGACCTGGCGCGCGTCGAGCCGGTCATCGACCGCGTGGTCCTGGCCGCCTCCGCGGACGGCGGCACCTTCGGCCGGGTGAGCGGGCTGTACGTGCGCGTCACGGACGCGTCGAACGGCAGGGAGATCGCGCGCTTCGACAGCACGGACGCGACGGTGGAGACCGCGTTCATCCTCGGCGAGCTCTACCGGCGCCAGGGCGCCTGGAAGTTCCGTGCCGTAGGCCAGGGGTACGGCTCCGGCCTGGAGGGTCTCGCGACGGACTTCGGGATCTCAGTCGACGAACCGCAGCAGACCCAACCGACTCAGCCCACTCAGCCGTATCACCAACCGCAGGCGTCGCAGCAGTACCAGGGTGCGACACGGGCCGACCACCGGACACCGGCCCAGCCCGTGTTCCCGCCCGCCCCGCCGGCGGCACCGCCCGCACCGCCCGCCCCCGCACCCGTCCGGCTGACCAAGGTGACCCTCACCAAGGAAGCCCCCTCGGTCTCCCTCGCCAAGCAGGGCGGCACCTCGGGAGCGCTCCGGGTGAATCTCAACTGGGAAGTGCGCAAACAGTTCAAGGGCTGGGGAAGCAAGCTCGGCCGGGCCGTCGCCCAGCACTCGGACCTCGACCTCGATCTCTGCGCCCTCTACGAGCTGACCGACGGACGCAAGGGAGTCGTGCAGGCGCTGGGGAACGCGTTCGGCGCGCTCCAGCACCCCCCGTACATCCACCTCGACGGGGACGACCGCACCGGCGCCGTCGCCACCGGTGAGAACCTCACGGTCAACCTCGACCACAAGAACGAGCTCAGGCGAGTCCTGATCTTCGTCACGATCTACGAGGGCGCCCGGAGCTTCGCCGACCTCCACGCCACCGTCACCCTCCAGCCCCAGCACGGCGCACCGATCGACTTCTCGCTCGACGAGTGCACCGTCCCGTCCACCGTCTGCGCCCTCGCGCTCATCACCAACAACGGGGGAGACCTCACGGTGCAGCGCGAGGCCCGCTACCTCGTCCCCGAGCGGGGAGTGAGCCCGCAGCGCACCATCGACTACGCCTACGGGTGGGGCATGAACTGGACGCCCGGCCGTAAATGACCCCCCGAAGGTCCGGCCGTCCCTGCGGCCCCCGGCCGATGACCCCTGCGCTCATCGGTCGGGCGCGGCCTCGGGACGGGCGTAGGTACGCCCCTTCCAGGCCGCGCCCCGGCCCCGGTGGTGCTGCACCGCCGAATCGACCGTCATCAGCAGGTACAGCGCGGCGGTGAACGGCAGCAACGGCGCCCACCAGGGCGACTGCCGGTAGTGGGCCAGCATCGGCAGGTACGTCCCGGTCATCACCGCCCACGCGCCGCCGCCCGCCCACGCGGCCACCGGGTCGTCGCCCAGCAGCCCCGCGACGAGCGTCACCGGCGGCGCGAGATAGACCAGCGCGAGCCCCAGCACCGTCCCCAGGAGCAGTGCCGTGCTGTGCCGCAGCTGCGCGTACGCGCTCCGCGACACCATCCGCCACAGGTCCGCGAGCCGCGGGTACGGCCGCACGCTGTCCACCCGCTCGGCGAGGCCCAGCCAGATCCGCCCGCCGCTGCGCCGCACCGCCCGCGCCAGCGACACGTCGTCGATCACCGCCTGCCGGATCGACTCCGGGATCCGCGCCCGCCGCGCCGCCCCGGTCCGCAGCAGCACACAGCCACCGGCCGCCGCGGCCGTCCGGGCCCCGGCCCGGTTCACCCACCGGAACGGGTAGAGCTGCGAGAAGAAGTACACGAAGGCGGGTACGACCAGCCGCTCCCAGACGCTCGACACCCGCAGCCGGGCCATCTGCGAGACCAGGTCGTAGTCGCCCGTCACCGCCGCGGCGACCAGCTCCCGCAGGCTGTCCGGCTCGTGCGCGATGTCCGCGTCCGTCAGCAGCAGGTACTCCGGCTCCCGGGCCCGGGCCAGCTCGATGCCGTGCCGCACGGCCCACAGCTTGCCCGTCCAGCCGGGCTCCGGCTCACCGGGCGACACCACCGTCACCGGCAGCCCCCCGTACCGCACGGACAGCGCGCGGGCGACGTCCCCGGTGCCGTCCTCGCTGCAGTCGTCCACGAGGAAGACCTCGGCCCGTCCCGGGTAGTCCTGCGCCAGCAGCGACGGCAGGCTCACCGGCAGCATGTCGGCCTCGTCACGCGCGGGGACCACGATCGCGACCGAAGGCCAGCGGTCGGGAACCCCCCGACGGGGCAGCCGCTGGTCGGTCCGCCAGAAGAACCCCTGACCCAGCAGCAGCCACACCCACGCGGTCAGCGAACACACGGCGATCCAGGCAACGGCGCTCATTCGCCGCAGTCTGCCCCACCCGGACAAAACCGCAAGGGCGGTCGACTATGGTGACCGGGTGAAGATCGCGCTCATGGACTCCGGAATCGGCCTGCTCGCAGCGGCCGCCGCGATACGCCGACTGAGGCCCGACGCGGATCTGGTGCTCTCCTCCGACCCCGACGGAATGCCCTGGGGACCCCGTACCACCGAGTACGTGACCGCCCACGCGCTCGACGTGGCCCGCGCCGCCGCCGCCCACCGGCCGGACGCGCTGATCGTCGCCTGCAACACGGCCTCCGTCCACGCCCTGCCGGCGCTCCGCGCCGCGCTCGAACCCGAGCTGCCGGTCATCGGCACGGTCCCCGCGATCAAGCCGTCCGTCGCGGGCGGCGGCCCCGTCGCGATCTGGGCCACGCCCGCCACCACCGGCAGCCCGTACCAGCACGGACTCATCCGTGAGTTCGCCCGGTCCGTCGAGGTCACCGAGGTCCCCTGCCCCGGCCTCGCCGACGCCGTGCAGAACGCGGACGAGGCGGCGATCGACCGGGCCGTCGCCGCGGCCGCCGCGCTCACCCCCCGTGACGTGCGGGCCGTCGTCCTGGGCTGCACCCACTACGAACTGGTCGCCGAGCGCATCCGCGCCGCCGTGCACCGGCCCGGCCTGCCGCCCGTCGAGCTGCACGGCTCGGCCGACGCGGTCGCCGCCCAGGCGTTGCGCCGGATCGGTGCCGGACCCGCTCCGTCGGCCGAACCCTCCACCGGTCTCACCGTGCTCCTCAGCGGCCGCTCCACCGACCTGCCGGAAGCAGCCCTGGCCTACGCCGAGGGGCGTCTGCTGGGGGCCGTCAGCCCCGCCCGCTGACCCCTCGGGGGCCGCCGCTCCCACCTCCCGGCATGCGGAATCCTGAGTACGCTGCTTGGCATGAGGGATCACCTCCGTACACCCCCGCACACCGGAACCGAATCCCGCTCCGACGTCTGGACCGGCCGGGCCACCAACCGGGCCCAGTGGGTGTTCGCGGTCGCGGGCGCGGCCTGTCTGGCGCTGGGCGTCCAGCTGGCCGTCAGCTCGAACTGGACCTCGGGAATCGTTCCCCTGCTGATGTCCGTGGTCGGCTGCGTCGCCGCCGGACTGCTCATGCTGTTCGGAACGCTCGCCTTCGTGAACGTGGCCGTCCGGATCGACGGCGACGCACTGGAGGTGCGCTGCGGCCACATGGGCCTGCCGCGCCGCCGGATCCTGCTCACCCACGTGGTGGGCGCGGAGTTCGTGCCCCGGGTCACACCGCGCCAGTGGGGCGGCTGGGGCTACCGCTGGCGCCCCGAACAGGGCACCGCCGTGGTCGTCCGCAGGGGCGAGGGGCTGGTGCTCCACCTCGGGGACGGCCGGACGTTCACGATCACGGTCGACGACGCGGAGGCGGGCGTGCGCTTCATCCGCGAACGCCTGCACCTGCCGGCGAGCGGCGCGGCGGCCGGGGCCTGAACCCTGCCGGACCCGCACCCGCCCCGGACCCCGGTGGAGCGGACCGCCCCCGGCGGGCGGGGGCTGCCGGACCCACAGCCGCCCACCGTAGACTCCGCCTGGTGAGCGCCACCATCACCCCAGTCGACGCCCCGCAGCCGGTGCCTGCGCCCGCGTCCCGGAAGTCACGCCTCGTACTGCGGCCCGCCGCCGCCGTGCTCTCGGGCGTACTGCTGTACCTGAGCTTTCCCCCGCGCCCCCTGTGGTGGCTGGTCCTGCCCGGCTTCGCCCTGCTCGGCTGGGTGCTGCACGGGCGCCGGCTCCGCGCCGGCTTCGGGCTCGGCCTGCTCGCCGGGCTGGGCTTCATGCTGCCGCTGCTGCACTGGACGGGCGAGGAGGTCGGCCCGGTGCCGTGGCTGGCGCTCGCCGCGGCGGAGGCGCTGTTCATCGGGTTCGGCTGCCTCGGGATCGCCGCCGTGTCCCGGCTGTCCTGGTGGCCAGTGTGGGCCGCCGCGGTCTGGGCGCTCGACGAGGCGGTCCGGGCCCGGATGCCGTTTGGCGGCTTCCCCTGGGGGAAGATCGCGTTCGGACAGGCGGACGGCGTGTTCCTGCCGCTCGCGGCGGTCGGCGGCACACCGCTGCTCTCCTTCGCGGTGGTGCTGTGCGGCTTCGGGCTCTGCGAGGCGGTGCGCCAGTTCCTGGCCCGCCGAGGCACCGGACAGGTGTCCCGGACGGCCGTCACGGCCGCGGCCGTGAGCGTCGTCGTCCCCGTCGCCTCCGCCTTCGCCGCGCTGCCGCTCGTCGACGACTCGGCCGAGGACGGCACCGCGACCGTCGCCGCGATCCAGGGCAACGTGCCCCGGCTCGGACTCGACTTCAACGCCCAGCGCCGCGCCGTCCTGGACAACCACGTGAACCGTACGGAGCAGCTGGCCCGGGACGTGAAGGCGGGCAAGGTCCCGCAGCCGGACCTCGTCCTGTGGCCGGAGAACTCCTCCGACCTCGACCCCTACCGCAACGCCGACGCCCGGATCCTGATCGACCGGGCGGTGCGGGCGATCGGCGCGCCCACCGTGATCGGCGCGGTGCTCGAACCCGAGTCCGACACCGCCAAGCTGCGCAACACCCTCATCGAGTGGGACCCGCGGCGCGGCCCGGTCGACACGTACGACAAGCGCCACATCCAGCCGTTCGGCGAGTACATGCCGATGCGGTCCGTCGCGCGTGTCTTCAGCTCGGACGTGGACCGGGTGCGGCGCGACTTCGGACCCGGCGAGAAGGTCGGCGTCTTCGATCTGGCGGGCACCCGGGTGGGGCTCGTGACCTGCTACGAGGCCGCGTTCGACGACGCCGTCCGCGACACGGTCACGCACGGCGGGCAGCTGATCGCCGTGCCCAGCAACAACGCCACCTTCGGCCGCAGCGAGATGACCTACCAGCAGCTGGCCATGTCCAGGGTGCGGGCGGTCGAGCACAGCAGGTCCGTCGTCGTCCCCGTCACCAGCGGGGTCAGCGCGATCATCCGCCCGGACGGGGAGGTCGTCGAGCAGACGAAGCTGTTCACCCCGGACGCGCTCGTGGACGAGGTGCCGCTGCGGTCCTCGCAGACGCCCGCGACCCGGATGGGCGCGCTCCCCGAGGGCGTCCTCGTGCTGATCGCCGCGGCCGGGCTCGGCCTGGTCGCCCTCCGTGCGGTGCGGCAGCGACGCAGCAGGTGAGCGAGCCTTCGGACCACGTAGGGTCGCCCCATGGCCACTCCTGAATTCATCCGTGAGATCCGCGCCACCGCAGGTCAGCAACTGCTCCTGCTGCCGGGCGTCACCGCCGTCGTCTTCGACGACGAGGGCAGAGTCCTCCTCGGCCGCCGCACCGACACCGGCAAGTGGTCGGTCATCGGCGGCATCTGCGAACCGGGCGAACAGCCGGCGGCGACGGCGGAGCGCGAGGTGTACGAGGAGACCGCCGTGCACTGCGTGGCGGAACGGGTGGTGCTCACCCAGGCCCTGGAGCCGGTGCAGTACGCCAACGGCGACCGCTGCCAGTACCTGGACGTCACCTTCCGCTGCCGGGCGACGGGCGGACAGGCGCGGGTCAACGACGACGAGTCGCTGGAGGTGGGCTGGTTCGAGGTGGACGCGCTGCCCCCGCTGCACGAGTTCGCGCTCTTCCGGATCAAGAAGTCGCTGGCGGACGAACCCACCTGGTTCGAACCCACCGGACAGCAGTGAATCCCGGGGTCCGCCGTCCGGTACGGGGCGGCGCACCCCGCCCCGTACCGGACGCCCGGACCCGTTCCGGGCGGCCGGTCCCGGTTCAGCCGCCCACGTAGGCCGCGAGGTGCTCCCCGGTGAGGGTGGAACGGGCGGCGACCAGGTCCGCGGGGGTTCCCTCGAAGACGATCCGGCCGCCGTCGTGACCGGCGCCGGGGCCGAGGTCGACGATCCAGTCGGCGTGCGCCATGACCGCCTGGTGGTGCTCGACGACCACCACCGACTTGCCGGAGTCGACGAGCCGGTCGAGCAGACCGAGCAGCTGCTCGACGTCGGCGAGGTGCAGCCCCGTGGTCGGCTCGTCGAGGACGTAGACACCGCCCTTCTCGGACATGTGGGTGGCCAGCTTGAGCCGCTGCCGCTCGCCGCCGGACAGGGTGGTGAGCGGCTGGCCCAGACCGAGGTAGCCCAGGCCGACGTCCACGAGGCGTTCCAGGATCTTGTGCGCCGCCGGGACGCGGGCCTCACCGGCGCCGAGGAACTCCTCGGCCTCGGTCACGGACATGGCGAGCACCTCGCTGATGTCCCGGCCGCCCAGGCGGTACTCCAGCACCGATGCCTGGAACCGCTTCCCCCCGCACTCCTCGCAGGTGGTGGCGACGCCGGCCATCATCGCCAGGTCGGTGTAGATGACCCCGGCGCCCTTGCAGTTGAGACAGGCCCCCTCGGAATTGGCGCTGAACAGGGCCGGCTTGACGCCGTTGGCCTTCGCGAAGGCCTTGCGGACCGGGTCGAGCAGCCCGGTGTACGTCGCCGGGTTGCTCCGCCGGGAGCCGCGGATCGGGCTCTGGTCGATCGACACCACGCCCGCACCGGCCGGGATCGACCCGTGCACGAGCGAGCTCTTGCCGGAGCCCGCGACACCGGTGACGACGCACAGCACCCCGAGCGGGATGTCGACGTCGACGTCCTGGAGGTTGTGCGCCGTCGCGCCGCGGATCTCGAGCGCGCCGGTGGACGTCCGGACCTTCTCCTTGAGACGGGCGCGGTCGTCGAAGTGGCGGCCGGTGCGGGTGCCGCCGGTCCGCAGCCCCTCGACGGTGCCCTCGAAGCAGACGGTGCCGCCCTCCGTACCGGCACCCGGACCGAGGTCGACCACGTGGTCGGCGATCGCGATCGTCTCCGGCTTGTGCTCCACCACCAGCACCGTGTTGCCCTTGTCCCGCAACCGCAGCAGCAGGTTGTTCATCCGCTGGATGTCATGGGGGTGCAGCCCCGCGGTGGGCTCGTCGAAGACGTAGGTGATGTCGGTGAGCGGGGAGCCGAGGTGGCGGATCATCTTGACGCGCTGCGCCTCACCGCCCGACAGCGTGCCCGAGGACCGGTCGAGCGAGAGGTAGCCCAACCCGATCTCCACGAACGAGTCGAGGGTCTGCCGCAGCGTCGCCAGCAGCGGCGCCACCGACGGCTCGTCGAGCCCGCGGACCCATTCGGCCAGGTCGCGGATCTCCATCGCGCACGCGTCGGCGATGGAGATCGCGCCGATCCGGGAGGACCGGGCCTCCTCGCCGAGCCGGGTGCCGTCGCACTCGGGGCAGGTGGTGAAGGTGACCGCCCGGTCCACGAACTCCCGGATGTGCGGCTGCATCGCCTCCTTGTCCTTGGACAGGAACGACTTCTGGATCTTGGGGATGAGCCCTTCGTAGGTGAGGTTCACACCCTCGACCTTCACCTTGGTCGGCTCCCGGTGGAGGAAGTCCCGCATCTCCTGCTCGGTGAACTCGCGGATCGGCTTGTCCGGGTCGAGGAAGCCCGACTCGGCGTAGACCCGCACGGTCCAGAAGCTCTCCGACTTCCAGCCGGGGATGGTGAACGCGCCCTCGGAGAGCGACTTGGAGTCGTCGTAGAGCTGGGTGAGGTCGATGTCGGAGACCGCGCCCCGGCCCTCGCAGCGCGTGCACATGCCGCCGGTGCGGCTGAAGGTAGCCTTCACCGTCTTCTTGGCACCGCGCTCGACGGTGATCGCACCGCTCGCCCGGACCGAGGGGACGTTGAAGGCGTACGCGCCGGGCGGGCCGATGTGCGGCTGCGCGAGCCGGCTGAAGAGGATGCGCAGCATCGCGTTGGCGTCGGTGGCGGTGCCGACGGTGGAACGCGGGTCGGCGCCCATCCGCTGCTGGTCGACGATGATCGCGGTGGTCAGCCCCTCCAGCACGTCGACGTCGGGCCGGTCCGGCGTCGGCATGAAACCCTGCACGAAGGCGCTGTAGGTCTCGTTGATCAGCCGCTGCGACTCCGCGGCGATCGTGTCGAACACCAGCGAGCTCTTGCCCGAGCCGGAGACGCCGGTGAACACCGTCAGCCGGCGCTTGGGGATCTCGATGCTGACGTCCTTGAGGTTGTTCTCGCGCGCGCCGTGCACGCGGATCACCTCGTGGCTGTCGGCGGTGTGCGGCGCGGGCGACGGGGTGTTCGTCCTCGTGGCCGTGCTCATCGTGTCTCCATCCGTCGCGGGGCCGCCCTCGCGGCCTCGTGGGTGTCGTACGGCCCGAGCGGTTCCGGGCGGTGCGTCCCGCTCCTCCGCGCCGGTACGGGCGCGGCGGCGGGTGGTCTTCCGTGTGATCGGCGGTGCCGGCCGGGGCGGGGCCCGCGGCCCGGCCATGAGGTGCGCCCCGGGGGCCGGACCGGGCGACGGCCGTGGTGCGTCGTGCTCCCGGCCGGGCGGCTCGTCGGCCTCGCGCCCGGTGGGATCGCGGCAGGGTAACACCCGGTGGGCGGCCTCCGGTTCGTGAACCGGGACTCACGGTCCGCGGCGCCGGGCGGGCGCCGCGGCGCGGGCGCCGACGGCGGTGCGGTGCTGCGGGAGCTCGATGTCCATGTGCCTCACGCTACGGGCCGGGCGGCGGCGCCGCTTCTTCGTTCCTGATCGATCGCGCCCCGTCCCCGTGGCCCGTTCCCGCTCCCCGTCCCCGGCCGTCGCCCGGTGCGCCTCCTGAGACAATCGCGTCCCCGACGCACGCGCCGCCGTACGGCACTCCCGCGCGTCCGCGCGCACGTCACCCGCCCCTCACGCAGGAGAACACCCGTCATGACCGACACCGCCGGCTTCGGCGAGGTACTGAAGCGCGCCGCCGGACACGAGCGCCGTTTCACCGCGCTCTTCGAGGAGTACTTCGACTCGTTGGACACCCGGCTCGACGCGCCGTCGTTCAGCCGCTTCACGCCGGAGTGCGTCCGGCTGCTGCGGGACCTGTCCCTGCGCGGCGGCAAGCGGATGCGGGTGGTCCTGCTCCACGAGGCGGCCCGGCTGGTGACCCCCGAACCGGTCGAGGGGCTGGACGCCGCCGCGCTGAGCATCGAACTGCTGCAGACCCACGGCCTGGTCCACGACGACCTCATCGACGACAGCCCCACCCGCCGGGACGGCCCCTCCACCTACTACGCCTACCGCGAGCGGTTCCCCGGGCACCCGCAGGCGGCGATCGGCCTGACCGTGCTCGCGGGCGACCTGGCCCTGGCCCTGTCCCTGCGGGCGCTCCTGGAGGCCGAACTGCCCGTACCCGTACGCCAGGCCATGGTCGAGGTGCAGACGCGGGCGGCGGCCGACACCTTCGTGGGCCAGATCGTCGACCTGGAACGCGACTTCACCACCACCGTCCCCGACGAGGACGTCCTGCACGGCGTGGCCGACTACAAGACCGCCCGCTACTCCCTCCTCGCCCCCCTCCAGCTCGGGCTCCTGGCGGCGGGGGAGCGGCCGGAGCGCTTCGACGGGGAACTGCGCGACTACGCACGGCTGGTCGGGATCAGCGGACAGATGCGCGACGACTACCTGGACCTGTTCGGGGACGCGGCCGTCATGGGCAAGCCGACCGGCACCGACATCCGGGACGGCCGGCGCAGCTACACCGTCGCCGCCCTGCTGTCCACCACCGACGGCGCCGACCGGGACGTGGTGGAGGCCGCGCTCGGCGACCGGTCCTGCACGCCGGAGACCATCGCCGCCGTCCGGGAGATCGGCGAGCGCAGCGGGGCGGCGGCCCGGATGCGGGCGGACATGAGGCGCCACGCGGAGCGGGCGTCCGAGGTGGCCGCCGGCTGGCGGCCCCGGTGGCGCGAGGAGGCGGTCGCCTTCTTCGAGCGGCTGCCGGTGTGGAGCGTCGAGCGGGCCATGTGATCGGCGGAGGCACAGGTTCCGTCGCCCGGGTGAGTCGCGTCTCACCCGGGCGGCCCGACTTGTCCATGCAACGAGTTGCATAGAAAGATCGGGGCATGGCGATCGAACACGCGATCCTGGTGTCCCTGCTGGAGAAGCCCGGCTCCGGCTATGAGCTGTCCCGGCGGTTCGAGCGGTCCATCGGGTACTTCTGGACCGCCACCCACCAGCAGATCTACCGCGTGCTCAAGCGCATGGAGGGCGACGGCTGGGTCGAGGTCCGGGAGGTGCCGCAGGAGGGCCGTCCGGACAAGAAGGAGTACTCCGTCGCCGCCCCCGGGCGGAACGCCCTCTCGGAGTGGCTGCACGAGCCGATCGAACCCGAGAGCGTCCGGCACGACCTCGCCGTGAAGATCCGGGGGTCGGCCTTCGACGACCCGGCCGCGCTGATCCGCGAGGTGCGGCGGTACCGGCAGGTGCACGCCGAGCGGCTCGCCCACTACCTCGCGGGCGAGGAACGCGACTTCACGGGACCGCGGACGCCCGACCCGGCGTCCCCCGACCCGGCGTCCCCCGGCACCGATCCATTCGCCGCCGGTCCGTCCGCCGCCGGTCCGTCCGGCACCGACCGGTCCGGCACCGGTCCGCTCGACGCGGGGCGGGAGCTCCAGCACGTCGTGCTGCGCGGCGGCATCGCGTACGAGCGGATGACGCTCGCCTGGCTCGACGACGTGCTCGCCACGCTCCACCGGCTCGGCCCCGAGCACTGAACCACCCCCTCGCGACCCGCCGCCCCGGCTCCGCGCACACGCATGCCCGGCCGCGCCGCCGCCGGGACGACCGCCCGGCCGGCGCCATCCCTCCCACCGACCCGAAACGGAAGGCACCCCCATGACCGATCCGCTGCTGTTCAACCCGCGCACCTACGACCCGGCGCACTTCGACCCCGAGACCCGCAGGCTGCTGCGCGCCACCGTCGACTGGTTCGAGACGCGCGGCAGGCGCAGGCTGATCGAGGACTACCGGTCGCGGGCCTGGCTGGCCGACTTCCTCGCGTTCTCCGCCGAGGAGGGGCTGTTCGCGGCCTTCCTCACGCCCGCCTCCGCCGCCGCCGAGGGGGAGCGGGACACCCGGCGCTGGGACACCGCCCGGATCGCCGCGCTCAACGAGATCCTCGGCTTCTACGGCCTCGACTACTGGTACGCCTGGCAGGTCACCATCCTCGGCCTCGGCCCGGTCTGGCAGAGCGACAACGCCGCCGCCCGTGACCGCGCCGCCGAACTCCTGCGCCAGGGCGAGGTGTTCGCCTTCGGCCTGTCGGAGAGGACGCACGGCGCCGACATCTACTCCACCGACATGCTGCTCACCCCCGACAGCGAGGGCGGCTTCCGCGCCACCGGCTCCAAGTACTACATCGGCAACGGCAACGCCGCCGGACTCGTATCCGTCTTCGGCCGCCGCACCGACGTCGAGGGCCCGGACGGCTACGTCTTCTTCGCCGCCGACAGCCGCCACCCGGCGTACCACCTGGTCAAGAACGTCGTCGACTCCTCGAAGTTCGTCAGCGAGTTCCGCCTGGCGGACTACCCGGTGGCCGCCGGGGACGTCCTGCACACCGGCCGTGCCGCCTTCGACGCCGCGCTCAACACCGTCAACGTCGGCAAGTTCAACCTGTGCACCGCCTCCATCGGCATCTGCGAGCACGCGATGTACGAGGCCGTCACGCACGCGCAGAACCGCATCCTGTACGGCCGCCCCGTCACCGCCTTCCCGCACGTGCGGCGCGAGCTGACCGACGCGTACGTCCGCCTCGTCGGCATGAAGCTGTTCAGCGACCGGGCCGTCGACTACTTCCGCTCCGCGGGCCCCGACGACCGCCGCTACCTGCTGTTCAACCCGATGACGAAGATGAAGGTGACCACGGAGGGCGAGAAGGTCATCGACCTGATGTGGGACGTCATCGCCGCCAAGGGCTTCGAGAAGGACAACTACTTCGCCCAGGCAGCCGTCGAGATCCGGGGGCTGCCGAAGCTGGAGGGCACCGTCCACGTCAACCTGGCGCTGATCCTGAAGTTCATGCGGAACCACCTGCTGGACCCGGTCGACTACGCGCCCGTGCCGACCCGGCTGGACGGGGCCGACGACACGTTCCTCTTCCGCCAGGGACCGGCCCGCGGCCTGGGCGCCGTACGTTTCCACGACTGGCGCCCGGCCTACGACGCGTACGCCCACCTGCCCAACGTCGGCCGTCTGCGCGAACAGGCCGACGCGCTGTGCGAGTTCGTCGCCACCGCGGCCCCCGACGAGGAGCAGAGCCGGGACCTGGACCTGCTCCTGGCGATCGGCCAGCTCTTCGCGCTCGTCGTCCACGGCCAGCTGGTCCTGGAGCAGGCGCGGCTGACCGGGCTCGACGAGGACGTCCTGGACGAGCTGTTCGCCGTTCTCGTACGGGACTTCTCCGCGCACGCCGTCGAACTGCACGGAAAGGACTCCGCCACCGAGCAGCAGCAGCTCTGGGCCCTGGGTGCCGTCCGGCGCCCGGCCGTGGACGCCGGGCGCTCGGACCGGGTCTGGAAGCGCGTCGAGGCGCTGTCCGGGTCGTACGAGATGGCGCCGTGACCCTTCCCGTTCCCTTACGCGTCCGCCCCCCGGCCCGCGACGGGCCGGGGGGCGGACATCCGGGACGAGCCCCCGGCCGCCGGTGTGCGCGTCAGTCGGTGTCGCGGGGGTCGAACGACTCGGTGTCGACCGTCAGCGGCTCGGGGAAGGCGGACGCCACGGCGTTCCAGGGCGTCAGCTTGAAGTCGGTGGCCTCGCGCCCGCCGTCCGCGGGAGTGGCCTCGCCGTCGTGGGTCACCAGCAGACCCTCGGGGAAGGACCGGCCCAGGGGGACGTTGACGACGGTGGAACCGTCCGAGTGCTGCACGCCGTCCACGGCCGGGCCGTCGTCGAGGGTGAAGGAGCCGACGTAGTCGTTGCCGCCCTTGCGCCCGTACACCGCGAAGGCGTTGTCGCCCTGGCTGGAGGCGAGCACGTAGCCGGCGCCGTCCGCCGCGTGGTACACGGTGACGCCCTCCGCGTCGGCGCTCAGGTTCTTCCCGCCGAAGCCGGGGTCATGGGCGGTGTCGAGGACGCATTCCTCCTCCTCGGCGTCGTACGTCCACGGCGTGCCGTACTCGCGGACCCGGTCGATCATCTTGGGCGCCTCGAACTCCTCGTCGTCGAGGTCGACGCGCCACAGGCCCACGGCCTCCTGCGCCGCGTACAGGACGTGCTCCTCCTGGTCGACGGCCATGCCCTCGACCTGCGGGCGCTCGCCGGGGTCGGCGCACGGCCGCCAGCCGGTCCCGTCGGGCAGGGTGAAGGAGGCGGGCAGATCGAGCGTGTCCTCGGTCCGGTAGCCGACCCGGCCGCCGCGGTCCTCCAGTTCGAGCAGCCTCAGCCGGGCCTCCTCGCGCTGCGAGGCGACGACGTAGGCGTCGTCGTCGTCGCTGAACGCGGCGAGTCCGTAGGCCGTGCGCTGCTCGTCCACCTCGGACTCGCTCGCGGCGAAGACCGGCCGGACGTCGGGGGCGGTCACGTCCCTCAGCGGCGGCCGGCCGGCCGCGACGGCGGCGGGGTCGATCGCGAAGGCCCGGATCCGGTCACGGCCCCGGTCGCTCACGAGCGCCAGGTCGGTCTTCCTGCCGCCCAGCTCGAACCCGTAGACGAGGTCGACGTTGTTGAAGCGGCCCGGCGCCGCGTCCTCGCCCGGCGCCGACGGCGCGGCGATGTGCTGCAGACGCCTGCCGTCGAGACCGTACACATCGAGCCCGGCCTCCTTCAGGGTGCCGATCACGAGGCTGCGGCCGGGACGGTCGGGGTCGACCCAGACGGCGGGGTCGTCGGCGTCGGCGTTGCCGCCCGCCTCGTCGTCGTGGACGGCGGGCGTCTCCACGGACGCGGTGACGGAGACGGGGGGAGGCGTCGTCGGGGCACCGGTCACCAGCACGAGTGCGGCGGTCAGCGCTGTCAGGGCGGAAGTGCTCACATTGCTCCTCGGTGGCGTTTCGGTCGGCGGCGGCGACGCTATGGGGGCAGGATGGAGGGCGGAAGGCGCCACGATGAACAGCGGATGGACCATCAACTGCCTTGCTTGCAAACGAAGTCGGTGGCCAGGACGCCGGTGGTGCGCCACGCACCGGAGAGAAGAGGTTCCGCCGGGTTCCCGCGGATCGCCCCGGAGAGATCATCGGCTGAACTAAAGTTCTCGGGTCCGGATCCCAACCAAGCGGACCTGAGAAGGAATCACGGTTATGCCCACTGAGACGTTCGAGTTTCAGGTGGAAGCTCGCCAGCTTCTGCAGATGATGATCCACTCGATCTACTCGAACAAGGATGTGTTCCTGCGCGAACTTGTCTCCAACGCCTCCGACGCGCTCGACAAGCTGCGGCTCGAAGCGCTGCGCGACGACTCGCTCGACGCGGACGTGTCCGACCTGCACATCACGATCGAGACGGACCGACAGGCCCGCACGCTGACCGTGCGGGACAACGGCATCGGGATGTCTCACGACGAAGTGGTCCAGCTCATCGGGACCATCGCGAACTCGGGCACGGCGAAATTCCTGCGGGAACTCAAGGAGGCCGAGGACAACGCCGCGGCCGAGGGACTGATCGGCCAGTTCGGCGTCGGTTTCTACTCCAGCTTCATGGTGGCCGACGAGGTCACGCTGCTGACCCGGCGCGCGGGCGAGAGCCAGGGCACCCGATGGGCGTCCACCGGCGAGGGCACGTACACGATCGAGACCGTCGACAGCGCCCCGCAGGGCACCGAGGTCACCCTCCGGCTCAAGGCGGAGGACACCGAGGACCGGCTCTACGACTACACCTCCCCGTGGAAGATCAGGGAGATCGTCAAGCGGTACTCCGACTTCATCACCTGGCCCGTGCGGATGGCCCCCGAGGCCGTGGAGGGCGCGGGCGACGAGGAAGGGGCCGACGAGGCCCCGCGCGAGCCCGAGACCCTCAACTCGATGAAGGCCCTGTGGGCCCGCTCGCGGGACGAGGTCACCGACGACGAGTACCACGAGCTGTACAAGCACATCAGCCACGACTGGATCGCCCCGCTCGAAACCATCCGCCTCCAGGCGGAAGGCACCTTCGAGTACCAGGCGCTGCTCTTCATCCCGTCGCACGCGCCCCAGGACCTGTTCATGCAGGGGTACAAGCGCGGCATCCAGCTCTATGTGAAGCGCGTCTTCATCATGGACGACTGCGAAGCGCTGATGCCGCCGTACCTGCGCTTCGTCAAGGGCGTCGTCGACGCACAGGACCTCTCGCTCAACGTGTCGCGCGAGATCCTCCAGCAGGACCGTCAGATCCAGCTGATGCACCGGCGCCTGGCGAAGAAGGTGCTGTCGACGGTCAAGGACATGATGTCCTCCGAGCCGGAGCGGTACGCCACGTTCTGGCGGGAGTTCGGCCGCGTCGTCAAGGAAGGGCTGCTGAGCGACTTCGAGAACCGCGACGCCATCCTCAACGTCGCCTCCTTCGCCACCACCCACGACAAGGACGAGCCGACCACGCTGCGGCAGTACGTGGAGCGGATGAAGGACGGCCAGGAGCACATCTTCTACCTCACGGGCGAGTCCCGGCAGGCCATCGAGAACTCCCCGCACATGGAGGCGTTCCGGGCCAAGGGCGTCGAGGTGCTGCTGCTGACCGACCCCGTCGACGAGGTGTGGGTCGAGGCGGACGCGGAGTTCGACGGCAAGAAGCTGCGGTCGGTGGCCAAGGGCGAGGTCGACCTCGGCACCGAGGAGGAGAAGAAGGAGGCTGCCACCGAGCGCGAGAACCGGCAGCAGGAGTACGCGGACCTCCTCGGCTGGATGACCGAGCGGCTGGGCGAGACCGTCAAGGAGGTGCGGCTCTCCTCGCGGCTCACCGTCTCGCCCGCGTGCATCGTCTCCGACGCGCACGACGTGACGCCCGCCCTGGAGAACATGTACCGCGCCATGGGCCAGGAGGTCCCGCACGTCAAGCGCATCCTCGAACTCAACGCGGAGCACCCGCTGGTCAGCGGCCTCAACCGGGCGTACGCCGACCGGAACGAGGAGGCCGGCACCGGCCTGGAGGAGACGGCCGAGCTCCTGCACGACCTGGCGCTGCTCGCCGAGGGCGGCGAGCTGGCCGACCCCTCGCGCTTCGTCCGGCTGATGGCCGACCGCCTGGAGCGCACCCTGTGAGAAGGGCCGCCGCGCCCCGGCCCGTACGGCACCGCCCGCCCGCGGCCACCGGGGCGCCGTGACGCACGGGAGCCGACGGGACCGGCCCGCCACCGTTGCCCTCGCACC
>NZ_JBEXPY010000060.1:0-47166 GCF_040612315.1 Streptomyces sp. NPDC006435
CGGCCACCGGATCCGGTGGCCGCCCGACCGGTTCTCAGCGCTTGCGGCCGGTCACCGCCGGGGCGGGTGCGGTCGCGGCCGTGCTGCCGGCCGGTTCCGGGGAGAGCGGGCCGGTGCCCCCGTAGGTCTTGCGGATGGCGGGGGTGAGCGTGCGGGATCCGGCGATGGCCGAGTACACCGTCGCGGCCTCCGTGGGGGTGCGCTTCATCGTGGTGCGGTCGACCGAGTAGAGGCCGAAGCGGGCGCCGTAGCCCTGCAGCCACTCGAAGTTGTCCAGCAGGCTCCAGTGGTAGTACCCGCGCACGTCGACGCCCTCGGCCCGCACCCGCTCGATCTGTTCGAGCGCCCGTACGGTGAACTCGGCGCGGCGCTTGCCGGATTCGGTGGCGATGCCGGACTCGCTGACGATCAGCGGGAGGCCGGTGTAGCGGGCGGAGAAGTCCTTGAGCACCGGGTAGAGGCCGGTGGGGTCGGACTCGTAGCCCATCGCGGGGATGAAGTAGGAGGGGTCGCTCGCCGGCAGGCACGGGGCGGTTCCGCAGGTGTCCACGTTGATCACCGGCAGGGTGGTCGGCGAGGGGGTGGAGCCGGGGTCGGAGACGCCGGTGCGGTCGTAGAGCTGGATGCCGAGCCAGTCGAGGGTGTTCTTCCAGTCGGGGTGGGCCTCGTCCGCGGTTCCGTCGAAGTCGGTGTCGAAGCTGCCCTTCCACAGGGAGTCGAGGATGTTCAGCTCGAAGAAGCGGCGGAAGCGGTCACGGGCGGCTATGTCCCGGGGCTCGGTGCTGATCTTGCCGTCGCGCACGGCCACGTACTGCTTGACGCTGGCGGTCAGGCCGACGGATGAGGTGAGGCCGTCGCCGTCCGCGTCGTGCCGGTCGTAGCGCTTGATCGCCTTGTACATGGCCGCGTGGGCGTTGATGTACTGGCGCAGGGCCGGGACGAACTTGTCGGCGAAGGCGGTGGGCAGGTTCGCCTTGCCGGGCGGGCCGGCGCCGAAGGCGTGCGAGAACAGCATGTAGACCATCGGCTCGTTGAGCGTGGCCCACTCGTCGACCCGGTCGCCGAACCGTTCGGCGAGCAGTTTCGCGTGCTCGGCCATCTCCGCGACGACCAGGGGGCCGCCGGTCGGGTTGTCGAGGCCGCACAGGTTGGTGTCGGAGGGGCCGTTCGCGCAGCCGGGGTCCTCCGGGTTGTCGACCCAGACGGGGTTGGCGAAGTGGTGGATGACGATCATCGGGCGGATGCCGCGGGCGATGAGCGCGTCGATCTGCTTGCTGTAGTGGTCGAGTGCCGCCTCGTCGATCTGGTTGCGGCGGGGCTCGATGCGGGCCCACTCGATGCTGAAGCGGTACGAGTCGACGTTGAGATCCTCCAGCAGCCCGATGTCCTCGATGGCCTTGGAGTAGCCCTTGACGCCCTCGCCGACGAAGGCGCTCTTGCCCAGGCCCTCGGGGGCCGGCTGAGTCCACTTGTACCAGTCGGTGTTGGTGTTCTGGTCCTCGATCTGGGTGGCGGAGCTGGACACGCCGAAACGGAAGCTGCCCTTGCCGGAGGGGGCGGACGGCGAACCGATCGAGGAGAAGGAAGCGGTGCGCGGTTTGGCCGCGGAGTCGGTCTCCTCACCGGCCACGGCGACGGGTGCCACCAGGCCCAGGGCGAGGACAGCCGCCGCGATCTTGAGAAGTCGCTTCACGATGCCTTCCAGTTCATAGACGGTCGGGGCGGGGGTCGCACCACGTGAAGGCGGTCCCCCGCACATTCACACCCTGCGCGGCCCGGCTCGAAGCCGACTCGAACGGGCGTCCAATCCGTCCGGGGCGAAGCCTCCCGGCGGCCGGTGGCATGCGAGGGGCCCGTGTCCCGGCGGCTGCCGGGGCACGGGCCCCTCGGTGATGCGGTGTGCGGTCAGCGGGTTCCGGCCAGGCGCCGTTCGATGGCGTCGGCGGCCAGGGCCGTTCCGTCGACGGAGCGCATGGTGTCGCGCATGGCCCGCACCCGGTCCGTGACGGACTCGTCGCCCACGACCCCGGTGACGGCCTCGCGCAGGCTCTGCACGGTGACGTCCTCCTTGGCGAGGTGGCGGCCGAGGCCGAGCTCGTCCACGCGCAGGCCGTTGGCCCGCTGCTCGGACATCTGCGGGATGACGACCATGGGGACGCCGTGGTACAGCGACTCCATGGTGCTGTTCATCCCGCCGTGGGTGATGAACACCCGGGCGTGGTTCAGCACGTCGAGCTGGGGCACGTGGCGCCGGGCCTCGAAGTTGGCGGGGAGGGTGCCGAGTTCGGCCGCGTCGATGTGGTCGCCGATGGCCATCACGACGTCGAACTCCGAGTCGCGGAACGCCTCGACGGCCATCGAGAAGAACTCCGGCCAGCCGGTGGCCGCCGTGCCGAGCGAGATCAGCAGCACCGGCCGGCCGCCGGAGGCCGGCTGCCAGGACCCCTGGAAGGAGCGGTCGCCGAGGCAGGGTCCGGCGAAGACGAAGCGCTCGTCGAAGGTGTCGCCCTCGTAGTGGAACTCGCGCGGCATGAAGACGATGCCGAGGTCCTCGATGTTCTGGAAGAATCCCATGGGGTCGCCCGGCAGCCCGAATTCGGGGAGCAGCGCGGCGAGTTTCCCGATCATCTCCATGACCTGGGGGTCGCTGAACTCCGCCATGGGGAAACGTTCCTGAACGCTGAAGTGCTCGTTCGAGGCGTACGAGGGATAGCTGCGGACCAGCGGAATTTCATTCTTGGAGCCGAAGAAACGCGCACCCCAGGCCATGAAGTCGTGCACGACGACATCCGGCCTGTTCCGCTCGTAGAACGGGCTCACCTGCTGCACGAGGAGGGTCGCCTCGTCCAGACACCGCATTCCTTCACCCGCATTGGCCTCAGCCGTGAAGGGACTGCGATAGAAATCGCCGAAAACGGATTCGTACCTGACCGCTTCCGCACCCACTCCCTCGACCGCGGGAGCAAAGTGTTCCGTGACGGTGCACGTCACACGGTGCCCCCGCTTGACCAGTTCCTCCACCACGCCGAGCGTGGGATTCACATGGCCAATTGCCGGGAAATTGAAGAAAGCGATGTGAGACGACATTGGCGCCCTCCTGATCCGGGCTCCGAACGTTGTGGACGAAGCCTTCTCACACCGTAGCAGCGCCCAGAAGGCGGCCTTCCGGATCCGGTGGCCGCCTTTCGGGAACGGGCGAAATATCAGAAGGGAACGTTCTTGCCCAGCGCCACGCGCAGGCACCCTATCTGTCCGCAGTGGTACGCGTCGTGCATCTGGATGATGGACAGCGCCTTGCCGAGGTTCTTCAGCCGGTCGTCGCCGAAGGGCTCCATCGGGGACTCGCTGTCGAGGTCGGCCGGCCCCAGGCCCGCGACGAACCCGCGCATGCGCTCGTGGACCGCCTTGTAGAGGTCGATCATCTCGTCCAGCGACGGGCCGATCGACCAGTCCTGGTTGTCGTTCCCGGCGTAGCGCCTGGAGAACTCCTCCGTGACCAGGGATTCCGTCCCCTGGTGCAGGGTCGAGAAGTAGTCCGTCGCGCAGGTGAGGTGGCCCAGGAACCACACGAGGGGCTTGTGCGGGGCCGGGGCGAGGCGCGCGGTCTCGTCGTCGAAGTCCTCGGCGAGCTCCAGGACCATGCCGAAGGCCAGGTCGAAGTGGTGCAGGAAATGGGTGGTGAGCGACTGCGGCGGGGCCTCTGCGATCACGGTCATGTCCGGACTCCTATGGGTTGTTCCTCAAGCGGTACAGAATCGTTCTTCGAGGGCGGGGCGACTTCCTCCACCCGCTCCCCGCATTTTCTCCAGTCGTTCTCAAGTCGGATTCAAGTCGGACTCAATTGGTTCTGGAGCGGTTTTCGAGCGGATTTCGACCCGCTCTTCGGTGGATCTTCGGTGGTTCTCCGCCGGGTCAGTGGCCGGGTGACGCGAAAGAGCTGCGGCCGGGCGGACGAATGGCGTTCAGCCGGTCCCGCGCCTCGTCGAAGGTGGGCAGCTCGGTCGTTTCCGTGCACTCCCAGTTGGCGCCTTCCCAGTCGAACATGAGCTCTCGTACCCGACGCGCCGCGGCAAGGTGCGGTTTCGACATGAGAAAACCTTTCAGGGCCTCCTCGTTCTCCCAGATGCTGAGGCTCCTGGTGCTGCTGAAATTGTTCTCCGATATGCCCAGGCAGACCGCCAGGAGTCCCGGTCGCACATAGAGCTCCTCAAGAATCCCCTGATTGAGCTCGATGGCGACGGGCTCGTGTCCCGGTTTCGGCCATCCCACCGATGTCGCCACCAGGTGGTGACCACGAATCGGTTCGCGCAGCCGGCCCGTTTCCGGATCGACCACGGGGCCGGTCCACGGCGCCACGATATCGAGATCCGATTCGTCCCCGTTGGCGAATTCGTGAAGCGACTGCGGTATCGGCCGCATGTTCTCCGACATCTTTTTCACCGGTCCTTGCGTCGTACGAGAAGCCGCTTGATCTCGGCGGCCTGGAGGTGCAGCACCGTGAACTCGGGCCGCTGCACGAGTTCGAGCTCCGGCAGCAGCGGGCCGACCGCCTTCAGCACCGCCCGCAGTTCGAGCCTGGCCAGGTGCGAGCCGAGGCAGACGTGCTCGCCGTGGCCGCCGAACGCGATCTGCGCGGTGGCGTCCCGGTCGATGTCGAAGCGGTACGGGTCGTCGAAGACGGAGCCGTCCCGGTTGGCCGCCGGGTACCACATGACGACCGTCTCGCCCTTGCGGATGAGCTGACCGCCGATCTCCGTGTCCTGGGTCGCCGTCCGGACGAAGTTCACCGCGATCGAGGTCCAGCGCAGGATCTCCTCCACGGCGCCGGGCGTCCTCGTCGGGTCCTCCACCAGCTTCCGCAGCTGCTCCGGGTGCTCCAGCAGCGCCTGGACGCCGCCCGTGGTCGCGTTGCGGGTCGTGCCGATGCCGGCGACCAGCAGGTTGAAGATGGTGTAGAGGATCTCGTGGAAGGTCAGCGGCTCCCCGTCGATGCGGGCGCGGGCGAGCCGGCTGAGCACATCGGTGCCGGTGCCGTCGATCTGCGCCATCCGCTCCTGGACCAGGTTCGCCACATAGCCGTTGAGGGCGGCCATGTTGCGGGCGAAGGTGGCCTCGGTGTCCTCGCCGTCGCGCTGGTTGTCCGGGTCCGCGGCGCCGGTGGTGCCCTCGGACCACTCGAAGATGTCGTCCCAGTCCTTCAGCGGCGCGCCGACCAGTTCGCAGATCGCGGCGACCGGCAGCCGTGCGGACAGGTGGCGGGCCACGTCGGCGGTGCCGTGCTCGTCCAGCCGGGCGGTGAACTCGGCCGCGTACTGGGCGGCCAGTTCGTTGAACCGCTCCTCCAGCTCGGCGATGGCCTTCGGGGTGAAGCAGGGGGCCATCACCTGGCGCAGGTGGCGGTGGCGGGGGGAGTCCATGTACGACAGCGCCGGGGGCAGGTCGGGGCTGTGCCCGAACATCTCGGCCCGCTGGTCGAGATGGCCCTCGAACATGTCGACGGCCTCGGGCGTCTCCACGGTGACCCGCTGGGCGCTGGAGAAGATCTTGGGGTTGCGCGACACCCACGCGATGTCCTCGTGCCGGGTCAGCACCCAGAACGGCTCGAAGCCCGGCCTCCGGTACCAGAAGACCGGCGCCTCGCGGCGCAGCAGGTCGAACTCCGCGAAGGGGTAACCGCCGTTCTCGGTGTACGCCTTCTCGTCGGTGATGTCCAGTGTGTCAAGGGTGAGCATGGTTCTCGGTCTCCTTCAGCGGGGTGTGTTCTCTTCGAGGAAGGAGACGATCGCCCGGACGGCCTCCGTGTTCCGGTCCCCGGCGCCGTGCACCGGGTCGAGCAGCCGGGCGTCCGGCGCCTCGGCCGCGAGGCGCTTGGCGATCCCCTCGGGGTGCAGCGGGTCGTTGCCCGGCAGGATCAGCAGCGGGGCGGGGAAGCGGGTCATCCACTCCTCCGGGACGGAGAAGTAGGCGGAGCCCTGGGGCCGGACGCCGTCGCGGAAGCGCACGACGGAGACGATGTACCGCTCGCGGCGCAGCGCCAGGACCTCCTTCCGGAACTCCGGGTCGGCGTGCAGCCGGGCCGCGTAGGGGCCCGCCCCGGTGCCGCCGGCGAACCGGCCCTCCGCCTCGACGGCGGCGGCGATCACGCCCTCGATGCCCTCGGCCCTCGGCAGCCGCATCGACTCGTCGTACTCGGCCAGGAAGGCGTCCAGGCCGTTGCCCGTGTCGAGGCCTGCTGGATCCTGGCACACCACGGACCGCACCCGTCCGGGGGCGTCGTGCACCAGCCGCCACGCCTGTGCGGCGCCGGTCCCGGCCCCGACGACATGGGCCCGTTCGATGCCGAGGTCGTCGAGGACCGCCTCGATGTCGGCGGCGTTCGTCGCGTACGAGAACGGCGCCAGGGGTGCGGTGGTGCTGCGGCCGACGTGCCGCGGGTCCACCGCGATCACCCGGAACCTTCCGGCGAGTTCGGTCACCGGGTGGTAGAAGTTCTCGTCCCAGGCGGCGATCCCGCCGCCCGCCGGGCCGTCCCCGAGCAACAGGACGGGGAAGCCCTCGCCGTGCACCTCGTAGTGGATCCGCGCCCCGTCGGGGCGGACTGTCTCAGGCATGGGTTTCCTCCACGGTCGCGATGTGAGTGATCACGTTCATGAGTTCGGCCGCCATCGCCCCGGGGTTCACGATCGGTGCGGCGTGGGTTCCCTCGATGACCGACGGGACGAAGTCCCCCGAGGTCAGCTCGCGCCACACCTCCATCGCGCCGTCGGGGAGCACCGGGTCGTCGCTGCCCGCGACCGCGAAGAGCGGCAGGTCGAGCGGGGCCCGGGTGACGCCCCGCAGGACGTCGCGGTGGTTCTCGGCCAGGACGGTGTCGGCGCGCAGCCGGTCGACGTACTCGGCGAGCAGTTCCTCGCTCTCCAGGATCTGATCGGGCAGCAACCCCCGGAAGACTCCGGCGAGTTCGTCGAGGGCGGCCTCGTCCAGGTCGCCGGTGAGTTCGGCGAGGCGGTTCAGTCCCGCCGTGGGTTCGGCCAGCGGCGGCAGTGCGCAGGCCACGGCGAGCGCCAGCGGCGGCACGCCCGGCCGGTGCGCGAGCCGGTGCGCGACCTCCCAGCACAGCCACGATCCCTGGCTGTGGCCGTAGAGCACGGCCGGGACGTCGAGCCGGTCGGACATCGCCGCCACGACCTGGTCGGCCAGGGCCATCATGTCGGTCACCGGCGGTTCGTCCGCGCGGGCCTCGCGGCCGGGCAGCTGGACGCCGACGAGTTCGACGTCGTCGGGCAGGTGGCGCACCAGCGGGACGTAGCCGCCGGTGGTGCCGCCCATGCCCGCCACGCAGAACACCCGGGCGCGGGGGTGCTCGGCGGGCTTGAGCACCCGCAGCCAGGACCCGGTGCGCGGTCCGTCGGCGGTGCCGGTCCGTCCGCCGTCCGGCAGGAGTTCCCCGAGCAGCGCCCCGGCGATGCCGGCGCAGCTGCCGTGGCGCAGGATCATCTCCGTGGTGACGGCGAGGCCGGTGCGGCGGATGAGCTGGTTGCGTACGGTCACGGCCATCAGCGAGTCGAGGCCGAGCTGTTGCAGCGGCTTGTCGTCGGGCAGGTCGCCCGGGGTCAGCCCCAGTACCGGGACGACCTCGTCCCGCACCAGTCCGGTGACCGTGCGCAGCCGTCCGTCCGCGTCCTGTCCGGCGAGGCGGGCGCGCAGCTCCCGTCCGGCCGAGGGATCGCCGGCCGGTCCCTGCTCGGCCGGGGCCTCGCGGGCCTCCTCGATGCCGTCGAGCAGGGGGCGCGGCCGGGCCGCGCGGTAGGCGGGGGCGAACTTCGTCCAGTCGATGTCGGCGACGCCGAGCGCCGCGGTGCCCGCGCGCAGGGCGAGTTCGAGTGCGTCCAGGGCGCGGCCGGGGGCCATGGAGCGCAGTCCGCGGGAGCGGGCGACGCGTTCCACCTCGTCGGAGACCATGCCGCCGCCGGACCAGCCGCCCCAGTGCAGCACGGTGGCGGGCAGTCCCTGTGCGTGGCGGTGGCGGGCCAGGGCGTCGAGCGCGGTGTTGGCGGCGCCGTAGGCGGCCTGGCCCGCGCCGCCCCAGAGGCTGGCGCCGCTGCCGTACAGCAGGAAGGCGTCGATCTCGCGTCCGGTGAGCGCCTCGTGCAGGTGTTGGGCGCCGAGGACCTTCGCGGAGATCTCCTCGGCGGCGGACCGTGCGGTGAGTTCGCCGAGGGGCGCCATGCGGGACACTCCGGCGAGGTGGGCGACGACGGTGAGCGGTGCGGTGTCGTCGCCGGTGCGGCCGACGAGTTCGCGGACCTGGTCCGGGTCGGTGACGTCGCAGCTCTCCAGGGTCAGCCGGACGCCGAGATCAGCGAGTTCGGTGCGCAGTTCCTCGGTCTGCGGGGTCGGGGTGCCGCGTCGGGAGGCCAGTACGACGTGCTCGGTGCCGCGTTCGGCGAGGCGCCGGGCGAGGTGCAGACCGAGTGCGCCCTGGCCGCCGGTGATCAGTGCGGTGCCGCGGGTCGTCCAGCCCTCGCCGCCCGCGGCGGGCCGGGTGCGGCGCATCCGGCGGACGAACCTGCCGTGGGCGCGCAGGGCGTTCTGGTCCTCGTGGTCGCCGGCCGAGAGGGCCGCCACGACCTGGCCGGCCCAGCCGTCGTACGGCCGGTGCGCCAGGTCGATGGTGCCGCCCCAGCGCAGCGGGTCCTCCAGGGCGGCGACCCGGCCGAGGCCGAGGACCAGTGCGGCGGCGGGGTCGGGCAGGCCGGTGTCGCCGTCCACGGCGGCGGCGCCGCGGGTCAGTGCCCACAGGGGCACGGTCCATCCGGTGTCCGTGAGGGCCTGGAGGAGGGCGAGCGCGGTGAGGAATCCCCGGGTGGTTCCGCCGGGGCCGGGGGTGGTGTCGAGGGAGGCGGTGCTGAGCACCGCCTGCGGCGGCTGCGGCAGGGCGGTGAGGGCCCGGAGCAGTGTCGCCCGGTCCTCGGAGCCCGGGACGCGGTGCACCAGGGTGCCCGCGGCGACCAGGGCCGCCTCCAGGTCGTCGGCCGTCCCCGCCTCGTCGTCGGAGGTGTCGGAGGTGTCGGAGGTGATCAGGGCGACGGTGCCGAGGGGGGTGAGCGGCCCGGTGAATGGGGCGGGCTGCCAGGTGTCCTCGTACAGCCAGTCGGCGATCTTCGAGTCCGCCTCCTGCCGCTGCCACCAGGTGTTCAGCAGCGGCAGCAGTTCCTCGATGCTGCCTCGGAGGTGTTCGGGCGCGTCGATCAGGCCGGCCAGGTCGGCCGCCCCGCCGTCGCCGACGGTCCGCCAGAAGGCGTGGTCGACGGCGGCGGGCGCGGTGCCCCGGGTCCCCTGCTGCTCGTCGATCCAGTAGCTCCGGCGCTGGAAGGCGTAGGTGGGGAGCTGGGCGACGGGTGCGGCGGGGGCGGGCAGGGCGCGGGCCCAGTCGACGGCGTGGCCGTGGACGTGGAGGGCGGCCAGGGTCCGCAGGAACTCCTCGCGGTCGCCCCGGTCCCGGCGCAGGGTGCCGGTCACAATGGCCCGGTCGCTGCCCTCGGTCAGCGGCATGGCGAGCACGGGGTGCGGGCTGACCTCGATGAACACGTCGTGTCCGGTTTCCAGCAGGGTCTGCTGTGCCCGGTCGAGGCGGACGGGTTCGCGCAGGTTGCGGGACCAGTACGCGGCGTCGAGCTCCGTGCCGTCCAGGAGCGTCCCGGTGACGGTCGAGCAGAACGGTATCCGTCCGGCCCTCGGCGCGAGGTCCGCCAGCTCGGCCTCCAGTGCGGGCAGCAGGGCGTCCATGTGGTGGCTGTGCGAGGCGACGGGGGCCTCCAGCCGGCCGCAGACGATGTCCTCGTCGTCGAGGGCGAACAGCAGGTCCTCGATCGCCTCGGCCTCGCCGGAGAGTGCCACGGAGCGCGGGGTGTTGACGGCGGCGACGGAGATCCTGTCGCCGTACGGGGCGATCCATTCGCGGACCCGGGGCAGCGGCAGTTCCACGACCGCCATCGCCCCGATTCCCGCCACGCCCTGCAGGGCCCGGCTGCGTACGGCCATGATCCGGGCGCCCTCCGCCAGGGTCAGGGCGCCGGCGACCACCGCCGCGGCGACCTCGCCCTGCGAGTGGCCCACGACCGCGGCCGGTTCCACACCCAGTTCCCGCCAGGCCGCGGCGAGCGCCACGTACACGGTGAACATCACCGGCTGGATCACGTCCAGTCGTTCGGCCGGCGGTACGGAGCCGGGGCGGCCCAGCAGCGCGTCGGTCACCGACCAGCCGGTCAGCGGTGCCAGCACCGCGTCGCACTCCGCCACCGTGCGGGCGAACGCCGGGGACTGGTCGAGCAGCGCCCGGCCCATCCCCTCCCACTGCGAGCCCTGGCCGGGGAAGACGAACACGGTCCGGCCCGTGGGGCGGGCCACCGCGCCGACCAGGTCCGGGTGCGAGCGTCCCTGTGCCAGCGCGGTCAGGCCCTCCACCAGCTGTCGCGTGTTCGCGCCGGTGACGGCCGCGCGGTGGGCGAAGTGGGTGCGGCGCCCGGCGGCGGTCGCGGCGACGGCCGCGGGCGGGACCTCGTGCCCGTCGGACAGCCACTGCGCCCAGCGGGCCGCCTGCTCGCGCAGCGCGGTCTCGTCGCGGGCGGACAGCACCACCGGCACCGCGCCGTCCGTGTCCGCGGCCGGGTCCGGTTCGGGGCGCTGCGGGGCCTGTTCGAGGACGACGTGGGCGTTGGTGCCGCCGATACCGAAGGAGGAGACGCCCGCGCGGCGGGGTCCGTCCTCGTGCCAGGGGCGGGTCTCGGTGTTGACGTGGAACAGGTTGGGGTCCATCCCCATTTCGGGGTTGGGGTGCTCGAAGTTGAGGCTGGGGACGAGCTCGCCGTGGTGGACGGTGAGCGCGGCCTTGATCATCCCGGCGATGCCTGCGGTGGCGTCGGCGTGCCCGATGTTGGTCTTCACGGAGCCGATCGCGCAGGGTTCCTCGCGGTCGGCCGAGCCGAAGACCTGTTGCAGCGCCTGCACCTCGATCGGGTCGCCGAGCCGGGTGCCGGTGCCGTGCGCCTCGATGTAGCCGACCGTGGCCGGGTCGACGCCCGCGGCGGCCTGGGCCTCGGCGATGACGTACGCCTGGCCCGCGACGCTCGGCGCGGTGAAACCGGCCTTGGCGGAGCCGTCGTTGTTGACCGCGCTGCCGCGCAGGACGGCGTACACGGTGTCCCCGGCCTCGATCGCGTCGGACAGCCGGCGCAGCACGAGGATTCCCGCGCCGCTGCCGAAGACGGTCCCGGCGCCCTTCTCGTCGAAGGCGCGGCACTTGCCGTCCGGGGAGACGACCAGGCCCTCCTGGTGCACGAAGCCGCGCTTGAGGGGGATGGTCAGTGACGAGGCGCCGACGAGCGCGACGTCGGACTCGCCGCGCAGCAGGCTCTCGCGGGCCAGGTGTGCGGCGACCAGCCCGGTCGAGCAGGCCGTCTGCACGGTCAGTGCCGGGCCGCGCAGGTCGAGCTTGTGCGCGACGCGGGTCGCCAGGTAGTCGCTCTTGTTGCCGATCATCGAGCGGTAGAAGGACGAGAGGTCGCCCGCGGTCTCCTGCGGGTATCCGCCGAATCCGGTGCCGCCGAAGACGGCGACCTTGCCGTCGAAGGTCCCCGGGACGATGCCCGCGTGCTCGACGGCCTGCCAGGCGGTCTCCAGGAACAGCCGGTGCTGCGGGTCCATGACCTCGGCCTCGGCCGGGGAGTAGTCGAAGAACGCGGCGTCGAAGAGGTCCGGGTCGTCCACGAGGCCCCTGGCGCGCACGTAGTCGGGGTCGGCCAGTTCGTCGTCGGTGGCGCCCGCCGCGCGCAGTTCGTCGTCGGTGAAGTACGAGATGGACTCGACGCCCTCGCGGAGGTTGTTCCAGAAGGTGTCGATGTCGGGGGCGCCCGGCAGCTTGCAGGCCATGCCGACGATCGCCACCGCGTCGTCGCCGTCGCGTTCGCGGCGGGCGGCCGACTCCTGGCGGACCAGGGTGGCGTGCGAGCCGTCGCGCAGGAACGCGGCGAGCAGACGCACGGTCGGGTAGCGGAAGAGCACGGACAGCGGGAACTCCCGGCCCAGCCCGGCGCACATGATCTTGTGTGCGCGCAGGGCGGTCATGGAGTTGGCGCCGAGCTCGAAGATGCCCTTGTCGGGGTCGATGTGCGGGGTGTTCAGGACCTCGGTCCACGCCCCGACGATCAGTGCCTCGACCTCGTCCCCGCCGATCGGGCCGGTGGTCGGTGCGGGGGTGTGGGGGGTGTCGAGTTCCCGCAGTGCGTTGCGGTCGATCTTCTTGTTGGGGGTGTGGGGCAGTTCGTCGAGCGGGACGATCCGGTCGGGGACCATGTGGGCCGGCAGCCGTCCGGCGAGGGCGGTGCGCAGGTCGTCCGGGTCCACCGCACGGCCCCGGGCGGTGGTGAAGTAGAGGAACAGCCGCGGGTCGCCCGGTACGTCCTCGCGGACCACCGCCGCCGCCTGGGCGACCCCGGGCAGCTCGGCCGCGACCGCCTCGATCTCACCCGGCTCGATCCGGTGACCACGCAACTTGACCTGCGCGTCCGCCCGGCCGCAGAACTCCAGCGACCCGTCCGCCCGGTAGCGGACCACGTCGCCGGTGCGGTACATGCGCCCGCCGGGCGTGAAGGGGTCCTCGACAAAGCGCCCGGCGGTCAGCTCCGGGCGGCCGAGGTATCCGCGGGCCACGCCCAGACCACCGACGAACAGCTCGCCCCTGGCCCCCCGCGGCACCCGCCGCAGCCCCTCGTCCAGCACGTACAGCCGGTTGTTCAGCAACGGCTCGCCCAGGGACACCTCGCCGGGCACCGCGTTCCAGGCGGCGGACCAGACGGTGGTCTCGGTGGGCCCGTACATGTTCATCAGCCCGTCCGGGCACAGCCTCAGCAGCTTGCGCGCCAGCCCCCGGTCCAGGGCCTCACCACCCACCAGCATCCGGTCCAGACCCCGCACCAGCGCCCGCCCGTCCGCATCCGCCAGCAGCATCCTGGCCAGCGACGGCGTGCACTGCAGATGCGTCGGCGCATACGGCAGACACTCCGCCCACCCCGCCGGACCACCCCGCGCCACCACCACCCGGTAACCACGCGTCAACGTCCACAACAACTCCAGCGTCGAGATGTCGAACGACAGACTCGTCACCGCCAGCCACGTACCACCCGCACCACCCCCCACACGCACATCCATCGCCGCACAGAAATTCGCGAACTGCCCATGCTCCAGCTGCACACCCTTCGGCAGCCCCGTCGAACCCGACGTATAGATCACATACGCCAGATCCGACAGCCCCGGCAACGCGATGTCCGACGGCACCGCAGCCCCCGGGTCCGGGGCCGGCATCGCGTCCGCCAGCAGCACCTGGATCCGGTCGTCCGCGACCTCGCCCGCACCGGCCCGCGTCGAGATCACCACCGTCAGCCCGCTGTCGCCGATGACGTGCTCCAGACGGGCCCTCGGGTACTCCGGGTCCAGCGGCACGTACGCACCACCGGCCATCCAGACCGCCAGCACCGCCACCACCAGATCCACCGAACGCGGCAGATGCACCCCCACCAGGCTCTCCGCACCCACCCCCACCGAGCGCAGGTGGCCGGACATGGTCCGGGCCCGCACCAGCAGCTCCCGGTACGGGACCTCCGTGCCGTCGCAGACCAGCGCGACCGCGTCGGGGGCGAGGCGGGCCCGCTCGACGATCCGGCCCAGTGCCGAGGCGCCCGTCACCGAGTCCGCCGACCGGCCGCCGTGCTCCTCCAGCCATGCCAGCTCGGCCCCGCCGACCACGTCCAGTTCGCCCACGCGCCGGTCCGGGTCGGCCGCCACCGAGGCGAGGAGTGTCAGGAAGCCCTCCACCATCCGCTGTGCCGAGGCCCGGTCCACCGTTCCCGGCAGGAACTCCAGCTCGCCCCGCATTCCTCCGCCGGCCGGCGCGAGGGTGAGGCCGAGCTCCGACTTGGCCACGCCGCGCGGTCCGCCGCCGACCGCGGCGTCGTCCGACGGGACCCAGGCGTCGTCGCCCTCGCCCAGGGCGGGCAGGGAGCTGCTGCGGTAGTTGAAGACGGCCTGGAAGAGCGGGTTCTCCTCGCCCGTGCGCTCGCCGCCCGCGACCCGCACGATCTCCGTCAGCGGTACGTCCTGGCGTTCCAGCAGTCCCATCACCCGCGCGGCGGTCGCCGCGAGCACCTCGGTGAACACCGGGTCGCCGGTCAGGTCGCAGCGCAGCGGCAGCGTGTTGACGAGGAAGCCCAGCACGCCCTCCACGCCGGGGAGCTGGCGGTTGGCCCAGACGGTGCCGAGGCCGAAGTCGTACGTGCCGGTGGTCCGTGCCAGGAGCGCCGCGAAGGCGCTCGCGTACACGGTGTACGGCGTGACGGACTGCCGGGCGGCGAGGGCCTCCAGTCCGGTGTGCAGCTCCGCCGGGAGGGTGAAGCCGATCGTGCCGCCCTCGTCGCCGTCCTCGGCGGTGACCGGTGCGAACTCCAGCCGGCCCATGCCGTCGAGTTCCGTCCCGAAGTACCGCAGGCCGTCCTCGAAGCGTCCCTCGGCGATGGCCGCCTGCTCCCAGGCCGCGTAGTCGCCGAGGTGGAATGCGACCTCGGGGGTCCCGGGCTCGTCGCCCCCGGCCAGGGCCCGGCAGGTGTCGAAGAGTTCACGGGTGAGCAGGGTCAGCGACCAGCCGTCGACGACGGCGTGGTGCAGGGTGAGGCAGAGCAGCTGTCCGTCCGGTGTGTCCAGGAGCAGACAGCGCAGCAGGCTCCCGCCGCTCAGGTCGAACGGTTCGCGCTCCTCGCGGCGGATCCGCCCGTCGATCTCCTGCGCACCGGCCGCGGACAGGTCCTCGTGGACGAACGGCGGCGTGTGGTCGTCCCGCACCGCCTGGACGAGCCGGTCGTCCCTGGCCTCCAGCCCGGTGCGCAGCGCCTCGTGACGGTCCGTCACCCGGCGCAGGGCGCGGGCGAGGACGTCGGGGTCGATCCGGCGGGCGAGGCGCAGCACGAGCGGGGTGTTGTACTGCGGGGTGCCCGGGTTCATCCGCTCCAGGAACCACAGCCGGCGCTGGCCCTCGGTCGGCGGGTGCTCGTCGCGCCGCGCGGAGCGCGTGAGCGGGGTCCCGGCGGGTTCGTCGCCGAGGTCGCCGATGCTGTCCAGCACGTGGGCGGCGACGGCCTCGGGCGTCGGGTGCTTGAACGCCATGTTGGTGGGCAGGACCGCGCCGGTCAGTTCGGTGAGCCGGTTGCGGAGCTGGAGCGCCATGATCGAGTCGAGGCCGAGCTCCTGGAGCCGTTTGCCGACCGGTACGGGTTCGGCGGCGCCGAGCACGGCCGCCGCCTCCCGCTGCACGGTCCGCGTCAGTTCGTCGAGGCGCGCTGCCTCATCGAGGGCGGCGAGCCGGGTGCGCAGGGTGGCGGTGCCGGTGGTGGGCGGGGTGCCGTCGTCGGCCGGTCCGGTGGTGCGGGCCCCGGTCGTGCCGGGGGCGGCGGGCCGGAGACCGGGCACGTCCGTCCAGTAGGTGCGGCGCTGGAAGGCGTAGGTGGGGAGGTCCACGACGCGTGCGTTGGGGCCGCTGCCCAGGGCCAGGTGCCAGTCGACCTCGAAGCCCTGGGTGTGCAGGGCGCCCAGGGACCGCAGCACCTGGTCGGTCCCGCCGTGGTCGCGGCGCAGGGTGCCGGCCACCGCGCCCTGTGCGGCGGCCGTCGCGCCGGTGAGGGCCATGCCCAGCACCGGGTGCGGGGAGATCTCGACGAAGACGTCGAAGCCGTCCGCGACCAGCGCGTCCAGGGCCCGGTCCATGCGGACCGTCTCGCGGGCGTTGCGGCACCAGTAGCCGCCGTCCAGGGCGGTGCCCTCCAGCACTCCGCCGGTCACCGTGGAGTAGAACGGCACCCGCCAGCCGTCCGGCCGCAGGTCCGTCAGCCGTTCGGTGAGCCAGGGCAGCATCGGGTCGATGTGGGCGCTGTGCCCGGCGGTGTCCGAGGCGATGCGGCGGCTGAAGACGTCGGTGTCCGCCAGTTCGGCCAGCAGTCGTTCCACCGCGTCCACGTCGCCGGAGACCACCGCGGACGAGGCGGTGTTGACCACCGCGATCGACAGGGCCGGCCCGTACGGGGCGATCAGCGCCTCCACGTCGGCGACCGGCAGTTCCACCAGGGCCATCGCGCCCCGGCCGCTGCACTCGCGCAGTTGGCCCTGCGAGCGCAGCGCGGTGAGCCGTGCGCCGTCCGCGAGGGACAGGGCCCCGGCCACCACCGCCGCGGGCACCTCGCCCTGGCTGGAGCCGACCACGGCGGCCGGTTCCACGCCCAGTGAGCGCCACACCGCCACGAGGCCGATCATCACCGTGAACAGGGCCGGCTGGAGCACGTCGATCCGCTCCAGCGTCAGCGAGGGGTCGGCCTCGCCGCGCAGCACCTCCAGGACCGACCAGCCGGTCCACGGCTCCAGGGCGGCGTCGCACTCCGTCGCCGCGGTGCGGAACGCCTCGTTCTGCTCCAGCAGTTCGCGGCCCATGCCGGCCCACTGCGAGCCCTGTCCGGGGAAGACGAACACGGCCTTGCCGCGCTCGCGTGCCGTGCCGGTGACGATGCCGGGGTGGGGCAGGCTCCCGGCCAGTGCCCGCAGCGCCTCGGCGGCCTCGGCCGGTCCGGCGGCCGACACGGACGCGCGGGCCTCCAGCCGCGCGCGGTGAGAGGCGGCGGTGCGCACGATGTCGTGCCAGTCGGTGTCCCGGCCGTGCTCCTCCAGCCAGTCGGCCCACCGGGCGGCCTGGCCGCGCAGGGCCTGCTGGTCGTGTCCGGACAGGAGCAGCGGGTGCGCCGGGGCGTCGACGGCGCCGTCGCCCCGCGGTCCGTCCTGGTCCGCGGGTTCCGGTGCGGGGGCCTCTTCGATGATCAGGTGGGCGTTGGTGCCGCTGATGCCGAACGACGAGACACCGGCCCGCCGGACGCGTTCGCCGCGCTGCCAGGGCCGTGCCTCCCGGGCCAGGGCGAGTCCGCTGTTCTCCCAGTCGATGTGCGGGCTGGGTTCGTCGGCGTGCAGGGTCATGGGCAGGGTCTCGTGCTGGAGCGCCAGCACCATCTTCATCACGCCGGCGACACCGGCGGCGGCCTGGGTGTGCCCGATGTTCGACTTGGACGAGCCGAGCCGGACGGGCCGGCGGGGGTCGCGTCCGGGGCCGAAGACCTCGGCCAGGGCCCCGGCCTCGATCGGGTCGCCGAGCGGGGTTCCGGTGCCGTGCGCGTCGATGGCGTCGATGTCCGCCGGGTCCAGCCGGGCCGCGGTGAGCGCGTCGCGGATGACGCGCTGCTGGGCGGGTCCGTTGGGGGCGGTGAGGCCCTGGCTGCGGCCGTCCTGGTTGACGGCGGAGCCCCGGACGACGGCCAGGACGCGGTCGCCGTCGCGCCGGGCGGCGGAGAGCCGCTTGAGCACGAGCATGCCGACGCCCTCGGACCAGATCGCCCCGTCGGCGCGGGCGGAGAAGCTCTTGCAGCGCCCGTCGGGGGCCATCGCGCCGAGCCTGCTGGACTCGACGAACATGGCGGGGGAGCTCATGACGGTGACGCCGCCGGCCAGGGCGAGGTCGCACTCGCCGGAGCGCAGGGCGCCGAGCGCGGAGTGGATGGCGACGAGGGACGAGGAGCAGGCGGTGTCGATGGTCAGGGCCGGGCCCTGGAGGCCGAGCGCGTAGCTGATCCGGCCGGAGACGACGCTGCCGGAGATGCCGGTGCCCTGGTAGCCGTCGAGGGCTTCGAGGGGGGCGTGCCCGGTCTCGTAGTCCGCCCGCATGGCGCCCAGGTACACACCGGTGCGGCTGCCGCCGAGGGTGTCCGGGCGGATGCCGGCCCGCTCCAGCGCCTCCCAGGAGGTCTCCAGCACGAGCCGCTGCTGCGGGTCCATCGAGACGGCCTCGCGGGGCGAGATCCCGAAGAAGTCGGCGTCGAAGAGGTCCAGGTCGTCGAGGAAGCCGCCCTGGTCGGCGTAGCTCTTGCCGGCGGCGCCGGGGTCGGGGTCGTAGAGTTCCAGACCGTCCCAGCGGGCGGGCAGCGGGCCGATGGCGTCGCGGCCCTCGGCGAGGAGCTGCCAGTACTCCTCCGGTGTGGTCACTCCGCCGGGCAGTCGGCAGGCCATCGCGACGATCGCCACGGGCTCGTGCCGCTGGTTCTCCAACTCGGCGTTGCGCTGCTGAAGTTGCAGGACAGCGGCCATGGCTCGCCGAAGCCGGTCCTCGTTCGCCTGGGCGTTCATCTCCGCCATCCGTCTCGTCGCTCCGGTGAATGTGGTGCGGGGGTGGGGGCCGTCGTCCGGGCCCCGTCGTGCTCGGCGGGGTCCGGGGCGTGGCCTCCGGGGTGGGTCAGTGCTCGACCGTGACGTCCATGTACGGCGGGAAGCCCTGGATGTGGGTGCCGTCGTGTTCGAGGACGGACACGTCGCCGTTCCTGCCGACCTCGCGGAAGCCGGAGAACTTGTAGGTGACGAACATGGTCCGGTTGCGGTTGGTGGGCACGAACTCGGCGCGCAGTTTGACGCCGGCGTCGTGGGCGCTGCGGATCAGGTGGTTGAGCAGTACGGAGCCGACGCCGCGGGACATGACGCGGCAGGACATCAGCAGCAGCTTCACGGTCCAGGCGTCCTCGCCGCGTTCGACGAGGGCGAGGCCGATCTTGCCGTAGGTGCCGTAGGTGTCCTCCAGTCCGGCCACGAGGAGGTCGTGGTCGGGCGAGCGGCGGAAGGCGTCCAGCTCCTCGTAGGAGTAGGTGTAACCGGTGGCGTTGAGCTGGTTGGTGCGTACGGTCAGTTCCTCGGCGCGCTGGAGGTCGCGTTCCTGGGCGGGCGCGATGGTGAAGCGCATGCCGAGCGAGGCGAGGAAGTCCTCGTCGGTGCCCCGGTGGGCCTGCTCGGCGTCCTTGCGCCGGATGTCGGCCCGGTAGAGGTGGCGGCGCTCGCGGGAGTCGGCGGTGACGAACCGGGGCCGCATCGCGGGCAGTGCGGGGATTTCCGGGGCGTCGAGGGCGTCGATGCACAGCACCTGCGGGTGGGCGAAGCCGACCTCGTCGCGTTCGAAGGGCTGGTCGTCGACGAAGGCCAGGGTGTCGATGCCGATGTTGATGGCCTCGGCGACCGCCTTGACGGAGTCCGACTTGTTGCCCCAGTGGATCTGCGGGTGGAGGAAGTACTCGGCGATGCCGAACTCCTCCAGTTTCGCCATGGCCGCCTCGTGGTCGTTGCGGCTGGCGATCGAGTGGAGGATGCCGCGCTCGTCGAGGGTGCGGAGCACCTCCACGACGGCGGGGCGCAGGGTGACGTCGCCGTCCTCCAGCAGCACCCCGTCCCACACCGTGTTGTCGAGGTCCCACACCACGCACTTGACGGTCGTCAGGGTGGTCGTCGTCATCGGTCACTCCTCGGTCCGCGTTCCTGGAACGCGTACTCGGCGAGCCCCACCTGGTGGAGCTGTGCGCTGCCCTCGATGATCTCCATGACCCTGGAGTCGCCGAGGAGGCGCTGGACGGGGTATTCGGAGCTGCAGCCGTTGGCGCCGTGGATCTGGACGGCGTCCCCCGCGGCGCGGCCGGCGGCGGTGGCGGCGAAGTACTTGGCCGTGGAGGTCGCGGCCAGGGCGCCGGGGTGGCGTTCGTCGCGCAGCCGTCCGGCCTCCAGACACAGCAGCCGGGCGGCGTGCGCGTCCGTGTACATGTTGCTGATCATGCTTCTGACGAGCTGGTGCTCCTTGATGAGGGAGCCGAACTGCTCGCGGGTCGCGGCGTAGTCGACGCTCGCCTCCAGGCAGGCGTCGAGGATGCCGACGCAGCCCCAGCCGACGGTGTAGCGGCCGAGGTCGAGGGCGGCGCCGACCACGTGGGAGACCCCGAGTCCGGGCCTGGCCAGGACGTTGTCCGCCGGTACGCGGCAGCTTCCGAAGCGTACGTGGGAGGTCATCGAGGCCCGGATGCCGATCATGTCCTCGATCAGCTCGGTCCGCAGTCCGGGGGTGTCCCGTTCGACGAGCAGGGCCGTGGGGCCCTCCGGGGAGCGGCCGACGACCAGGAACAGGTCGGCGCTCTCGCCGTACGTGATCCATTTCTTGTGGCCGTCGACCACCCAGTCGTCGCCGTCGCGGACGAGCCGGGTGGTGACTCCCGAGGCGTCGCTGCCCGCGCCCGGTTCGGACACGGCGAGCGCGCCGATGCGTTCGCCGCGGGCCAGCCGGGGCAGCCAGGTCTCCTTCTGGGAGCGGCTGCCCCAGCGGGCGATCGCGTGCGCCACCATCGTGTGGACGGTGAGCAGGCTGCGGAGCGAGGAGCAGGCCCGGCCGAGTTCGCCTGCGAGCAGGCCGAGGGTGACCGCGTCGCAGCCGCCCCCGCCGTACTCCTCGGCGACGGGGAGCCCGAGCAGGCCCTCGTCGGCGAGGAGCCGGACGGCCTCGGGCGGGGTGCGCTGGGTCCGGTGGTATTCGTCCGCGTGCGGGGCGATGTGCCGGTCGGCGAAGGCCCGGAATTCCTTCTGGGCCTGTGCCTGCCGGTCGGTGAGCGCTCCGGTCATCGTCGTGTCCGCTCCCGTCCTACTGCGGGACCGGGACGGACAGCTTGCGGGTGACGAACGCGTCGAGCGCGCCGATGGAGCGGAAGTACTCCAGCTCCAGGTCCTCGTTCTCGACGGTGATGCCGAACTCGTGCTCGACGAAGGAGACCAGCTGCATCGCGAACATCGAGCTGACGAAGCCGAGTTCGAAGATGTCGTCGTCGTCCTTCAGGTCCTGGACCGGGAAGAACCGGGAGAGGTACTCCGCGATCCGGGTCCTGTTGTCCGTGCTCATCTCTTCATCCGTCCTGTTGTCGTGGGGTGCGGCGCCGGGCGGGTGGCCCGGCCGGGCCACCCGGGCGGTTGTCAGTGGTACTTGTGGAATCCCTCGCCGCTCTTCCGTCCCAGCAGGCCGGCGGCGACCATCTTCTTGAGCAGCGGGGCGGGCCGGTACTTGCTGTCGTTGAAGCTCTCGTAGAGCACCTCGACGGACTTGAGGATGGTGTCGAGGCCGATCAGGTCGGCGGTCTCCAGCGGGCCCATCCGGTGGTCGAAGCAGGTCTGGAAGATCCGGTCGACGTCGGCCGCGGGGGCCACGCCGTCCTGGACCAGGAAGGCCGCCTCGTTGATGGTGAGCATGAGGACCCGGTTGGAGACGAAGCCGGGGACGTCCTCGACGACGATGCACTCCTTGCCCATGCCGGCGAGGAAGCGGCGGGCGGTGTCGATGGTCTCCGGCGTGGTGTGGTGGCCGCGGATCACCTCGACCATCGGCTTCATCGGCACCGGGTTCATGAAGTGCATGCCGATGACGCGTTCGGGGCGGGTGGTCACCGAGCCGACGCGGGTGATGGAGATCGCCGAGGTGTTGACGGCGAAGACCACGTCGGGGCGGACGATGCGGTCGATCCGCTCGTACACCTGCTGCTTGATGCCCCAGTCCTCGGTGACGTTCTCGACGACGAAGTCGGCCTTGGCCAGCAGTTCGTAGTCGGTGGTGAACTCGATCTTCTCGAAGACCGCCGCCGGGTCGACGCCCGAGCCCTTGTTGAACAGGGCGTAGGCGCGGAGGCTGTTGCGCAGTTCGCGGCGCGCGTTGTCGAGGACCTCCTCCGAGACGTCGACGAGCACCACCCGGTGACCGGTCTGCGCGAGGTTCTGCGCGACGCCGACGCCCATGACGCCCGCGCCGACGACTCCTGCTGTCGTGAATTCCATGTCCTACGACTCCGTTAGCGTGCGCCGCGTACGGCGTAGATGTTGTGGATGTCCGTGCCGACGTACAGTTCGTCCTGCTCGGCCCTGACCGTGAAGCCGCGGCTCTCCAGCAGCTCGACCAGGCGGCCGACCTCGCCGTCCGCGTCGTGCGCCTCCAGCACCATCTGCTGGATCTTCGGCCAGTCCTCGTCGGCGATGCCGTCGATGACCTGCCGCTCGCTCTTCTGCACGTCGATCTTGATCAGGTCGATGCGCTCGATGCCCTGCTCGCGGATGACGGCGCTGAGCGGGCGCAGCGTGGCGGTGAACTCGATCGCCTCGAAGCGGACGTCGAGCAGCTCGTCGCCGGAGACCAGCTCGGCGACCTCGGCGTCGGCCTCGGTCTTCTGCTGGTTGGCGATGATCGTGCGCAGGTTGTGCTTCTCCTCCTCCTCGTCCGGGTGGAACGAGGACATGCCGGAGCTGCGCGGGTAGAAGGTGAAGTTCGCCTCGGTCTCGGCGTCGGAGATCCCGATGTTGAAGAGCTTGGCGTCGACGCCGTGCTCGGCGACGTTCTGGCCGAGCAGCTCGAACATCGGGGGCGCGGGCTCGAAGGTGAAGACCCGTACGTCCTTCGCCTCGTAGTGGGCGAAGAGGGTGAACAGGCCGATGTTGCCGCCGACGTCGACGACGGTGGCGCCGTCCGGGATGGAGATGCCGTTCTTGGCGTACGTGCGGTGGTCGAAGATGTCCTCGTAGAAGTGGCGGGTCTCCGCCTCGTTCTGGTGGGACACCGTCAGGCCGTTCGGCAGGGTGAAGCGGGCCCGGGAGTTGCCGGTGTGCGAGGAGCCCTCCCGGGTCGCGGTCAGTTCGCCGCCGGCCCGCAGGATGTCGATCGCGGCGGCCATCCGGGTCAGGGTGGCCCACTCGTAGACCTGGCGCAGCGACAGGTCGGTGCCGAAGGTCCGCTTGATGCGCAGGATCAGCCGGGTGGCGAGCAGCGAGTTGCCGCCGATCTCGAAGAAGCTGATGTCGCGCGGGAGCTGCTCGGTCTTCAGCAGCCTGGCCCACAGGCCGTGCAGTTCCTGCTCGGTGGGGGTGGCGGTGTGTGCGTCGTCGGTCAGGGCGGCCGTCGCGGCGCCGTCGGCCACGATGTCCAGTTCGGAGGCGGGGAAGCCGGTCCAGTCGATGTCGGCGCCCGCGAGCCAGAGCCTGCCCAGTGCCTTGAGGGCCACGGCCGAGTCGGAGCGGCTCTCCAGGGGGTGGCGCATGGAGGCGACGACGGTGCCGGCCGTGCTGCCGCGGACCACGGTGGCCATGCTGCTGAGGGTCTGGCCGGGACCGGTCTCCAGCAGCAGGTCGGCGGCGGCGAGGGCGGCCAGCCCGTCGGCGAAGCGGACCGGGCTGACCAGGTGGCGCGCCCAGTAGCCGGGGTCGGTGGCCTCCACGTCGGTGATGGGGCGGCCGGTGACGTTGGAGACGTACGGGATGCGGGGCGGGGTCAGGGTGAAGGTCCGTGCCAGCTCGGTCACCTGCTCGGCGATGGGCTCCATCATCGAGGAGTGGAAGGCGTGCGTGGACTGCACCCGGCGGTGGACGACGTCCTGCCGGCCGAGGTCCTGCTCCAGCGCCTCGACGTCGGCGACCGGTCCGGCCACCACGCAGAACTCGGGGCCGTTGACGGCGGAGAGCGAGAGGCCGGTGCCGAGCAGCGCGCGGACCCGCTCCTCGGGGAGCATCACGGCGAGCATGGCGCCCTGCGGCAGCGCGTCGATGAGCGCGGCGCGGCGGGCCACCAGGGTCAGCGCGTCCGGCAGGGACAGCACCCCGGCGAGGGTGGCCGCGACGTACTCGCCGAGGCTGTAGCCGATCATGATCGAGGGCCGGGCTCCCCAGGACTCCCAGAGCCGGGCCAGGGCGTACTCGATGACGAAGAGGGCCGGCTGGGCGAGGCGGGTGGCGTTGAGCCGGCGCTCGTTCCCGCTCTGCGGGGTCGTGCCGCGGCCGAGCATGCGGCGCAGGTCGACGGCCGGGGCGGTGCGCTCCTCGGGCGTCGGGTCGGGGAAGACGACCTCGCGGATGTCCAGGCCCAGTTCGGGGGCGAGCGCGTCGGCGCAGTCGTCGACGGCGGTCCGGAACACCGGGAAGTCGCGGTACAGGTCGCGGCCCATGTCCAGGTAGTGGTCGCCGAGCCCGGGGAACATGAAGGCGACGGATGCCGCGGCCCCGGCGGGCGCGCCAGCGCCCAGCTCCGTGGCCGCTCCGTCGCCGGCCAGGACCGCGCCGCGGTGCCCGTCCCCGGCGCTGCCGAGGGTGCGGATGCGCACGGGCACGTCCTCACGGGCGGGGGACTCTGCGAGACGGGCCTTGAGCCCGGCGAGTCCGGCGTCGAGGGAAGTGCCGTCGGCACCGGCGACCAGGGCGAGGTGCCACAGCACCGGCCCGTCGGACGGCCGTGCCGTCCGGTCGTGTGTCTCCCCGGCTGTGATGGTGTTGGAGCTCATGCCTCTCCTAGAGGTTTGCGGCCGGCCGGAAAAGGGTCGAGCGCCCACTGCTGCCGCCCCGTTCCCCTCCGAGGAAGTCCGTCGGAGCAACTTTCACGGCGACGGCTAGAGCGGGGCCGGAGCAGCGGTGGACGCTCCACCGTGCCGGGCATTCAGGGTTGTTCCGGTACGAAGGTGCCGGTGTCGGAAGGTGTGCCGGTCACAGCACGCGGATCGCGGACTCCGCGTGGCGTTTGGCCAGGTTCAGGGTGGCCGTGGAGTTGCGGCCGAGGGCCTCGCGGACGTAGCGGCGGGCCTGTGCGAGATCGGCGCCCTCGCCCAGCACTCGTTCGACGGCCTCCTCGCGCAGCACCACGTTGTGCTGCGAGATGACGGTCACGCCGGACTCGTCGGGCAGCACCGACCACTCGCCGGTGTGCGCCTCCATCAGCGCGGGGGTGCGGGTCTGCTTGTAGACGATGCGGCCCGCGTGCGGGAAGCAGATCCGCACCGACTCCGTGGTGTGGGTCGCGCCGTCCGCGGTGCGGGTGTCCATCGCCATGACCTGGACGCCGGGAGCGTCCTCGGTCAGGTCGAGGCGGGCGACGTGCGGCACCAGTTCGGGCCAGTCGCCGACCCGGTACAGGAAGTCGTAGACCAGCTCGGCCGGTCCCTTGACCCGGACCGCGTCCTCGAAGGACAGCACGAGTTCGTCGAGCCGGGTCCAGCGCTCCGCCAGTCGCTTCAACTGCGCCAGTTCGGCGGTCGAGTTGGTGTCGACCGCCCGTTCCGTCCAGGACACGTCCTCGGGCCGGTCGTCGATGACCGTGAAGTCGTGCAGCAGGGTCAGCAGGCTCGTCCCGCCGGGCCGCTCCTGCACGGTCCAGGACCCGTTCATCGACTCGACCGGGGCCTGCGGGTGCTGCTGGCGGAAGTCGATCCGCCGGGCCTCCGGGTCCTGCACGCGTCGCGACAGCCACGACCGCACCTGCCCGTTGGCCACCGCCCACATCCGCAGCCGTTCGTCCCGGCCGTCGAACTCCAGCCGCTCGACGTGCACGTTCGGCGGGAAGAACAGCGGCCACTGGACCGCGTTCGAGATCATTCCGTAGACGACCCCCGCCGGGGCGGCCACCTCGACCGAATGCGTCGTACGGTGTACACGCTCACCGGACACCACAGATCACCTTCCTCATGGTTTTCAGAAATTGCCCAGCCCGCCGCAGACGTTGAGCGCCTGTGCGGTGATCGAGGCGGCGGACTCGGAGACGAGGTAGCCGACCAGTCCGGCGACCTCCTGCGGGGTCGAGTAGCGGCCGAGCGGGATCTTCGCCTCGAACTGCTCCTGCACGTAGTCCTCGGTGGTGTCCCAGGCCGCCGCGTACCCCTGGCGCACCCGTTGGGCCATCGGGGTCTCGACGTAGCCGGGGCAGACCGCGTTGACCGTGACGCCCGACGGGGCCAGCTCCCGGCCCAGTGCCTTGGTGAAGCCGACGACGCCGTGCTTGGAGGCGCTGTACGGGGCGCCGAGCAGCACGCCCTGCTTGCCGGCCGTCGAGGCGATGTTGATGATCCGCCCGCGGGCGTTGCCGGTCAGGCCGCCGTTCTTCAGCACCTCGCGCGTCATCAGGAACACACTGTTGAGGTTGGTGTCGATGACGTCGTACCAGAGCTCGTCCGCGATGTCGGCGGTGACGCCGCCGCCGCTGCGTCCGGCGTTGTTGACCAGTACGTCGATGGGCCCGTACGTCTCGACGGCGGCGTGCACGAGTGCGGCCACGGACTCCCGGGAGCGGACGTCGGCGGCCTGTCCGGCCGCCTCCAGGCCCTCGTCCCGGAGGTCCTCGACGGTCTGCTTGACGTCCTGTTCGGTGCGGGCGCACAGGAACACGCGGTGTCCGGACCGGCCGAGCCGGCGGGCCACCGCCAGTCCTATGCCGCTGGTGGCCCCGGTGATCAGGGCGACGGGGTGGTTGTCGGTCACGGTCAGTGCTCCTTCAGCCGTGGGGCGGGGGCCGGGAGTACGAGTCCCGGTTCGGTCCTGGCCGCGTCGGCGAGCGGCGCGGCGGGGCGCAGCGGGGCGAGCGCCCGGCCCAGGGCGTCCCTGGTCAGTACGGTGGCGCGGGCGGCGGTGTAGCCGTCGGGGCGGGCCAGCAGCCAGCCGCCGGGGGCCAGGCCGAGCGCCGCGCGCAGCCGTCCGTCCGGGTCGGCGAGCGGGGCGGGTCCGTCCGGTCCGGTGCCGCCGACGGTGCGCACCGACAGCCATTCGGAGTACTGGGCGGCGGCCGTGATGGCCACGCCCACGGGGACGTCGCCGGGGCCGGTGCCGCCCGCGGCGAGCAGCAACGACCAGCGGGGGTCGCGCAGTTCGGCGCGCAGTGCGGCGAAGGCCGGGTCGTCGGGGTCGTGGACCGCGGCCCGGGTGACGCGTTCGCCGGGGGCGGGCGCGGGGGTCGGTTCGGGGCCGGCGGCGACGGCGGCGTTGGACAGCGCGGCGGTGCCGGGGACGTGCCGGAAGGTGTCGACGGTGGTCAGGGAGGACTCGCCGTAGTCGATGCGCAGCCCGGACATGCCGCCGAGCACCTTGCGCTGGATGGCCCGGCGCAGCGGGGGCACCTTCCGCACCACGGAGAAGACCACGGGCAGCGCCAGCGGGGCGATCGTGTTCTTCAGCTGGACGAGGAAGGTGGCGGTGCGGGTGGAGCCGAGCAGGGCCCGGCCGATGGGCATCCGCTCCTCGCCGTAGGTGTCGAGGAGTTCCCGGCCGGCGTGGCCCTGCTGGACCATGGCCAGCTTCCAGGCGAGGTTGTACGCCTCCTGGATGCCGGTGTTCATGCCCTGCCCGGAGGCGGGGCTGTGCACGTGGGCGGCGTCCCCGGCGACGAGGACGCGGCCCTCGCGCATCCGTTCCACCATGCGCTGCTGGAAGGTGAAGACCGAGGTCCAGTCGCTCTCGCCGACCCGGACCGGGCGGCCGAGTCCGGCCGACAGCTTCTCGGCCAGCCGCTCCTCGACGGCGCGCGGGTCGGTGTCCCGCCGGGCGGGCGTGGTGTCCAGCAGCCGCCAGTACCCCTCGCGGGCGTAGGGCACCATCATCAGTGCCTGTCCGCCGGTGTGGGTCCAGTAGATGGTGTCGGGCGGCAGGTCCATGTCGACCGGTACGTCGGCGAGCATCCAGGTCTCGCCGGCTCCGCCGACCAGTTCGAGGCCGAGCAGTTTGCGCACGGTGCTGTGGCCGCCGTCGCATCCCACCAGCCAGGACGTCTCGATGTGCTCCTCGGTGCCGTCCGCCTTCTCCAGGGTGGCCCGCACGGTGTCCGCGTCCTGCCGGAAGCCGGTGAGCCGCACTCCCCACTCGATCTCGACGCCCAGCCGGGCGACGGCGGCGCGCAGCACCGCCTCCGTCTCGGTCTGGCCGATGACGAGGGTGTACGGGTAGGAGGTCGGCATCGTGGCGTAGTCGGCCTCCAGCCGCACCAGTCGGCGTCCCTCGGCGTACATGGTGAAGGCGCGGTTCTTCCGGCCGCGGCCGAGCATGTCCTCGACGACGCCCATCTGGTCGTACGTCTCCAGGGTGCGCGGGTGCGTGGCCACGGCCCGGCTGGTGCGGGCGGGGCCGTGGGCGGCGTCGACGAGCCGCACCCGCAGGCCCCGGCGGGCCAGTTCGTGCGCTGCGGTCAGCCCGACGGGGCCGGCGCCCGCGACGAGCACATCGGGTCGGTCGGTGCTCATGCGTTCTCCGTGAGTGGTCAGGCGGCCCGGGAGGGCCGGGGCGGTCGTTCGGGCGGCGGCTCGGTGCGGTCGTTCCGTTCAGGCGGCGGGTGCGGCGGCGCGGACGGCCGGTGCGGGCGGTGCGGTTGTCCGGGCAGCCGGTGCGGGCGGTGCGGTTGTCCGGGCAGCCGGTGCGGGCGGTGCGGCCGGTGGGGTCGGTGGGGTCGTCCGGGCGGCGGCCCGGGCCTTCAACTGCTGGCGCAGGGAGCGCCGTTCGGGTTTTCCGGTGGGGGTGCGGGGCACCGCCTCCAGTACCTCGGCCAGGCGGATGCGTTCGAAGTCCGCGAGCCGTTCGTTGGCCCGTGCGGTGATCGCTTCGAGGACGTCGGCGGGGGTCGCGGGGTGTTCCCCGTCCGCTCCGGGTCCGGTGTGCGGTACGGGTCCGGTGTGCGGTACGGGTTCGGTGTGCGGTACGGGTTCGGGGGCGTCCCGCAGCACGATGCCGGCCCAGACCAGGCCGCCGTGCACGTCGTCGGGCCAGTCGGCGACGATGCAGTCGGCGACCCTCGGGTCCTCGCCGATGACCTGCTCGACGCGGCTCGGCGAGACGATCTCGTTGTCGTGCTTGAAGATGTCGGAGAGCCGGTCGACCAGGCGCAGCGAGCCGTCGTCGTCGAGGTAGCCGACGTCCCCGGTGGAGAACCAGCCGTCCTCGTCGATCCGGGACGGGTGGCTCTCGTCGAGGTATCCGGCCATCAACTGCGGTCCTCTGACCTGGACTTCACCGGTGGACCAGATCTCGACCGGGGCGCGGGAGTCCACGTCGACGAGGCGGCACTCGGTGCCCGGGACGGGCTCGCCGACCTCGCCCGGCCGGTAGCGGTCGGGCCGCTGGCAGTGGGTGAGCGGGGAGAGCTCGGCCATGCCGTAGCCCTGGATGACGGGGACGCCGAGCCGGTCGCGCAGGATGCGCGCCGCCCCGGGCCGCAGCCCGGAGCCGCCGGAGAGCACGGCCGTGAGCCGGCCGCCGGCGGGGGCGGGCCGGGCGGCGGCGAGGCGTTCGTCGGCGGCGAGGCGGTGCAGCCGGGCGGGCAGCCCGTAGTAGTGGGTGGCGCCGGCCGCGGCAGCCGCGGCGAGCGAGGCGAACGGGTCCGGGTACTGGCACAGGACCTGGCAGGCCCCCGCGTACACCGCCGAGTTGAGGTGCATGACGTGGTGGAGCGGCAGGTGGTTGAGGGCGACCGAGGCGCAGTCCAGGCGGTGGGCCAGGGCGGTCTGCTTCGCGTTGGCGACCAGGTTGCGATGGGTGAGCAGGACGCCCTTGGGGCGGCCGGTGGTGCCGGTGGTGAACTGGACGCAGGCGATCGACGCCGGGTCGGACGGGCCCCCGTCGGGGGTGTCCGGTGCCGTCTCCAGGGCCGGGTGCAGCGGCACCGCGTCGCCGGGCGTCACCCCGTCCGGGGCGTCGGTCACCACGATCGTGCGGAGCAGGGGCAGCGCGCCGCGCAGCTTGGTGAGCAGTTCTGCCGTGGCCGCGGGGACGAACACCACTTCCACCCCGGCGGTGGCCAGGACGTGCCGCAGCCCCTCCGCCCCGACCAGCGGATTGACCAGGACGGCGGTGGCGCCGCTGCGGATCGTGCCGTAGTAGGCGGCGGCGAAGACCGGGTCGAGGACGTTGGCGACGCCGGTGCGCACCCCGCGCCGGTTCCCGTTCTCCCGCTGCAGCCAGGCGGCGACGCGGTCGGCCAGCGCGTCCAGTTCGCCGAACCCGATGTCCGTGTCCGCGGTCCGCACGGCGATGCCGTCGGGGTCGCGCACGGCCGCCCGGCGCAGCAGGGCGTCCAGCGGAAGGTCCGGAAAGGCGAGGTTCGTCATGGCTCGTTCTCCTCCGGCCGGTCGGTACGCGGCTGCCGTTCGGCATCCTGCGGGCGCTTACACGTTCGACCGGGGCGCTTGAGGAATCTTCGAAGAGCGCTCGATCTGCGCCGCAGAGAGTGTCCGCATCCGATGGAACGGAGGACGGTCACATGACCACCGAGATGCTCAGCCGCACCGACACCGCCTTCGCGGTGCCCGACGGGGTACGTGCCCCCGAGGAGGACTTCGGCGTCCTGTACGCGCGGATCCAGCAGTTCTACTCGCACCAGATGCAGCTCTTCGACTCGCACGAGGCCGAGCGCTGGGCGGGAACCTTCACGGAGGACGCCGTCTTCGACGTGCCGACCCTGGACGAGCCGGTGCGCGGACGGGCCGCCCTGGCGGCGAACGTGCGGCGCAACGAGGCCCAGCAGGCGCGCAGCGGGGAGCGGTTCCGGCATTGGATCGGGATGCTCGACCTGAGCCCGCAGCCGGACGGGACGCTGCGCACCCGCTGCTACGCGCTGGTGTACGCGACACCCGACCGGGGCGTGTCGGCGGTGCACCGGGTGTGCGTCATGGAGGACGTGCTCGTCCGCTCGCGCGGCAAGTGGCGCACCCGCCACCGCGTCGTGACCCGTGACGACCTCGACTGAGAGCCTGTCGGGTGACCTTCGATCGGGTAGCGGACGCGGTCTGGTGCGTGCGATTCCAAGGCGCCGGAGTGTCCTCGTAGCGGAGCTACTAGGGCATTTCGGCAACGCTGGAAGCGTGCGTGCCAGGGCGTGGCCGCCCGGTCAGAGGCCACCCGACAGGCTCTGAGGGGCGCCGGGGCCTGCCGGGTGGTTCCCGGCCGGGCGGTCACGCCCGGCACGCACCCCGCCCGACCGGCTCCCCGCAGGAGAACACCCGCACCGGCCGCAGCGGCCGGGCCACCGGAGGACCAGGAGGAACAGGATGACGACGTATGCGACCGAGCCGCGGCTCGGCACCGACCGGACCGCGCTCTACGTGGAGGTGCAGCAGTTCTACGCCCGGCAGGTCCGGCTGCTCGACGACCTGCGGGCGGAGGAGTTCGCCGCGACGTTCACCGCCGACGGGGTGTTCGCGCCGTCGCCCGGCATCCCGCCGGCGCGGGGCCGCGAGGCCATCGCTGCGGAGCTGCGCGCCTCGCACGTACGCCGGTTCGGCACCGAGCCGGTGCGGCGCAGGCACTGGTACAACATGCTGAGCGTGGACCCGGGGCCGGACGGCAGCCTGGTCACGCACTACTACACGCTGGTGATGGTGAGCCGCCCCTGGGACCCGGTACCGGTCGTCTCGCCGAGCAGCGTGGTGGAGGACGTGCTGGTGTACGACGGCGGGGAGCTGCGCACGCGCGAGCGTCGTGTCACCCCCGACCACCAGTCCTTCTGAGGGACGGGGCCGGTCCGTTCCGGCCGTCCGTCAGGCGTGGCAGGCCGGTGTCCCGCCGTGGTGCTCGGACATCTCGCGGAACAGCGCGGGGATGTCCAGCGGATCGCCGGGCGCCGCGCCGCGCTCCTCCGCGTAGGCGCGGTGCAGGTTGGGCACCAGCCGCTCGGCGTCCAGCAGACCGGCGTACGGTCCGGGGCCCGCCTCGCGGGCGACCTGGAGCGGGGTGAGTCCGGCGGCCAGCCCCTCCCGGGCGAGCCGCTGGAGGCGCAGCAGGTATCCCTCGTTGTCGTCGAACAGTTCGGGCCCGCCCACCGGTCCGTGGCCCGGCACGACGGTGCGGGCGCCGAGGGCGCGCAGGGTGCGCAGCGCCTCCAGGGAGCCGGAGACCGAGCCCATCGGGCAGAACGGGGTGGCGCCCGACATGACCAGGTCACCGGTGAACACCACCCGCTGCTCCGGCAGCCACACGACGGTGTCGCCGGTGGTGTGCGCGATCCCCGGGTGGATCAGTTCGGCCCGCAGCGTGCCGACGTGCACCGTCATGCGGTCGCGGTACGTGACCTGCGGGGGCACGACCTCCAGGTCGCCCCAGCACACGTCGGGCCAGAGCCCGGCCATGTGCAGTCCGGCCGCCTCGATGTCGGCGCGCGCCCGCTCGTGGCCGATGACGACGGCCTCGGGGAAGACGAAGTTGCCGAAGGTGTGGTCGCCGTGGAAGTGGGTGTTGACCAGCAGGCGCGGCGGGGCGCCCGCCGCCCGCAGCGCCTGCGCGCGCAGGTGCCGGGCCCGTGCCTCGGTGGCGACGGTGTCGACGAGGAGCGGACCCCCGGTGCCGTCGCCGACGAGCAGTCCGGCGTTGTTCAGGCACCAGCCGCCGTCGGGCTGGACGTGGCCGAGGACGCCGTCGGCGATCTCGGTGAGTCCGGGGGTCGATGACATGGTCGGCTCCTCGACGGGTTCGTGACGGTACGTCAGGCAGCGGCCCGTGCGGACAGCGCACGGTTGACCAGGTCGAGGTACTGGCGCGGGGTCTCCGCGTCCTCCAGCACCTCCTCGTCCAGCATCACCTCGTAGTCGCGCTCGATGATGCCGGTGACCTGAAGCAGGGCGAGCGAGTCGTAGCCCAGGTCGAGGAAGAGGGTGTCGAGGACGTCGCCGTCCAGGTCGACGCCCTCGCCCTCGCCCGCGCAGGTGCGCAGCAGGGCGGTCAGTTCGGTGAGCTCCAGCCGGTCCACAGAAGTGCCTTTCTCCTCGGTCGGGGGTCGGTGTGCGACCCGGTCGGGGTCGGTGCGCGGTGCGGGCGCGGATCGGTGCGTGAGTCGTACGCGTGCCGGTGCGCGAGCCGGGTGGCCGCCCGGTCGGGGGCCACCCGGTCCGGTTCTCAGCGTGCGGCGCGCACCACGGTGGCCGCGTTGAATCCGCCGCGGCCGCGGGCCAGTACCAGCGCGGTCCGCAGTTCGGCCCGGCGCGGCGCACCGGTCACCAGGTCGACGGGGCAGTCCTCGGCGGGTCGCGCGGTGCCGGTCGTCGGCGGGATCACCTGATCGCGCAGGGCGAGCAGGGCGGCCGCCAGGTCCAGGGCGGAACCACCCGCCGAGAGCCGGCCCGCCATCGACTTGGGCGCGGTGACCGGCACCCCGTACGGGCCGAACAGCTCGGCCAGCGCCCGGGCCTCGGCCCGGTCGGCGTCCCGTTCGCCCGCCGCGTCGGCGAACACCACGTCGATCCCGCCGGGGGTGACCCCGGCGTCCGCCAGGGCCAGTTCGGCGGCGGCCCGCAACCGGGGCTCCCCGGTGCCGGGCGCCGGGTCGAACGTGGCGGCGCAGCCCGCGACCGTGCCGTGGACCGTGGCGCCCCGGCTCCGGGCGGCGTCCCCGTCCTCCAGGACGAACAGCGCACCGCCCTCGCCGATGACATGGCCCGACGCGTCGGCGTCGAACGGCAGGTAGGCCCGGTCCGGGTCGTCGCCCGTGCTCAGTCCGCCGCCGGCCAGGTACGCCGTCCAGCCCCAGGGGCACAGCGCCGAGTCGACGCCGCCGGTGACCACGGCCCGGACGCCCTTGCGCAGCTGGCGGCGGGCCTGGGCGACGGCGTCGAGGCCGCCCGCCTGCTCGGAGACGACGACCCCGCTGGGGCCGCGCAGCTTGTGCCGGATGGAGATCTGGCCGGAGTTCGCGGCGTAGAACCAGGCGAAGGACTGGTAGGCGCCGACGTGCCGGCTGCCCTTGCTCCACAGCGCCTGGAGCTCGTGCTGCCCGAACTCGAAGCCGCCGGTGGCGTTGGCGGTGACGGTGCCGACCGCGTAGTCGGGCAGCCGTTCCGGGTCGAGGTCCGCGTCGTCCAGCGCCTGAGCGGCGGCGGCGAGCGAGAGCCGGGTCACCCGGTCGGTCTGCGGGAGCAGCCGGCTCGCCACGTGGTCCTCGTCGACGAACCCGGTGACCTCCCCGGCGAGCCGGGCGGGGTAGCCGGAGGCGTCGAAGCGGGTGACGGGCCCGATGGCGTTCTCGCCGCGCAGCACGGCCGCCCACCACTGCTCGGTGCCGACGCCGCCGGGCGCCACGACGCCGATGCCGGTGACGGCCGCCTCCACGCCGCGGACGCCGATCAGTCCCGCCTCCTCGGCGGCCACGGCGGTCATGCCGCCACCCCCGTGTGCCGGTTGGTCAGCACCATCGCGCTCTGGAAGCCGCCGAAGCCGCTGCCGACGCTGAGCACCGTGTCGGTGCGCTGTCGACGGGCGACGAGCGGGGTGTAGTCGAGGTCGCAGGCGGGGTCCTGGTCGTGCAGATTGGCCGTGGGCGGCACGGTGTCGTGCTCGATGGCCAGGGCGCTGGCGGCGATCTCCAGGGAGCCGATCGCGCCCAGCGAGTGGCCGATCATCGACTTGATGGAGCTGACCGGCACCCGGTGGGCGTGCTCGCCCAGGCTGCGCTTGAACGCCGCCGTCTCGTGCTTGTCGTTCTGCTTGGTGCCCGATCCGTGGGCGTTGACGTAGTCGACGGCCGTGGCGTCCAGGCGCGCCTCGTCCAGGGCGACCCTGATCGCCTCGGCCATCTCGCCGCCGTCCGGGCGCAGCCCCGTCATGTGGTACGCGTTCGAGCGGCTCGCGAAGCCCGCGATCTCCGCGTACACGTGGGCGCCGCGCCGCAGCGCGTGCCCGTGCTCCTCCAGGACGAGCACCGCGCTGCCCTCGCCGAGCACGAAGCCGTTGCGGGTGCGGTCGAAGGGGCGGGAGGCGGTCTCCGGTTCGTCGTTGCGCGCGGACGTGGCGCGGATCGCGTCGAAGGACGCCAGGGTGATCGGGGTGACCGGTGCCTCCGACGCGCCCGCCACCATCACGTCGGCGCTGCCCTCGCGGATGAGTTCGGCGGCGTGGCCGAGCGAGTCCAGGCCGGAGGTGCAGCCGGTGGAGACGACCGCGACGGGCCCCTGCGCGCCGATGTCGCGCGCCACCTCGACGGCGAGGGAGCTGGGCACGAGGTAGTCGGCGAGCCGTTCCTCGGCCCTGGTGTGGTCCAGGAGCCAGTGGCCGCCGCGCTCGCTGACGTGCGCGTAGCTCTCGTCGAGCCCGGTGCTGCACCCGACGGCGCTGCCCAGGGTGACCCCGGTGCGCTCCGCGCCGTCGGCCGGGGTCAGGCCGCTGTCGGCGACCGCCTCGCGGGCGGCGACCAGCGCGAACTGGGCCGCGCGGTCCAGCCGGCGCGCCTCCCGCGGGTCGAAGCCGTGCTCGGCCGGGTCGAAGTCGACCTCGGCCGCGATCTGCGAGCGGAACGAGGATGCGTCGAAGAGGGTGATGCGGCGGGTCGCGGTGCGGCCCTCCGTCAGCAGTGACCAGAATGCCCTGGTGCCCACCCCGCCGGGTGCGACCACCCCTATCCCGGTGATGACGACGCGTCTCATCGGCTGTCCCTCATGGTGTGTGTCCTCCTGTGGTGGGCGGCGGTCAGCCGCGGGCCGCGACCGCGGCGGGGGCCGGTGCGGTGCGCCGTACGACACGGCAGGCCCGCCCGAGCAGGCGCGGCAGTTCCCGGCCGCGTACGAAGAAGTGGTCGCCGGGCACGGTCCGGGTCACCACCCGTCCCGTGGTCCAGCGCCGCCAGCCCGCCATCACGTCCGGCCGGGCCAGCGGGTCGTCCGTCCCGGCGACGACCAGCACCGGCACGGACAGCGGTGCGCCCCCGACCGGTTCGCGGGCCGCGGTCCGCAGGTCGTCGGCGAGCGCCAGGTCGTCGCGCAGCACCGGCAGCACGGCCCGGTGCCAGAACCCGCCGGGTTCGGCCCCCTCCGGGAGGGCGTTGACCTCGCCGAGCAGTTTCAGCAGGTGCTCGTCCGGTTCCCCGGCGGAGTCCGAGAGTTCGGAAGCGGAGTCGGGCGGCGGGCAGGCCCCGACGGCGAGCAGCGCGGGGCCCGGCAGTCCGGCCTCGTGCAGGGCCCGGGTGACGGTGTAGGCGATCATCGCGCCGAGGCTGTGCCCGTACAGCACGTACGGGACGTCCGGTGCCGGGGCGAAGGTGCCCATCACATCGGCCAGCAGAGCCTCGCGCCCGGTGATCCGGGGTTCGCGGCGCCTGGCCTCGCGCCCCGGCAGCAGCCTGGGCACCGGTTCGACACCGGGGCCAAGGTCGCGGGGCCAGCCGTAGAAGGAAGAGACGCCTGCTCCGGCGTGTGCGAAGCAGTGGAGCGGTACGGGCTGTTCGTCGGGCATCCGCTGTGCCTCCCTCGTGGGCGGGTTCGTCAGGCCGCGTACAGATCGAAGGTGGAGCCGCGACGCGGTCCGCAGATGACGTCCAGCGCCGGGTCGACGGTGAGCATCGCCTGGTGCAGCCGCTGGAGCTGCGGCGAGGGCTCCACGCCCAGTTCCTCGATGAGCCGGGTCCGCAGCCTGCGGTAGACGTCCAGCGCGGTGGCCTGGCGTCCGGAGCGGTACAGCGCCACCATCGCCTGCGAGTGCAGCCCCTCGTGCTGGGGGTGACGGGCGATCAGATCGGTCAGCTCGGCGAGGAGTTCGCTGTGCCGGCCGAGCCGGAGGTCGGCGTCGATGCGCCGCTCGATGGTCACCAGCCGGCTCTCCTCCAGCCGCAGGACCTCTATCTCCAGGATCGAGCCGACCCGTACGTCCACGAGCGCCGTTCCCTGCCACATCGCGAGTGCCTCGCGATACAGCTTCCCGGCCTGCACGTCCTCGCCCGCGTCGAAGGCGCTCTGTCCCGCCGTCACCAGTCGCTCGTAGCGGTGCACGTCCACGGACTCCGGCGGGATCTGCAGCAGGTACCCGCCGTGCCGGGTGGCCAGCACCTCCTTTGCGGTGCCGGGTGCGTCGGGCCCCATCGCGGTGCCCAGCCTGCGACGCAGCTGCAGGATGTACGTCTGCAGCGTGGTCATGGCGCTCTGGGGCAGGTTGGTGCCCCAGATCTCCTCCATGAGCGTGGGCACGGGCATGACCCGGCCCGGATAGAAGGAGAGCAGCGCCAGGATCTGGCGCGGCTTTCCCGCGGTCGGAACGATCGACACTCCGTTGACGTCGGCGCTCAGTGGACCCAGAACCTGAATCTCCACGATTTCCTCCCCGCTGCCCGGTCGATTCCCCCGAGCTCGAAGCCGTCGGCGTTCCGCACGCTAGCCCCGTTCGCCCCGCACGCCCCCGTACCTCGACCTGGGTTCGAGCGGCCTTCCAACGGGACGCTGGCGGGACCTCCGGTTCGCGGCGCGCCGACCGGCCCCGCCGTCAGCGGTCGGAGAGGTCCTCGGGGAGCAGGAGTCGCAGGTCGTCCATGCTGGGGACGGGGACCGCGCTCAGCCGTCCCGCCTGGCGGGTCATCATCCGTTCCAGGGTCTGCCGCGCGAGCCGCGCGTTGCCGAAGCCGGCGTCCCTGGGGATGGTGTCGAAGTGTTCCCGCAGGGCGTTCGCGGTGCCGGGCGCGCACTCGTAGCCGTTCTCGGCCGCGTGCCGGCGGACGATGGTGACCAGTTCCTCCGAGGAGTAGTCGGGGAACGCGATGTGCCGGGGGAAGCGCGAGGCCAGTCCGGGGTTGGAGCCCAGGAAGCGGTTCATCTCGTCGGTGTAGCCCGCGACGATCACGACCACCTCGTCCCGGTGGTCCTCCATCAGCTTCAGCAGGGTGTCCACCGCCTCCTGCCCGAAGTCCGCGGCCCCGGCCGAGCGGGGGGTCAGGGTGTACGCCTCGTCGATGAACAGGACGCCGCCCAGGGCCCGTTCGAAGGCCTCCCGGGTCAGTTGCGCCGTGTGTCCGACCCAGCGGCCCACCAGGTCGGCGCGCGAGACCTCGACGAGCTGGCCGCGCGGCAGCACGCCCAGGGAGGCCAGCAGTTCGCCGTACAGCCGGGCCACCGTCGTCTTGCCGGTGCCGGGCGGGCCCGCGAAGACCAGGTGGTTGCCGATCCGGGGCGCGGGCAGTCCGGCCTCCTTCCTGCGCCGTGCGGTGGCGAGCAGGTTGACCAGGTCGCCGACCTCGCGCTTCACGTCCGTGAGGCCCACCAGGGACTCCAGCCGCAGCAGTGGGGCCTCGTCCTGCCCGGCGTCCGGCGTGCCGCCCTCCGGGAGGCCCACGTCCGGTGCGGTCAGCAGGGCCAGGTCCCGTTCCCCGGCCTCCGGCAGGGCGGCCAGGCGGGACGCCTGCCGGTCCACCATCTCCTCGAAGACCTTGCGGGCGGTGCGGCCGTTGCCGAAGCCCGCGTCACGGGGGATCCGGTCGAAGCGGGTGCGCAGCGCGGTACGGGCCGCCGGGTCCAGTTCGTAGTGATGGCCGGTGCACATCCGCTCCACGATCGTGACCAGTTCGTCCGAGGTGTAGTCGGTGAACTCGACGCTGCGGGTGAAGCGGGAGGCGAGTCCCGGGTTGGACGCCAGGAACTCCGTCATCTCCTTCGGGTAGCCGGCCGCCACGACCACCACGTCGTCGCGGTGGTCCTCCATCAGCTTGACCAGGGTGTCGATCGCCTCGCGCCCGAAGTCGGCGCCGCCCCCGCCGCCGTCGGAGAGCAGGGTGTACGCCTCGTCGACGAACAGGACGCCGCCGAGCGCCTTGTTGAAGGTCTCGGTGGTCTTGATGGCCGTCCCGCCGATGATCTGCGCCACCAGGTCGGCGCGCGACACCTCCACCAGGTGCCCGGAGCGCAGTACGCCCAGCGACGCGAGGATGGAGCCGTAGAGCCGGGCGACGGTGGTCTTTCCGGTGCCGGGCGGGCCGGCGAAGATCAGGTGCCGGCTCATCGGCGGCGCGGGCATGCCGATGCTGGCCCTGCGCTGTGCCATCCGGTTGAGGTTGATCAGCGTCAGGACCTGCTGCTTGACCTCGTCGAGGCCGATCAGCGACTCCAGTTCGGCCACCGGGCCGGAGCCCTCGCGGGGGTCGGCCGCCACCGGGACCGTGCCGCCGGGCAGCCGCCCGTCGTCCGTCGCCTCCCGCTCGCTGCCCCAGGCGTCGGGGGAGCCGTTGTCCGTGCTGGTCAGCCCCTCGACGGCGAGCCGGTCGCCGGGCACCGCCTGGCGCACCCCGCTGCCCCGGTTGCCGCGTACGGTGCAGCCGATCAGCGCCACCGCGTCGGTGCCCTCCACCCGGATGCCGTCGGCGCCCGAACCGGTCGCCTCGCAGGTGTTGAGGGAGGCCCGCGCGCCCTCGGCCACCAGCACGCCGTGCTCGCCGGAGTCGGTCACCGTCGCGCGCACGGCGGCCAGTTCGCCCTCAGCCTCGATGTGCACGCCCGCGCCGCCGGACTTCTCGACCCCGGTGTCGCGCAGGGTGAGCGTGCCGAGCGCGCCGACCTGGACGCCGGCCTCGGCGGAGCCGCTCAGCCGGCCCTTGCCGAAGTACAGGTTGCCGTGGCCCGAGACGTGCACCGCCGAGCGGCCCGACGCCTCGACGACGCTCTCCTCCAGGCGGCCCCGGCCGTCCTTGACGACCTCCACGCCGTGCCCGCCGGCCCCGGTGACGGAGGAGCGCCGCAGCAGCGGGTTGGCGCCGCTGCGGATCACGATGCCGGACCCGCCGCAGCCCTGGACCCGGAGCCGGTCGAACTCGGCGGCCGAGTCCTCGTCGAGCAGCACCCCGATGCCCTTGGCGTCCCGGACGACGGTGTCCGTCAGGACCGGCGAGGAGAAACCGGTGACCCGTACGGCGGGTTCCCCGGCGGCGGTGAACGCGCACTGGTCGAACACGCCGCGGCTGCGTTCGGTGACCAGCAGGCCGTGCCCCTCCGTCCGGTCGGTGCGGCAGCGGGACAGCGTCGCCGAACCGCCCGCGCCCAGCACGAATCCGTGCCCGGTGGTGTCGCTGACGAGGACGTCCTCCAGGACGACCGGTCCGGAGCTGTTGACGAACACCCCGACGGCGGCCTTGTGGATCGTGCCGCGCACCATCCTGACCGAGCTGTCCTCCTCGACGGCGACGCCCGGTTTGCCGGCGGACGATATCGCGCAGTCCTCCAGCAGGACGTGCGCCTGCCCGTTGGCGAGCACACCGTTGCCGTGGGTGTCCCGCAGCCGGCCGGCGCGCACGGTGATGCGGCCCCGCTCGCCGGCCACCACGGCGGACGTCCCGAGGTGTTCGACGACGCAGTCCTCCAGGAAGCTGTCGGCCCCGGAGGTGGACACCACACCGGCGCCCGCCGGGTTGCTGATCCGGCACTGACGCAACGCCAGGGCCCCCTCGTCGCGGGCGAAGAGCGCCGACCAGGACGAGCCGTGGACGTCGCACCGGTCCATCGCGAGCTGTCCGCGCGGCGCGTCGACCACCGGCAGTTCGTCGTCGTGCCCGCGCAGCACCAGGTCCCGGACCATCACGGCGTCCCCGGTGAGCGTCAGCGCCGTACCGCGCCGGGGCGCCAGCTCCACCGTCCCCCGCCCCTCCTCGGCGGTCAGGGTGATCGCGACCGAGATCGTCAGGCGCTCCTCGTACCGGCCCGGGGCGATGCTGACGACGGCGCCGGGACGGGCCCGGACGACGGCCTCCCCGATGGTGCGGTGGTCGCCCGTCCCGTCGGCGGCGACGGTGAGCATCTGGCGTGACACGTTCCTACCTCCCGGCCCCGGCGCCGTGGGTACGGGGCGGGGACACGCGGCATGTGCGGCATGGGAAACTACTGCGCTCATCATGCCTGTTGTCGCAGGTCGCCCGCCATGGTGGTCGGTGTTCCAAAGCCCGTCGGGATCGCTACGATCGGCCCATGCGATCTTCGAGGTCCCCGGTGTCCCACGCCCTCGGACCGGTGGCGCTGGCCGCCCTGCTCCTGCTGTCCCCCGCCGCGGTTCCGGCCGTCGCGGCGGAGGGGGCGGACAGCCCCTCGTTGCCGGGGGTGCCCGCCACGCTCGCCGACGGCCGTCCCTGTACTCCGGGCTCCGCCAAGAAGTCGGCCCAACTCCCCTGGGCGCAGAGCTTCCTGGGGATCGGCCGGGCCTGGGAGCTCAGCCGGGGCGCGGGGGTGAAGGTCGCCGTCATCAGCACCGGGGCGGATCTGCGACGGGTGCCGGCCCTGAAGGGCGGGGTCACCGGCGGCCGGGACGTGGTGGCGGGCGGCACCGTGCGGGACGACTGCGTCGGTTACGGCACGTTCCTCGCCGGCGTCGTGGCGGGCAGGCCGCAGCCGGGCACGAAGGCGGCCGGGGTCGCCCCCGGGGCCGAGGTGGTCGCGGTGCGGGCCACCGACCGGTCCGGCGCCACGACGCCCGAGAAGCTGGCCGGGGCGATACGCGCGGCGACGGACTCCGGGGCGCGGATCATCCACGTGGCGCTGAGCGTCCCCTCGGCGCCGAAGGTGCTGAAGGACGCCGTGGGCGCCGCGCAGCGGGCCGGGGCCCTGGTGGTGGCGCCCGCATCGGCGCGGGAGTGGGAGAGCCGCTCCTCCGAGGCGGTGAGCGGTCCCGCCTATCCCGCGGCGCTGCCCGGGGTGCTCGCCGTTTCCTCGGTGGGGCCGGGCGGGGAGGTGCCCGAGGAGCCGGGCGGCGCGAAGGGGCGGCGCACGCGGCCCGTGCTGAGTGCTCCGGGCGAGTCGGTGACGGGGCCGGGGCCGGGCGGCGCCGGGCAGTTCGTCGGGCGGGGCGACGCGGTGGCCGGGGCCTTCGTGTCCGGGGCCGCGGCCCTGGTCCTCTCCTACCATCCCCGGCTGAGCGCCGACCGGTTGGCGCACCGGCTGAAGAGCACCGCGTACGGGGCGGCGGGCGACACGCCGGGGATCGTGGACCCGGTGCGGGCGCTGTCGGCCGTGCTGCCCGAGGAGCACGAGCGGTCCGCGTCCGGGCCGGAGGACGCCGCGACGGCGGTCGTGCCGCCGGCCGACCCGCCGAGGACGCGCGACCGCGCCCTGGCCGTGGCCGCCTCGGCGGGCGCGGTGTCTCTGCTGGTGGCCTTCCTGGCGGTGGTACTGCCCAGGGGACGGCGCCGGGGCTGGCGCGCGACACCGTCCCACCGCTTCGGCACCGACCGCCCCTGAACCCCGGCACCGCCCCCGGTCGAGAGCCGGGAAGTGATGCCGGCCCCGCCCGTGCGGGCCGGGAACGGCCGACCGCCCCCGACCCCCGGCACCGCCCACCGGGTGCCGGGCGGTCGCCGTCCGGGGGCTTCCCCTACCTTGAGGTGGGACGTGCCCGCCGGGGTGCGTGATGACAGGCCGGGGGGCGTGTGTCCGTCGCACAGGTGGTCCGCAGGGGGATCTGGTTCGGCGTGCTCGTCGCCGCGTGGCCCGCGGGCGTCTTCGGGTCGCTCTGTCTCGTCGGCACCGCCGCGCAGCTCTCCACGGGCACGCCCGGGAAGGCCCTCGACGCTTTCCTGGGCGGCCTCATGGCGATCGGCGGGAGCATGGTGGTCGGTGTCCTGCTGGGTGCCGCGACCGGGGGCGCGCTCGCGGCGGCCCCCGGCTGGTTCACCGCCCGGGCCCCGTTGCGGGGACTGCTCGCCGCAGTCGTCGCGAGCACCTTGTTCCTGCCCGAGGTGGCGGTGGTGATCGCCGCCGGCTCCGGTCCCCTGCCGGCCCTGCTCGTCCTCCTGTGCGTACCGGTCGTCGGTTTGGTGGCGGCGGCACGCAGCGGCGCCCTCGTGGGGCGCCCCCGGCACCACCCCTGAACCCCGACGCACCGACCGCCCGGCCCCGGTGAACGGGTGCCGGGCGGTCGTCGTCCCGGGGGCTTTCGGCATCCGGGCTGTCCCTGGGGGCTTCCGGTGTCCGGTCTACCGGTTCGCCTCCTCCGTCTCCGGCAGCAGCGCGGTCTGCACCTGTACCACTCCCCTGCGGGTGATGAACTGCGCACGTCCGGGCGTGAGTTGCCTCGGCTTGGTGTCGTTGAACAGATAGCCCTCCGAGGGCGGGCAGGAGAGCAGCGCGGCCGGTGTGTTCACCTCCATCAGGCGGCGCAGCAGCGGGTCGCTCATCGCCCGTGCCGCACCGTTGGCGCTGCGTGCCACGATCAGGTGCAGGCCGAGTTCGGCGCCCTGGGCGAGGTAGTCCAGCAGCGGACCGAAGTGGTTGGACATGCTGCCGGAGACCATGTCGTAGTCGTCCACGATCAGGAAGACCCGCGGCCCGCTCCACCAGTCCCGCCGCTTCAGCTGGGCGGGTGAGACGTCCGCGCCGGGCAGCCGTTCCTTCATGGCCCGTGCGACGCCGTCCACCGCCTGCTTGAGGATGTCGACGGAGACCGCGTAGCCCAGCCGGTGCGCCTCGGGGACGTTCTCCAGCAGCCCCCGCCGGTAGTCGACCAGCATCACCCGCGCCTCGGCGGGGGTGTAGCGCTCGGCGATCGTCCGGCAGACCGTGCGCAGCAGGTTGGTCTTGCCGGTCTCCGCGTCGCCGACCACCACCAGGTGCGCGGTCTGGGCGAAGTCGTGCCACATGACGTCGAGCCGGTCGCCCTCCAGGCCCAGCGGCATGCGCAGGTCGCCGTCCGCGCCGACCTCGGCGTCGGGCAGTTCGGCGGGGTCCAGGAGGACGGGCAGGGTACGGACCGGGGGTGCGGGCGGGCCCGCCCAGTGCTCGGCCACCCGCGCCACCGCGTCGGCGACGCCCGCCCCGAGGTCCTCGGCGCTCTCCCCGCCGTCGACCCGGGGCAGGGCGGTGAGGAAGTGGTGCTTGGTCTCGGTCATGCCGCGGCCGGGCGCCTTGGGGATGGTCGCGGCGGCCCGCATGTTGATCATCGAGTCCATGCTGTCGCCGAGCCGCAGCTCGAAGCGGGTGCCGAGCTGGTCCCGCAGCGAGGTGGAGATCTCCGCCCAGCGGCCCGCCGCCACGACGAGGTGCACGCCGTAGTTGAGACCGCGCGCCGCCAGCGCCGTGAAGGCGTCCATGGTGTTCATGAAGTCCTGGCGGATCGTGCCCCAGCCGTCGACGACGAGGAACACGTCGCCGTACGGCTCGTCCGGCAGTTCACCGGCGGCGCGGCGGGCGCGCAGGGTGGCCATGGAGTCGATGCCCAGCTCGGCGAACTGCTTCTCGCGCCGGGCCACCAGCGCGCGCACCTCGGACAGGGTGCGGTGCACCCGTTCCGGGTCCAGCCGCCCCGTGACCCCGCCCATGTGCGGCAGGTCGCGGAGCGCGCCGAGCGAGCCGCCGCCGAAGTCCAGGCAGTAGAACTGGACCTCGCGCGGGGTGTGGGTGAGCGCGAGGGACATGATCAGGTCGCGCACCAGGGTGGACTTGCCGCTCTGCGGGCCGCCCGCGATGCCGATGTGCCCGCCCGCGCCGGACAGTTCGGCGATCAGGGGTTCGCGGGTCTGGTCGAAGGGCCGGTCGACGATGCCCACCGGCACCGTGAGGCGGCCGTGCAGTTCGGGGTCGATGGTGGTCAGACCCCGCTCGGGGTGCGGTTCCAGCCCCATCAGCAGGGTGTCCAGCGAGAGCGGGGTGTCCAGCGGCGGCAGCCAGACGCGGTGCGCGGGCCTGCCGCCCTCCCGCATCCGGGCCACGGCCAGCGCGAGCAGGGTCTCCTCGCTCTCCTCCTCCTGCGGCCGCGGGTCCGGCTCGGGTGCGGGGACCGCGGGGGCGGTCCAGTCCGTGCGGTACGGGACCACCTGGCCGGCGACGGCCGAGGCGCCGACCCTGCGGACGCCCCGGTAGGGCCCCGAGACGTAGGCGGCCTTGAACCTGACCAGGGTGCCGGTGTCCTTCTTGAGGATGGCGCTGCCGGGTACGGAGGGCAGCTGGTAGGCGTCCGGTACGCCCAGTACGCCCCGGCTCTCCATCGCGGAGAACGTACGCAGTGCGATCCGGTACGAAAGGTGCGACTCCAACTGGGTCATCCGGCCCTCGTCCAGCCGCTGCGAGGCGAGCAGCAGGTGGACGCCGAGGCTGCGGCCCAGCCGCCCCACCATCACGAACAGGTCCATGAAGTCGCGGTGCGCGGAGAGGAGTTCGCTGAACTCGTCGACCACCACGAAGAGCGTCGGCAGCGGCTCCAGGTCGGTGCCCGAGGCCCGTGCGGCCTCGTACTCGAACGCCGACGTGTAGTTCCCGGCGCTGCGCAGCAGCTCCTGGCGGCGCATCAGCTCACCGTGCAGGGCGTCCTGCATGCGGTCGACCAGGGCCGACTCGTCGGCGAGGTTGGTGATCACGGCCGAGGTGTGCGGCAGGCCGTCCAGGCCGAGGAAGGTGGCACCGCCCTTGAAGTCGACCAGGACGAAGTTGAGCTTCTCCGAGGAGTGGGTGAGCGCCAGGGCGAGCACCAGGGTGCGCAGCAGTTCCGACTTGCCGGAGCCGGTCGCACCGATCAGCACGCCGTGCGGCCCCATGCCGCCCTGCGCCGCCTCCTTGATGTCCAGTTCCAGCGGGGTGCCGTCGCCGGTGAGTCCCAGCGGCACCCGCAGTCTGGCCCGCTCGCTCCGGTCGGCGCGCACCGCGTCCAGGTCGACGGTGTGCAGGTCGGGGAGGCCGAGCAGGTTGGTCAGCTGCACGTCCGTGGTGAGGGCCTCGCCGTTGTCCGTGGCGACGCCCATCCGGTAGGGGGAGAGCAGGCCGGCCAGCGCCCTGGCCCGGCGGGGGCCCATCGCGTCGGGCCTGCCGAGCGCGGTCGTGGTCTCCTTCCCCGACCGGTCGGTGCCGACCAGTTCCAGCCGCTGTCCGGCGATCCGCAGCCGCAGCGTGTGGCGGGCCTGGCGCCAGGGCAGGGAGCCGGAGACGTCCAGCGTCACGACGTTGCGGTAGCCGTCGGTGGCCAGCCGGGAGTCGGCGGGCGTACGGGCGCTGTCCAGCACCACGACGCAGTAGGGCTCCTCGGCGCTCGGGGTGGCGTCGGCCTCGAAGGCGGGCCGGCCGGTGAGTTCCTCCCCGAGCAGCGATTCGAGGCCCAGGACGGAGTCGGTGACCAGCCGTACGGACCCGCCGCCGTCGACGTCCGTCGGGTGCTGGGCGTGCGGCAGCCACTTCACCCATTCCCAGGCGGCCCGGCGGTCGTGGTCCGCCAGCACCACGATCCGCAGGTCCTGCGGCGAGTGGAACACGCCCAGTTGGGCCAGCAGGGCCCGCGTCATCGCGTGCGCCGCCCCCTCCTCGCCCTGCAGCAGGACGCGCGCGTAGGTGCGCAGGTAGAGCGCGACCGGCTGGTCGGGCACCGTCCCGTACGCCTTGATGAAGCGCCGCAGGGCGTGTGCGGACAGCGGTTCCAGGTCCTCGACCGGCTTGGTGCTCAGCGGTGTCAGCTTCGTCGCCAGTTGCTGTTCGCCCACCGCGATCCGCACCTCGGCGAAGTCCGCGTGCGACGCCCGCCGTTCCCACAGCCTGCTCGTGCGCACCAGGCTCCACAGGGACGCCGGGTCCGGGTGCGCCCACGCCTGCGCCTCCCGCTGCTGGGCGATCACCTTGCGCACGCGCCTGCGGCTGATCGACAGGTACCGCATGTAGTCGCGCCGCTCGCCGAGCAGCGCCCGCTTGCGGTCCCCGGAGGCCCGGACGATCTGCGACAGCAGCATGCCGACGGCCGACAGCGCCATCAGCCCGATGGCGACGTACATCATGGGTCCGCCGCCGCTGCCCGGCCGCAGGAAGATGAGGACCATGCCGAGCGAGCTGAGCGCCATCGGCATGTACGTGACCATGTTGCCCATCGCGCTCTGCGTCTCGGGCACCGAGGGCGGTTCCTGGAGGCTCAGTTCGCCGTGGGGCATCTCGGGACCAAGACGCCGGGGAGGCCTCTTGAAGAGGACCACGCTCAAAGGGGATCGCCTTCCTGGGGGTGCCGACGATTGTTGTGCCACGCCTTCGGAGTGACGGGACAACAAACGCCCGGGGTACGGCCGACGGCGAATGTGCGCAGGCCGGGGCGGGTGGAAGCGGGGTTTCCGATCATGAAGGCACCCCACAACGTACAGACTGCACCCACAAGTTAATGTGATCAATCCGACCGCGTCGACCACCGTCCTGGAAGGCGATGAAACGCGCTTGACTGACATATCCGCGGCCCCTCTGTGCCGCCTCACGGTGCTGACGCCCGACCGTTCCGTCGAACTCGCCGTGCCGTCCGACGTCGTGCTCGCCGATCTGCTGCCGACCATCGTCGACCACGGGGGCGACGACCTCCACGAGCGCGGGGTCCAGTCCGGCGGGTGGGTGCTCCAGCGCCTCGGCCAGGAACCGCTCGACGACGAGAACACCCTCGGCGACCTGGGTCTGCGCGACGGCGAGACGGTGCACCTGCGTCTGCGCGGGGACGCCCTGCCCGAGATCCATTACGACGACCTCGTCGACGGGCTCTCCGGCCGACTGCGGGAACGCCCCGACTCCTGGCGGCCCCTGTGGTCGCACCACCTCATGACCGCGCTCGCCCTGGCCGTCCTCGCCACGGGCCTGCTGCTCCTGCTGCAGCCCGGTCCCTCGGGGCTCCGGGCGGTCTGCGCGGCGGCGACCGCGGTCGTCCTGCTGGCCGGTGCGGGTGCCGCCGCACGCGCGGTCGGCGACATCGGCGCGGGCGGCCCTTCAACTTCCCGATCAGCCGCTCTGCTTCGTTCCTGCGAACGTTGCGGACCTT
>NZ_JBEXPY010000061.1:0-46757 GCF_040612315.1 Streptomyces sp. NPDC006435
GAACAGGACCTCCACGAACTCTACGAGGGCGAGGTCCGCTACGCCCGCGACGCCTTCGAGGGACTGCGCCTGATGGACGCACTGGTCGCGGTCAAGCGCGGCGTCCCGGGCGCGGTGCTGCCCGAGCTGAAGCAGCGCCGGGTGCCCAAGCGGGACACCGCGGTACTGGAGGTGGACGAGCCGCAGGAGGGCGTCCGCTCCGACGTCGCGGTCGACAACCCCGTCCCCACGCCCCCCTTCTGGGGCACCCGGGTCATCAAGGGCATCCAGCTCAAGGAGTACGCCTCCTGGCTCGACGAGGGCGCCCTCTTCAAGGGGCAGTGGGGACTCAAGCAGGCCCGCGCCGGCGACGGACCGACGTACGAGGAGCTGGTGGAGACCGAGGGCCGCCCCCACCTGCGCGGCTGGCTCGACAAGCTCCACACCGAAAACCTCCTGGAAGCGGCCGTGGTCCACGGCTACTTCCCCTGCGTCTCCAAGGGCGACGACCTGATCCTGCTCCACGAGGACGGCTCCGAACGCACCCGCTTCACCTTCCCCCGCCAGCGCCGGGGCCGCCGCCTGTGCCTCGCCGACTTCTTCCGCCCAGAGGAATCCGGACAGACCGACGTCGTCGGCCTCCAGGTCGTCACCATCGGCTCCCGCATCGGCGAGGAAACCGCCAAACTCTTCGAGGCCAACTCCTACCGCGACTACCTCGAACTCCACGGACTGTCCGTCCAGCTCGCCGAAGCCCTCGCCGAGTACTGGCACGCCCGAGTCCGCGCCGAACTGGGCTTCGGCGGCGAGGACCCCGACGACGTCGAGGACATGTTCGCGCTGAAGTACCGCGGCGCGCGCTTCTCCCTGGGCTACGGGGCCTGCCCCGACCTGGAGGACCGGGCGAAGATCGCCGAACTGCTCCGGCCGGAGCGGATCGGGGTGCACCTCTCCGAGGAGTTCCAGCTGCACCCCGAGCAGTCCACCGACGCGATCGTCATCCACCACCCCGAGGCCAAATACTTCAACGCGCGGTAAGACGATGTTCGACGCGCGGTAGCAGGACAAGTCGTACACTTGTCGGCCCAGTGCAGGCCGGTCGCCTTTCCCACGGGAAAGGCGACCGGCCTCTCGTCCCTCACGGAGGTGTGCCGATGACCAGTACGGTCCCCGCGTCCTTGACCCGCACGGCCGAAGACGCCGCGCTCCAGGCCGTTCTGCTCGACATGGACGGCACCCTCGTCGACACCGAGGGCTTCTGGTGGGACGCCGAGGTGGAGGTCTTCGCCGAACTCGGGCACCGGCTCGACGAGGCGTGGCGGGACGTGGTGGTCGGCGGGCCGATGACCCGCAGCGCCGGCTACCTCATCGACGTCACCGGCGCGGACGTCACCCTCGACGAACTCACCGTGCTGCTCAACGACCGCTTCGAGAAGCGCATCGGCCGGGGCGTACCGCTGATGCCGGGCGCGGCACGGCTCCTGGACGAGCTGGCCAGGCACGAGGTCCCCACCGCCCTGGTCTCCGCCTCGCACCGGCGGATCATCGACCGGGTGCTCGACTCGGTGGGGCACCACCACTTCGCCCTCACCGTCGCGGGCGACGAGGTCTCCCGCACGAAGCCGCACCCGGAGCCCTACCTCACCGCCGCCTCCGGCTTCGGCGCCGCCCCCGAGCGCTGCGCCGTCATCGAGGACACCGCGACCGGTGTCGCCGCCGCGGAGGCCGCCGGCTGCCGGGTGGTCGCCGTGCCGTCCGTCGCCCCCATCGCCCCCGCTTCCGGCCGGGTGGTCGTGAACTCGCTGGAGGAAGTCGACCTCGCTTTCCTCCGGGAACTGGTCACGGGAATGCAGTGATTCATGCACCGAGAGTGTTTCTGTGAATGAAAGGAAAAGCTCTCGGTGATGATTGTGTGCTTTCTGTCGCGCGCACGTGTGCGGGGGCGTGCGTGTGACAGGGATTGCAAATACAGGAAATCGTGAGCTTTGTCACTCGATAAATCCTGAAAATTGTTCAGGATCCACCCGCGTGCCCGTTTTGTGGTAGTGAAAAGTCCTGATTGGTGACGATTCGAACGAACCCTTCCGGGCGCAGGGAAACGGTGCGTGGTTATTCCCTTCCGCCGCCCGATCGCGCGGCGGAACTTCTCTGCACGGCATTGCCGACAGTGCCTACTAATGTCGCTCTCTCGATACCGGGATGAGGGAGAGCGTCCAAGATGAACCGCAAGACTCTGGTGCTGCCGGCCGTCGTCGGCCTGCTCGCACCCGTACTCGCCGCCTGCGGCGCGTCGGGCGGGGGCGGCGGCGGGGACGCCGTCGTCGTCGGCACCACGGACCAGTTCGTCGCCTCGAAGGACAACCCCGCGCCGTTCGACCCCGCCGTCGCCTATGAGGCCGGTGCGTGGAACGTGCTCCGGCAGACCGTGCAGACCCTGATGCACGTGCCGCGCGGCGGTGGCCTGCCGGTGCCCGAGGCGGCCGAGAGCTGCTCCTTCACGGACACCCAGAACGAGAGCTACCGCTGCGAACTGCGCAGCGACCTCAAGTTCACCAACGGCAGGAGGATCACGTCCGACGACGTGAAGTACTCCGTCGACCGGGTCATCCGCATCGACACCCCCAACGGGCCCGGCGCCCTGCTCGCCAACGTCGACACGGTCGAGACGCCGAACGAGCGGGAGGTCGTCTTCCACCTCCGCACACCGGACGCCACGTTCCCGTACAAGCTCTCCACCCCCGTCGCGGGGATCGTGCCGCGGACCGAGTACGACGCGAAGTCCGCACGGACCGGGTTCCAGGTGAACGGCTCCGGCCCGTACACCATGAAACCGGAGGTCGAGCACGACAAGGTCGTCAAGGTCGTCTTCACCAGGAACCCCCTCTACAGGGGAGACCTGAAGGTGCGGAACGAGGAGGTCGAGCTGGCCCTCCTCCCCGACGCGAAGGCGATGGAGAAGGCCTTCGACAGCAAGAAGATCGACATGATGACCCGCACCATGACGCCCGAGCAGGCCCGGCGGATGCTGGAGAAGCCGAAGGAGGACGTCAAGCTCACCGAGATGCCCGGGCTCGCCATCCGCTACCTCGGCTTCGACACCGACGACGAGACCGTGAAGAGCCGGGCGGTCCGCCAGGCCATGGCGCAGGTCGTCGACCGCGGCGAGATCGCGAGCGAGGTGTACGGCGCCACGGCCGAGCCGCTGTACTCGCTGATCCCGTCCAGCATCACCGGACACGCCAACTCGTTCTACAACAAGTACGGCGAGCCCAGCACCGCCAAGGCGGAGAAGATCCTGCGGGCCGGGCGCATCGACACCCCGGTGAAGCTCACCCTGCACTACACGACCGACCACTTCGGCACCGGGACGGCCGAGGAGTTCCGGACGCTGAAGAAGCAGCTCGACGACACCGGGCTGTTCGACGTCACCGTCAAGGGCACCCCCTGGGCGAAGTTCCGCCCCGCCCAGGTGCGCGGCGACTACGCCGTCTACGGCATGGGGTGGTTCCCCGACTTCCCGGACCCGGACAACTACACGGCGCCGTTCCTCGACAAGAACAACTTCCTCAACTCGCCCTACAAGTCGACCCTGGCGCAGAAGAAGCTCATCCCGGAGTCCCGGCGCGTGACCGACCGCAGTGCCGCGGCCGGAACCTTCGAGAAGCTCCAGGACCTCGTCGCCACCGACGTCCCCGTACTGCCGATCTGGCAGGGCAAGCAGTACGCCGCCTCCCGCGAGGGCCTCGTCGGGGTCGAATGGGCGCTCAACTCCTCCGGCGAACTCCAGCTCTGGGAACTGGAGGAGGGCACCACCTGACCGCCCCGCCGCCCGGGCGCCCCGCGAGGGCGTCCGGGCGGCGGCACGTCACCGCAGGCCGGGCCCGTGCCCGGCACCGCCTCACTGGGCCCCGGGGCGCACCAGGCCGCTCTCGTACGCGTACACGGCGGCCTGCACCCGGTCGCGCAGCCCGAGCTTGGTCAGCACGTGCCCGACGTGCGTCTTCACCGTCGTCTCGCTGACGAACAGATCCGCGGCGATCTCCGCGTTCGACAGGCCGCGGGCCACCAGCTTCAGCACCTCGACCTCGCGGTCGGTCAGCGTGTGCAGCGTGTCGGGCACGGGATCCTCGCCGGACGGCAGGTGGTCCGCGTACTTGTCGAGCAGCCTGCGGGTGATGCTCGGGGCGAGCATCGCCTCACCCGCCGCGACCACCCGGATGGCCTGCACCAGCTCATTGGCCGGGGCGTCCTTCAGCAGGAAGCCGCTGGCGCCCGCGCGCAGCGCCTCCACCACGTACTCGTCGAGGTCGAACGTGGTCAGCACCAGCACCTTCGCCGGACCGTCCCGGCCGGGACCGGTGATCTGGCGCGTCGCCTCCACACCGTCCATCCGCGGCATGCGGATGTCCATCAGCACCACATCGGGCTGCAGCGCCCGCACCTGGTCGAGAGCTTGGAGACCGTCACCGGCCTCGCCCACCACCGCGAGATCCCCCTCCGCCTCCAGAATCATCCGGAAGCCGGTGCGCAGCAGCGGTTGATCGTCGACCAGTAGGACGCGGATAGCCACAGGGTCTCCTTCAGGGTCCTTCGGGGGCCACAGGCCGGCCGGCCTCAGTGCGGACCGGGTCCATTCTGCCCTGCTCCTCCGGCTCGGACCCGGCCGGGCGGACCGACAGCGGATACACCGGGGGAGTGCCACCGAATTCGGGACAGACCGACTGGTGGTCGCACCAGCCGCAGAGCTTCGTCGGCCGGGGCCGCCACTCGCCCGTCTCCGTGGCCAGCCGGATCGCGTCCCAGAGGGCCAGCAGCTTGCGCTCCACCCGCTCCAGGTCCGCCACCACCGGGTCGTACGTCAGGATGTCCCCGCTGCCGAGGTAGACGAGCTGGAGCCGGCGCGGCACCACGCCCTTCAGCCGCCAGATCACCAGGGCGTAGAACTTCATCTGGAACAGCGCACCCTCCGCGTACTCCGGACGCGGGGCCTTGCCCGTCTTGTAGTCGACGATCCGGACCTCACCCGTCGGCGCGACGTCGATCCGGTCGATCACCCCGCGCAGCCGCAGCCCGGACTCCAGCTCCGTCTCGACGAACAGCTCACGCTCGGCGGGCTCCAGCCGCGTCGGGTCCTCCAACGAGAACCACCGCTCCACCAGGTCCTCCGCCTGGGAGAGCCAGCGCGCGAGCCGCTCGCCCCCGGTGTCCCCGGCGAACAGCTCGGCCAGCTCCGGCCTCGACTCCAGCAACCGGTCCCACTGGCCGGGCACCAGCGCCGTGGCCCGGCCGGCCGTGCGCTCCGCCGCGGGATTGTCGAAGAGCCGCTCCAGCACGGCGTGCACCAGCGTGCCCCGGGTGGCCGCCTCGCTGGGCTTCTCCGGCAGCTTGTCGATGACCCGGAAGCGGTACAGCAGCGGACACTGCATGAAATCGCTCGCCCGCGACGGCGACAGGGACGAGGGCGGCTGGGGGGACCGCGACAGGGAGGTCATGTCGCAGACCCTACGGCCCGCCACCGACAGTCGGCGGCATACCATCGACCACACACCCTCGAACACTGCATGATCGTGCCGCAGGGCACCGACCGAAGGGACCTCGTGGACGAGAGCGGCGACAGCGGGCGGTCGCAGCCCGGTGCCGGGGGAACGGCACCAGGGACCGGCCCCGACGGAGGCCGGCCGCAGCGCCCCGAAGAGCCCGGAGGCGGCCTCCTCATGGGCCGCCCCTTCGGCGTGCCCGTGTACGTGGCACCCAGCTGGTTCCTCGTGGCCGCACTGATCACCTGGGTCTTCGGCGGGCAGCTCGACCGGGTGCTGCCGGAGCTCGGCGCGGCGCGCTACCTGGTCGCCCTCTTCTTCGCCATCGCCTTCTACGCCTCCGTGCTCGTCCACGAACTCGCGCACACGGTCATGGCGTTGCGCTACAAGCTGCCGGTGCGCCGCATCCAGCTCCAGTTCTTCGGCGGCGTCTCCGAGATCGAGAAGGAGTCCGAGACCCCCGGCCGGGAGTTCCTGCTCGCCTTCGTCGGTCCGCTGCTCTCCCTGGTGCTCGCCGGCCTGTTCTACCTCGGGATGATGTTCGTCGAGCCCGGCACCGTGCCCGGTGTCCTGCTCGCCGGCCTGATGATCTCCAACCTCCTGGTGGCCGCCTTCAACCTCCTGCCCGGCCTCCCGCTCGACGGCGGACGCATGCTCCGGGCCGTCGTCTGGAAGATCACCGGACGCCCGATGAGCGGCACCGTCGCCGCCGCCTGGGTCGGCCGCGCCCTCGCCGTCGTCACCCTGATCGGCCTGCCGCTGCTCACCCACAGCGGATCCTTCGGCAACGACCCCGCCGAGCTCAGCGGCATGGACACCGTCACCGACGCGCTGCTCGCCGCCATCCTCGCCGCGATCATCTGGACCGGGGCGGGCAACAGCCTGCGCATGGCCCGGCTGCGCGAACACCTCCCCGAACTGCGCGCCCGCACCCTCACCCGCCGAGCCGTTCCGGTGGAGGCCGACACCCCGCTCTCCGAGGCCCTGCGCAGGGCCAACGAGGCGGGTGCCCGCGCCCTGGTCGTCGTCGACGGCCACGGCGAGCCGAAGGGCCTCGTCCGCGAGACCGCCATCGTCTCCGTGCCGGAACACCGCCGCCCCTGGGTCGCCGTCGGCGGCCTCGCCCAGGACCTCACCGACGGCATGCGGGTCTCCGCCGAACTGTCCGGCGAGGCACTCCTGGACCGGCTCAAGGCCACCCCGGCGACCGAGTACCTCGTCGTCGAGGAGACCGGCGAGATCTACGGAGTGCTCTCCACGGCCGACGTGGAGCGGGCCTTCGTCGCAGCCCTGGCCCGGCCCGCCGCCTGAACGCCCGCCGTCCGCCCCGGGCTCGCGGTCGGAGGCCGGGGAATCACCGGTACGCTGGTCACATGTCTGAACCGACCGGTGCCGCCCGCCGACGCGGGCCCTTCAAGGTCGGGGACCAGGTCCAGCTCACCGATCCCAAGGGACGCCACTACACCTTCACGCTCGAAGCAGGGAAGAACTTCCACACCCACAAGGGTTCTTTCCCGCACGACGAGCTGATCGGTGCCCCCGAGGGCAGTGTGGTCCGAACCACGGGAAACGTCGCCTACCTCGCGCTGCGTCCCCTGCTCCCCGACTACGTCCTGTCCATGCCCCGCGGCGCCGCCGTGGTCTACCCCAAGGACGCGGGGCAGATCCTGGCCTTCGCCGACATCTTCCCCGGCGCCCGCGTCGTGGAGGCCGGTGTCGGCTCCGGCTCGCTCTCCACCTTCCTGCTGCGCGCCATCGGCGACCAGGGCATGCTGCACTCCTACGAGCGCCGCGAGGACTTCGCCGAGATCGCCCAGCAGAACGTGGAGCGCTACTTCGGCGAGCCGCACCCCGCCTGGCAGCTCACCGTCGGCGACCTCCAGGACAACCTCTCGGACACCGACGTCGACCGGGTCATCCTCGACATGCTCGCCCCCTGGGAGTGCCTGGAGGCCGTCTCCAAGGCGCTGGTGCCCGGCGGCATCCTCTGCGCCTACGTCGCCACCACCACCCAGCTCGCGCGGACCGTCGAGTCCATCCGTGAGATCGGCTGCTTCGCCGAACCGCAGCCCTGGGAATCGATGATCCGCAACTGGCACGTCGAGGGCCTGGCCGTCCGTCCGGACCACCGCATGATCGGCCACACCGGCTTCCTCGTCACCGCCCGCCGCCTGGCCGACGGTGTGGAGCCCCCGCTGCGCCGCCGCCGGCCCGCCAAGGGCGCCTACGGCGAGGACTACGACGGCCCCGGCAGCCAGAGCGGCTCCTCGTCGCGCGGCTGACCCGTACGCGGCCGACCCGCTGCAACGCACCGGCGCCGCCGCCGAGTTCCCGGAGCGACCCGGGAACCGGACGGCGGCGCCTCTTCGTTGTCCGTGGGGGAAACCGCCCGTGGGGGAAACCGCCCCCGCGGGCCCGGATCCGTACCGACCCCACCGTTCCTCCGCCCTGTGAGGTGTGGCACGATGCTGGCCCACCCACGCCACCGCAGAAGACCCACCGGCGCACCGCCCGTCCAGGCATCCTCGAACCACAGGAACCACAGGAGACATCCCGCGTGCAGACCTCCGAGCTCCCGGACCTCGCGCACACCGACACCAAGCCGCTGCACTGGCTCGCCACCGCGACGGCCATGGCCGCCGTCATCGCGGCCGCCGGCGCGCTCCAGCCGGACCCCGTGGCCTCGGCGTCGGCCTCGACCCCGCACCGCACGGCGACGCAGCACGGCACACCGGCCGCCACCGCCCCCGATCCGGCACGGGCGACCTTCCCCCTGGACTGCGCGGGGCGGGACAGCACCGTGGCCAAGCAGGCCACCGGCGACCTCGACGGCGACGCACGCCCCGAGACCGTCGCCGTGGTCCACTGCGCGGCCGGCTCGGGCACCCCGCCCAGCGGCGTCTACGTCCTCACCAACGGGACCGGGACCACACCCCGGGTCGTGGCGACCCTGGTGGACCCTTCCCAGAAGATGAGCATCGGTGATTTCGGGGTGCGTGACGGAATCATTTCCGCCACTCTGCTCGGCTATTCCTCGATGGAGGTGCCGAGCTGCTGCCCGGACCAGCGGGAAGAGGTCACGTGGCAGTGGCGGGGCGGCGCGTTCGTCCGCGCCACCGCCCCGGCCCCGGCCGGTGTCTGAGCGATCACCGCACGTGCCCCCGGGGCCCGGTCCGCCGGATCAGGCGGCCTCGGGGCCGTACACCTCGACCCTGTCCGAAACGCGACGCACATGGATGCAGTCGCCCGGGCACTCCTTGGCCGAGTCGACGACGTCCTGGAGGAGCGGCAGCGGCACCGGCGTCGTCGCGCCCCTGTCCTGCAGCAACTCGTCGTCGGCGCTCTTCACGTACGCCAGGCCGTCGATGTCCAGCTCGAACACCTCGGGGGCGTACTGGACGCAGATGCCGTCTCCCGTGCAGAGGTCCTGATCGATCCAGACCTCCAGATCCTGTGCGTCGCCACCGTTGGGCGCGTCCTGCTGCACGGTCATTTCTCCTGCCGTTCCCTGCGTATACGAACCAAAAGAAGCCAGCCCCGACGGGTGTTGGACGGTCCGACGATACAACTGGCCGCTTTCCGATGTTGAAGGGTGGGTATTCCCCCTGACACGAGGGGGAACGCAAGGGTGAAGATCGGACACGCCCCGCAGTCTTTGTGATCTAGGGGTTTCAATCATCACCCACCCAGGTAGGGTCAGGAAGCGTCCAGCTCCCCTTGGAGGAGGTGAGGACCGTGGCAGCCCACGACGACGACATCAACCGCGGCATCCGGCCCGGACGGGGGTCCGAAGACCCAGCCGGCCAGGTCGCCTATCTCGAGCAGGAAATCGCCGTCCTGCGACGTAAGCTCGCCGACTCTCCGCGCCATACGAGGATTCTCGAAGAGCGGATCGTCGAGTTGCAGACCAACCTGGCGGGCGTGTCCGCGCAGAACGAGCGGCTCGCCAACACACTCCGTGAGGCCCGCGACCAGATCGTGGCCCTCAAGGAAGAAGTCGACCGGCTCGCACAGCCGCCGGCCGGATTCGGTGTGTTTCTGCAGGGCAATGAGGACGGCACCTGCGACATCTTCACCGGAGGCCGGAAACTCCGGGTGAACGTCAGTCCCAGTGTTGAGCTCGAAGACCTCCGGCGCGGCCAGGAAGTCATGCTCAACGAAGCGCTCAACGTGGTCGACGCCATGGAATTCGAGCGGGCCGGGGACATCGTCACCCTCAAGGAAGTCCTCGAGGACGGCGAGCGGGCCCTGGTCATCGGGCACACCGACGAGGAGCGGGTGGTGCGGCTCGCCGAGCCGCTGCTGGACATCACCATCCGCCCCGGCGACGCCCTGCTGCTCGAACCCAGGTCCGGCTACGTCTACGAAGTGGTCCCCAAGAGCGAGGTCGAGGAACTCGTCCTCGAAGAAGTGCCGGACATCGACTACGACAAGATCGGTGGCCTGGGCGACCAGATCGAACTGATCCGGGACGCGGTCGAACTCCCCTATCTCCACCCCGACCTCTTCAAGGAACACGAACTGCGGCCGCCGAAGGGCATTCTGCTCTACGGTCCGCCCGGTTGCGGCAAGACGCTCATCGCCAAGGCCGTCGCCAATTCCCTCGCCAAGAAGGTCGCCGAAGTCACCGGCCAGCCGGCGGGCAAGAGCTACTTCCTCAACATCAAGGGTCCGGAACTCCTCAACAAGTACGTCGGCGAGACCGAGCGGCACATCCGACTGGTCTTCCAGCGTGCTCGTGAGAAGGCGAGCGAGGGCACTCCCGTCATCGTCTTCTTCGACGAGATGGAATCCCTCTTCCGCACCCGGGGATCCGGTGTCAGCTCGGACGTGGAGAACACCATCGTCCCCCAGCTGCTCGCCGAGATCGACGGTGTCGAGGGCCTGGAGAACGTCATCGTCATCGGCGCCTCCAACCGCGAGGACATGATCGACCCCGCGATCCTGCGCCCCGGCCGCCTCGACGTGAAGATCAAGATCGAGCGTCCGGACGCGGAGGCCGCGAAGGACATCTTCGCGAAGTACCTCACGCCTTCGCTGCCGCTGCACGCGGACGACCTCGCGGAGCACACCGGCTCCAAGGAGGCGGCGGCCCAGGCCATGATCCAGTCCGTCGTCGAGCGGATGTACACCGAGTCCGAGGAGAACCGCTTCCTCGAAGTCACGTACGCCAACGGCGACAAGGAAGTCCTGTACTTCAAGGACTTCAACTCCGGCGCGATGATCCAGAACATCGTCGACCGGGCCAAGAAGATGGCCATCAAGGCCTTCCTCGAGCAGGGTCAGAAGGGCCTTCGCGTCTCCCATCTCCTCCAGGCCTGCGTGGACGAGTTCAAGGAGAACGAGGACCTGCCGAACACCACCAACCCGGACGACTGGGCCCGTATCTCCGGCAAGAAGGGCGAGCGGATCGTCTTCATCCGTACGCTCGTCACCGGAAAGCAGGGCGCGGACACCGGCCGTTCCATCGACACGGTGGCGAATACCGGCCAGTACCTGTAGAGCGCGGTCCGGCTGCGGATGCCCGGCCCGGGCATCCGCAGCCGGTTGCTTTTCCGGACAGCTCGCGCGACACCGCGGCAATGACGTAATTGATCTCCCCGTCGGCACAGAGGCGCTCTAGGCTCTTGCGTACCGCCCGGTCGCGCAGTGCGTGGACGGGCCGTGCACGCGCACCGACAAGCAGCGGTATTTGAGCGCCGCCCCCCGAGGGGAGCGCCGCCGGGCAAGGAGGGCCGCATGACCGTACGTCGAGTAATGGGCATCGAGACGGAGTACGGGATCTCCGTCCCCGGCCACCCCAACGCCAATGCCATGCTCACCTCGTCCCAGATCGTCAATGCCTACGCGGCGGCGATGCACCGGGCGCGCCGCGCCCGCTGGGACTTCGAGGAGGAGAACCCGCTGCGGGACGCGCGGGGCTTCGACCTCGCGCGCGAGTCCGCCGACTCCAGCCAGCTCACCGACGAGGACATCGGCCTCGCCAACGTCATCCTCACCAACGGCGCCCGTCTCTACGTGGACCACGCGCACCCGGAGTACAGCTCCCCGGAGGTCACCAATCCGCGGGACGCCGTCCTCTGGGACAAGGCCGGCGAACGGATCATGGCCGAGGCGGCCGAACGGGCGGCCCAGCTGCCCGGCGCCCAGCCGATCCACCTCTACAAGAACAACACCGACAACAAGGGCGCCTCGTACGGCACGCACGAGAACTACCTGATGAAGCGGGAGACGCCGTTCTCCGACATCGTGCGCCACCTGACCCCGTTCTTCGTCTCCCGCCAGGTGGTCACCGGGGCGGGGCGCGTGGGAATCGGCCAGGACGGCCACGAGCACGGCTTCCAGATCAGTCAGCGCGCCGACTACTTCGAGGTCGAGGTCGGCCTGGAGACCACCCTCAAGCGCCCCATCATCAACACCCGGGACGAGCCCCACTCCGACGCGGAGAAGTACCGCCGGCTCCATGTGATCATCGGCGACGCGAACCTCTCGGAGATCTCCACCTATCTCAAGCTCGGCACCACCGCCCTGGTCCTGTCCATGATCGAGGACGGCTTCATCAACGTGGACCTCGCGGTGGACCAGCCGGTGCGCACCCTGCACCACGTCTCCCACGACCCGACCCTGCAATACCTCGTCACGCTGCGCAGCGGCCGCACCCTCACGGCGGTCCAGTTGCAGATGGAGTACTTCGAGCTGGGCCGCAAGTACGTCGAGGAGCGGTACGGGGCGGACGCCGACGAGCAGACCAAGGACGTCCTGGTCCGCTGGGAGGACACTCTCAACCGGCTGGAGAACGACCCGATGAGCCTGTCCGGCGAGCTCGACTGGGTCGCCAAGCGGGAGCTCATGGAGGGCTACCGCCGCCGGGACGGCCTGGACTGGGACGCGGCGCGCCTGCACCTGGTGGACCTCCAGTACGCCGACGTGAGGGCCGAGAAGGGGCTCTACAACCGTCTGGCGGCCCGCGGGAAGATGAAGCGCCTGCTGGACGAGGGCGAGGTCGAGAAGGCCCGTACGAAGCCTCCGGAGGACACCAGGGCCTATTTCCGGGGCCGCTGCCTGGAGCAGTACGCCGACGACGTGGCCGCGGCCTCCTGGGACTCGGTCATCTTCGACCTCCAGGGACACGACTCGTTGCAGCGGGTGCCCACCCTGGAGCCGCTGCGCGGGACCCGTGAACACGTCAAGGACCTCCTGGACCGCTGCCGCACGGCGGAGGAGCTGGTCCAGGTGCTGTCCGGCGGCTGAAAGGGCCGGGATCGGGGAATCATCGGGATGACCCCCGGACGTTGAGGGAAAGTACCGGGCCGATGTCGGAGCCCGTGGGTAGGGTCTGATCAAGTGCTTCGAACCGAGCGGGGTGAGCTATATGGCGACCAAGGACACCGGCGGCGGACAGCAGAAGGCGACGCGTTCCACCGAGGAGGTCGAGGAGCAGGCGCAGGACGCGCAGGCGTCCGAGGACCTCAAGGAGCGCCAGGAGAAGCTGAGCGACGACGTCGACTCGGTCCTGGACGAGATCGATGACGTGCTCGAGGAGAACGCCGAGGACTTCGTGCGTTCGTTCGTCCAAAAGGGCGGACAGTAATTCACAAGTGTGAACGCGGGGGAGTGGGAAGCGGTACGCGCGGTACGGGCCCGGTCGGCCCGTACCGCGCGGCCACAAGCGGCACCGCGAGCCGTGCAGCTGCCCCCGCGGTTCATGTGGATCACCGCCACGGGACGGGTAGGGTCCGTGGCGTAACCGCATCAACTGCAATTCGGCCGTCGGCGAGTTGGGAGACGATCCCGACATCCGGTTCGGGGCCGTCGCTTACCTGGAGGGAAACGCGTGGAAGCCAACACTCGTAGCACCGGGCGTCTACCAGCTGCCTTCCTGACGCCGGGATCCTCTTCGTTCATGGACTTCCTGTCCGACCAGTCCCCGGAGCTGCTCCCGGGCAACCGCAGCCTGCCGCCCCTCCAGGGGGCCGTCGAGGCGCCGCACGGGACGACCATCGTCGCGGTGACCTTCCCCGGCGGGGTGGTCCTGGCCGGTGACCGGCGGGCGACCATGGGCAACGTGATCGCGCAGCGCGACATCGAGAAGGTCTTCCCGGCCGACGAGTACTCCTCGGTGGGCATCGCCGGCACGGCCGGGCTGGCCGTGGAGATGGTCAAGCTGTTCCAGCTGGAGCTGGAGCACTTCGAGAAGGTCGAGGGCGCCCAGCTCTCGCTGGAGGGCAAGGCGAACCGGCTCTCCACGATGATCCGCAGCAATCTGGGGATGGCCATGCAGGGCCTCGCCGTCGTGCCGCTCTTCGCGGGCTTCGACATCGACCGCGAGAAGGGACGGATCTTCTCGTACGACGTGACCGGCGGCCGTTCGGAGGAGCACGGGTACGCGGCCACCGGCTCGGGATCGGTCTTCGCCCGCAGCTCGATGAAGAAGCTCTACCGCGACGACCTGACGGAGCAGGAGGCGCTCACCCTGGTCGTACAGGCGCTGTACGACGCGGCCGACGACGACTCGGCGACCGGCGGTCCGGACGTGGGCCGGCGGATCTATCCGATCGTCACCGTCATCACCGACGAGGGCTACCGGAGGCTGGACGACACGGAATCCTCCGAGATCGCCCGCTCGGTCCTCGAACGCCGGATGGAACAGCCCGACGGCCCGCGCGCCGCGCTGCTCTGACCGCCGTTCCGCTGCCTCTCCGATGCTCTCGTCACTGACAGAAAGGGACGGATAACCGGTGTCGACGCCGTTCTATGTCTCACCCCAGCAGGCCATGGCCGACCGGGCGGAATACGCCCGGAAGGGCATCGCCCGTGGTCGCAGCCTGGTTGTGCTGCAGTATGCCGACGGCATTGTGTTCGTCGGCGAGAACCCGTCCCGCGCGCTGCACAAGTTCAGCGAGATCTACGACCGGATCGGCTTCGCCGCCGCCGGCAAGTACAACGAGTACGAGAACCTCCGCATCGGCGGCGTGCGCTACGCCGATCTGCGCGGATACACCTACGACCGCGACGACGTGACGGCCCGTGGGCTGGCCAACGTCTACGCGCAGACGCTGGGCACCATCTTCTCCAGCGCGGCCGAGAAGCCGTACGAGGTGGAGCTGGTGGTCGCCGAGGTGGGCACCGAGCCCGAGGGCGACCAGATCTACCGGCTGCCGCACGACGGTTCGATCGTCGACGAGCACGGCTCGGTCGCGGTCGGTGGCAACGCCGAGCAGATCAGCACCTTCCTGGACCAGCGGCACCGGGACGGGATGACGCTCGCCGAGGCGCTCAAGCTGGCGGTGCAGGCGCTGTCGCGCGACCCCAACGGCAGCGAGCGGGAGATCCCCGCAGAGCGGCTGGAGGTCGCGGTCCTGGACCGTACGCGACCGCAGCAGCGGAAGTTCAAGCGGATCGTCGGGCGGCAGCTGGCGCGGCTGCTGGAGGCGGACGGCGGCTCCGCGCCGACGGACGCCCCCTCCGACACCGAGGACGGGGCCGCCGCGGCCCCGACGGACACCACCGGGTCGGCCGACTCCGGCGGGGACGTGGAGTCCTCCGAGAAGTAGCCCGTCGCGGTGACGCACGCCCCGGTCCGCCTCCCGGCGGGCCGGGGCGCGGTCATGGGCGGGCGGCCGCCGAGGAACCGCGGGCGACCAGGCGCACCGGCAGGCTGCCGGGCTCGACCGGGCGGTCGTCCAGGACCGCCAGCAGGGCCGCCATGCCGCGCTCGCCGACCTGCTCGGCGGGCAGCCGCACGGTGGTGAGCTCCGGCTCGACGGCCGTGGCCAGGGACAGGTCGTCGAAGCCGGTGACCGAGAGGTCGCCGGGCACCCGCAGGCCCAGCCTGCGGGCGGCCTTGCAGGCACCCGCGGCGAGGATGTCGTCGTCGCAGACGATGGCGGTGGGCCGGGGGCCGGGGGCGGCGAGGGCCTGCTCGGCCGCCGTGCGGCCCGCGTGTACGTCGAGCGCCGCGGTGACGGTCCGCACACAGGTGCCGGGAGCCGCCCGCAGCGTCTCGTGCAGGGCCCGGCCGCGCACCACGAAGGTCCAGGAGTCGACCGCCGACGCGAGGTGGACGAAGCGGCGGTGGCCGAGGGCGAGCAGGTGCTCCGCCACCTGCCGCATGCCGTCGGCGACGTCGAGATTGACGTGGGCAGCGACCCCGCCGTCCGCCGGGTCGCTGTCGAGCATGACCAGCGGCAGGGCCGCACCGCGCAGCGCGTCCAGGGCGCCGGCGGCCATGGAGGAGGCGATCACGCCGTCCAGGGAGGCGCTCGCCGAGGCGAAGGGGTCCCGGGCCGGCCCGGTGCCCTCGGGGGACGGGTAGAGGACGACCCCGAAGTCGTGTTCGGCGGCTACCGCGGCGGCCCCCGTGTAGACGCGCGCGAAGAATTCGTTGGTGAGCGCGGGGACGACCAGCAGCGCGGTCCTGGTACGGCCGAGGCGGAGATTGCGGGCGGCGAGATTGGGCCGGTAGCCGAGCCCGTGGGCGGTGTGCCGGACGCGCTCCGCGGTGGCCGCGGAGACCCGGCCCCGCCACTTGTCGCCGAGCACGAGGGAGACGGTGGCCTGGGAGACGCCCGCGGCCCGGGCGACGTCGCGGCTGGTGGGCCGGGTCGGTACGGGCTGTGGTGCGCTGGTCACTCGGGCCTCCGGGCCGATCGGGGCAGGCGCTGCGAGGTGGACCTGCGGACTGGGCACATGGTACGTATGAGCCTCGACGTTATACGTAAAACCTCTGGGTGGCCGAAGAGCGCCCGAGGGAGAGGGGCGACGGACATGGCCGCGGGATATCTGGACATCCTCCGGGCGAAACACGCCGCGCGGCTGCTGGCGGGCACCCTGCTGGGGCGACTGCCGAGCGGTACCGGCCACATCGCGATCGTGCTCTTCACCCGGGCCGAGGGCGGCAGCTACACCCTCGCCGGCGCGCTCGCGGCCGTGTACGGGCTGTCCACCGCCGTCGGCCAGCCGCTGCTGGGCCGCGCCGTGGACCTGTACGGCCAGCCGCGCGTCCAGCTCCCGGCCTCGGTGGTCTCGGCGCTGGGCATGGTCCTGCTGGCCGCGGTGGGCCTCGGCTCGCTGCCCCTGGCCTACGGGGCGGTCGTCGTGGCCGGGCTCTTCACGCCGCCGCTGGAGGGCGGCCTGCGGGCCCTGTGGCCGAGCGTCCTGGGCGGCGAGGACCGGGTGCACCGGGCGTACGCCATGGACGCCGTCGCCCAGGAGGTCATGTTCACCCTGGGCCCGCTCCTGGTCACGGTGCTCGTCTCGCTCTGGTCGCCCGCCGCGGCCCTGCTCGTCATCAATGTGCTGGGGGTGCTGGGGGCGCTCTCCGTCGTCCTCTCCGAACCGTCCCGCACCTGGCGCTCCGCGCCCCGCGAGGCGCACTGGCTGGGCGCGCTGCGCTCGCCGGGGCTGCTGGTGCTGCTCGGCTCGTTCTTCTTCGTCGGACTGGCACTGGGCTCGATCACGGTGGCCGGCGTGGCCTACGCCGACGACCACGGCCGCGAGTCGGTGTACGGCTGGCTGATGGCCGCGCTCGGGCTGGGCGCGCTGATCGGCGGCGCGGTGTACGGGGCGCGGCAGTGGGCCGGGGCCCCGGAGCGCCGGCTGCGGGTCATCGTCGCCCTGCTGGCGCTGGGCTACCTGCCGCTGATGCTGACGCCGGGCGTGGCCGCCATGACCGCGCTGGCGGCACTGGCCGGGGTCTTCCTGGCCCCCGCGATCGCCTGCTCGTTCATCGTGGTCGACCGGCACGCCCCGAGGGGCACCGTGACCGAGGCGTTCTCCTGGCTGGTGACGACGTTCGGGGTGGGCGCCGCGGTCGGAACGGCCGTGGCGGGCCCGGCCGTCGAGCTGGGCGGCACGGCGTGGAGTTTCGCCGTCGCTGCGGCCGGTGGAGTGGCGGCACTCCTCGTTCTGCTGACCACCGGACGGGTACTGGCAGTTCCCGTCCGCACCGCCGTTGCAGTACGGGGATCGGAAAATGATCGAAACGGTGCTGTCGAACCCGGTTTCAGCTCAGGCCATCAGGCGTAATGTTCAGTCATGGACCGCCGCATTTTCGGGCTGGAGAACGAGTACGGCGTCACGTGCACGTTCAGGGGACAGCGCCGACTGTCCCCTGACGAAGTGGCGCGCTACCTCTTCCGCCGTGTTGTGTCATGGGGCCGCAGCAGCAATGTCTTTCTGCGGAACGGCGCCCGCCTCTACCTCGACGTGGGATCGCATCCGGAATATGCAACCCCCGAATGCGACAACCTGACCGAACTGGTCACCCACGACAAGGCCGGTGAGCGCATTCTCGAAGGTCTGCTCGTCGACGCCGAACGCCGCCTGCACGAGGAGGGAATCGCGGGCGACGTCTATCTCTTCAAGAACAACACCGACTCCGCGGGGAATTCCTACGGCTGCCACGAGAACTACCTGGTGGCACGACACGGTGAATTCTCCCGGCTCGCGGACATCCTCATTCCCTTCCTCGTCACGAGGCAACTGATCTGCGGCGCGGGCAAGGTGCTGCAGACCCCCCGGGGCGCCGTCTACTGCGTCAGCCAGCGTGCCGAGCACATCTGGGAGGGCGTCAGTTCCGCGACGACGCGTTCCCGTCCGATCATCAACACGCGAGACGAACCGCACGCGGACGCGGAGCGGTACCGCCGCCTCCACGTCATCGTCGGCGACTCCAACATGTCCGAGACGACCATGCTGCTCAAGGTCGGCGCGACCGACCTGGTGCTCCGCATGATCGAGGCGGGCACGGTGATGCGGGACCTGACGCTGGAGAACCCGATCCGGGCGATCCGCGAGGTCAGCCACGACACCACCGGGCAGCGCAAGGTGCGCCTGGCCAGCGGCCGCGAGGCGTCGGCCATCGAGGTGCAGCGCGAGTACTACGAGAAGGCCGTCGACTTCGTCGACCGCCGCGGCATCCGCACCGGGACGGTCGCCCAGGTGCTGGAGCTCTGGGGCCGTACGCTCGACGCGGTCGAGGCCGAGGACCTCGACCGGATCGAGACCGAGATCGACTGGGTGATGAAGTACAAGCTCATCGAGCGGTACCGGGCCAAGCACAACATGACCATGTCGCACCCGCGGGTCGCCCAGATAGACCTCGCGTACCACGACATCCACCGTCGTCGCGGTCTGTACTACCTGCTGGAACGCAAGGGGCAGGCCGCCCGCGTCTGCAACGACCTGAAGATCTTCGAGGGCAAGTCCGTGCCCCCGCAGACGACCAGGGCGCGGCTGCGCGGCGACTTCATCCGCAGGGCGCAGGAACAGCGGCGGGACTTCACCGTCGACTGGGTGCATCTCAAGCTCAACGACCAGGCGCAGCGCACCGTGTTGTGCAAGGACCCGTTCCGTTCGGTGGACGACCGTGTCGAGAAGCTGATCGCGGGTATGTGACCCGGCACGGGAGAAGCCCGGCCGACGACGCGACGCAGGGCCCCGTACGTTCCTCGTACGGGGCCCCGCGTACGCCCTAGAGTGTCGGGGACCCAATCAATCGTGCCGTCTGAGATCTGAGGAACCAGTGCGCCGACTCGCCGGCCTTCTCGTCGTACCCCTGTTGCTGCTGGCAACGGGCTGCGGCGACGAGAAGGGCTCCGCTTCCGATTCCGTTTCCGCCTCCGCCCCGTCGAAGGACGGCTTCCCCGCGATCACCGCGGGCGCGAAGTTCGGGGAGAAGCCCACCCTGGCCAAGGGCACGGGCAACCCGCCCAAGGAGCTGAAGACCAGAGTCGTCAGCGAGGGCGACGGCGCCACGCTCAAGAACGGCGACGCGATCCAGGTCAACTACCTCGGCCAGTCCTGGGACTCCGACAAGCCGTTCGACAACAGCTTCGACCGCAAGCAGCCGTTCGACCTGACCCTCGGCGCCGGCATGGTCATCCAGGGCTGGGACAAGGGCCTCGTCGGCCAGAAGGTCGGCAGCCGGGTCCAGCTGGTCATCCCGCCGGACCTCGGTTACGGCGCCCAGGGGCAGGGCGACATCAAGCCCAACGCCACGCTCGTCTTCGTCGTCGACGTCCTGAAGGCGACGCAGATCCCGTCCTCCGCCAAGGGCACCGAGGTCGCCCAGGACAACATCGACCTCCCGAAGGTCGGCACCAACACGGACGGCAAGGCGCCCAAGGTCACCATCCCGGCCAAGAGCGACCCGCCGAAGAAGCTGGTCTCCAACTACATCCTGGAGTCCAAGGGCGAGGTCGTGAAGGACACCGACAGCGTCGTCGTGAGCTACGTCGGACTGACGTGGAAGGACGGCAAGACCTTCGACAGCACCTACGCGGCGGGCAAGACGCAGACCTTCCCGCTCGCCCAGGTCACCCTGAAGGGCCTGAAGAACGGGCTGGTCGGCAAGAAGATCGGCAGCCGGGTGCTGCTCGTCATCCCGCCGGACCAGGGCTTCGGCGACAAGGCCCAGCAGACCATCCCCGCCAAGTCCACGCTGGTCTTCTCGGTGGACCTGCTGGCGAAGATGTAAGACTGTCCCGGTTGCCCAGTTCATCATCAAGAGGAGCAAGTCAGTGAGCATCGAGAAGCCCGAGATCGACTTCCCGGGTGGCGAGCCGCCGGCCGAGCTGGAGATCAAGGACATCTGGGAGGGCGACGGCGCGGTTGCCAAGGCGGGCGCCACCGTCTCCGTCCACTACGTGGGTGTGGCCTTCTCCACCGGCGAGGAATTCGACGCCTCCTGGAACCGCGGCGGCCCGCTGGAGTTCCAGCTCGGTGCCGGTCAGGTCATCGCCGGCTGGGACCAGGGCGTGCAGGGCATGAAGGTCGGCGGCCGTCGCCAGCTGATCATCCCCGCGCACCTCGCGTACGGCGACCGCGGCGCCGGTGGCGGCCGCATCGCGCCCGGCGAGACGCTGATCTTCGTCTGCGACCTGGTCGCCGTCTGATCCGCATCCGTGCGACGCGAGGGCCCGTGCCGCGAGGCACGGGCCCTCGCTTTTGCCCGGACAGCGCGGAGCGGTACGGTCGACCGTCGTAGAGCGAAACAGAAAGGGCGCCGATGGCGATTGCCAAGGCCGAGCGGCTGATGAACCTGGCGCTGTGCCTGCTGGGGACCCGCCGCCCGCTCAGCAAGCGCGAGCTGCGCGGATCCATCGAGGCCTACCTGGAAGCGGGCTCCGACGACGCCTTCAACCGGATGTTCGAGCGCGACAAGGACGATCTGCGCGAGCTCGGTCTGGTCATCGAGACCGTGGAGAACCTGGACGGAGACATCGGCTACCTCGCCCGCCGCGACAGCAACCGACTGCCCCCGATCACGCTGGACGCCGAGGAGGCCGCCGCGCTCGGACTGGCCGCCAAGGTCTGGCAGCAGGCCCGGCTGGCCGGTGCCGCCAGCGGCGCGCTGCAGAAGCTGCGGGCCGCCGGCATGCCGGAGACCGAGGAAACGTACGAGGTGCACAGCGCCCTCGAACCGCGCATCCCCGTCCACGAGGCCGCCTTCGAACCGCTGATGCTGGCCTGCCGGGACCGCCGCCCGGTGATCTTCGACTACCGCAAGGGCAACGCGGCCCGCTCCGAACAGCGCCACGTCGAACCGTGGACGCTGGAGTGCTGGCGCGGCCACTGGTACCTGGCCGGCTGGGACCGCGAACGCGGGGCCGAGCGGGTGTTCCGGCTCTCCCGGATCACCGGCCGGGTCCGCTCCCGGGCCGGGGCGTTCACCAGGGAGGTGCCCGACGTGGTGACCGTCCGCGAGACCGTCGAGAGCTGGGCGGGGGAGACGGCGACCAGGACCGCGCTGATCAGGCTGCGCACCGGAGCCGGCTACCCGCTGCGCTCGCGCGCCGTGTCGGTCCGGGAACTCGGGAACGGGTGGGACGAGTTGGAGATTCCGTACGGACACGGCCTGGACGCCTGGCTCGTCGAGTTCGGCCCGGACGTGGTCGTGGAGGCGCCCGCCGATCTGCGGGCCGACGTGGTGGAGCGGCTGCGCGCCGTGGCCAAGGACTGAAGGGGAGGAGCGTACTCATGGCGACGAACGCGATCGACCAGACCCGCCGGATGCTCTCCCTGGTGACGTACCTGCGCGAGCGCCCCGGTGCCCATGTCCAGGACGTGGCCCGCGCCTTCGGGATCACCGAGGACGAGCTGATCTCGGACCTCGATGTGCTGCCCATGTGCGGGACGAGCTTCCGCGGCGGGGACCTGCTGGACATCGACACCGACGGCGAGCGCATCTGGTGGCACAACCCGGACGACGTCGCCGCGCCGCTGCGGCTCGCCGCCGACGAGGCGACGGCGCTCCTGGTGGCCGCCCGCGCCGTGGCCACGCTGCCCGGACTGCGCGAGAGCGACCGGCAGGCGCTGCTGCGGGCCACCGCGAAGCTGGAGACCGCGGCCGGTGAGACGGGCGCGGCGAGCTCCCGGCTCTCGGTCACCTTCGAGTCGGAGGGCGGCGTCTTCGCCGACGTCGACCGGGCGATCTCCGAGCGCCGCCGGCTCTGGCTGCGCTACTACTCGCCCGCCCGCGACGAACTCACCGAGCGCGAGGTGGACCCGATCCGGCTGTTCGCCGTGGGGCACACGTACATGGAGGCGTGGTGCCGCTCCTCCGAGGACCGGCGCACCTTCCGGCTCGACCGGGTGGCCGAGATCCGGCTCCTCGACGAACCGGCCGCCCCGCCCGAGCTGGAACTGCGGGACCTGTCCGAGGGGCTCGTCCACCCGGCGGCCGAGGACCCCGAGGTCGTGGTCGAGGTGGGCCCCGGCGGACGGTGGGTCGCCGAGTACTACCCGCACGACAGCGCGCAGGAGCTGCCCGACGGCGGGCTGCGCATCACCCTGCGCACCCCCGACCCGGCCTCGCTGCGCAGGCTCGCGCTGCGGCTGGGCGGGGAGGGCCGCATCGTCTCCCCGCCGGAGCTCGCGCAGAGCGCGCGGGAGGCGGCCCGTGCGGCGCTCGCCGCGTACGACGGCCCGGTCTGAGCGGATACCGAGGGAGACATGGGTCATATGTCCGTGGTGTCAAACGTTCCGACCGTGGTGGTGCCCGAGTCCGTGCGGTTCAGGGCCGCCTGCCCGGACTGCCGCGAACGGTTCGAGCTGGCGGCGGGCGCCCTGCGCCTCGCCGTCGGCGCCAGCCGGCGCACGACGTTCTACTCCTTCACCTGCCCGCGGTGCGGCGCGGCCGTGCGCAAGCCCGCGGGGGAGCGGATAGTCGAACTCCTCACCGGCGGCGGGGTCCGGACGCTGCGCCTCCACACCGGTCTCCGGGCCTGAGGGCTGTCCCGTATCCGTCACCGGAACGCCTCCCGCCGCACCGGCTCCGAGGCTCCGCCCCCTAGACACATCGAGGCTCTGCGCATGTTCTGGCCCATGCTCGCCATCGCCCTGGGATTTCTCGGCATCGCCGTCCTCGGCGTGCTGGCCGTCAAGGTCTTCGTCGAGGCCCAGCGTCTCGGGCGTCAGGTGACGCTGACCACCCAGCGCATCAACCGGGCCGCGGAGGACCTCGAAAGGGCGGCGACCGACCTCGCCGCCACCGGCGAGGCACTGCGCTGACGGACCCCTCGTCCCGGCGCTCCTCCGGCTCCCGATCGCCCCGTGAGCAGGGCGAATGGATCGGAGCGGGCGCGGCCTCCAGTTTCTCGGGCCGGAGGGGTACGCTGCTGAAGCGGCCCGGAGAGCGAGGCATGGGCCGTAACCGCAAGGATGCGTGGGTATTGCCCTGTGTTTACTCCTGCGGGATACGATCGCTGACAGTACGAAGGTCGGACGTCCGGTCCGAGGTTCGATCCGCCCGCCCCTGCTGCCTCGGTGAGAAGGTACACGCATATGTTCGGAAAGCTTGGCGCTCCCGAGATCATCCTGATCCTCGTCGTCATCATTCTGCTGTTCGGCGCGAAGAAGCTTCCTGACATGGCTCGCTCGCTCGGCAAGTCGGCCCGCATCCTCAAGAGCGAGGCCAAGGCGATGAAGTCCGAGAGCGCCCCGTCGGCGACCCCGGCCGAGCCGGCCGCCAACGACGCGGCCCAGGACCAGACCGCCCAGCGCACGATCAAGGCCGCCCCCGGCGACGTGACCAGCTCGCGTCCGGTCGCGGAGCCGACCGACTCGACCAAGCGCTGACAAGAAACGGGCCGACGCAGGCGCCCTGATCGTGAGTGCCTGCTGCACGAGATGAGGACGTGGGTTGCTCAAGTCTGCCCGCAAGCAGGAGACGGACCCAGAGGGCCGCATGCCCCTGGTGGAGCACCTGCGTGAGCTGCGTAACCGGCTGGCCAAGGGGCTGCTCGGGATCGTCGTCGTCACGATCGTCGCCGCGTTCTTCTACAAGGAGATCATCGAGGTCTTCACCGACCCCGTGCTGAAGGCGGTCGGTTGTGAGTCCAGCTTCGCCGAACTCTCGAAGAAGGAGGACGGTACCTGCGCGCGTATCGTCCTGAACGGTCTGATCACCCCGTTCACCCTCGCCCTCAAGGTCTCCTTGATGGCGGGTCTCGCCCTGTCCTCGCCGCTCTGGCTCTACCAGCTGTGGGCGTTCGTGGCACCGGGGCTGCACAAGCACGAGAAGAAGTACTCCCTCGCCTTCGTCGGCGCGGGCTTCCCGCTCTTCCTCGCGGGTGGCTTCTTCGCGTACAAGACCCTGCCCACGATGTCCCGGGTGCTGCTGGAGTTCTCGCCCGCCGACCTCGACAACCAGCTGCCGCTGGACGAACTGCTGGACCTGATCACACGCATGGTCGTGGTCTTCGGTCTCTCCTTCGAACTGCCCCTGCTGCTCGTCATGCTGAACCTGGGCGGGGTCATCACCGGCAAGCGGATGCTGGGTTGGTGGCGGGGCATGATCATGGGCATCACGCTCTTCGCCGCGCTGGCCACTCCCAGCACGGACCCGGTGAGCATGCTGATGCTCGCCGTACCGATCTGGGCGCTCTACTTCGTGGCCACGGCGATCGCGCTCCTCAACGACCGCCGCAAGGCGCGGATCGCGGCGGCGGGCCCGGCCGACGACGAGGCGTCGGACCTGGACCTCACGCCCGAGGACATCGGTGAGATCGAACCGGTCTCGTCCACCCGGTCGTTGCCCTCGCAGGCGAACTCGGACCGTGACCGACTGAACGGTTACGACGACATCACCTGACCTTGTAGGGTCCCCGGGTGACCAGCGAGATCACCCTTTTCGTCAATCCCACCGCGGGGAGCGGCCGGGGCGCGCATGCCGCGCAGCCGGCCGCTTCCGCGTTGCGGGACGCCGGATTCTCCGTCCGCACGGTTCTCGGCGAGGACGCCGACGACGCCCTGCGAAGGGCCCGCCGGGCCGTCGCGGACGGGACCGGCGCGCTGGTCGCGGTGGGCGGGGACGGCATGATGTCCCTCGCCCTGCAGGCCGTCGCCGGGACGCGGACCCCGCTCGGGATCGTCGCCGTCGGCACCGGGAACGACTTCGCCCGCGCGCTCGGGACTCCGATACGGGACCCGTTCGCCGCCGGACGGCTGGCCGCCGAACTGCTCAAGGGCGGTGCCGCGCGCGAGATCGACCTCGGCCGGGTCGGCGAGCGGTGGTTCGGCTCCGTGCTCGCCTCCGGCTTCGACTCCCGGGTCAACGACCGCGGCAACCGGATGCGCTGGGTCGGCGGACGGTTCAAGTACGACCTCGCGATCCTCGCCGAGCTCGCCGCGTTCAGGCCCATCCCGTACGAGATCGCGCTGGACGGCGGCCCGGTGCGGGAGATCGAGGCCACCCTCATCGCCGTGGGCAACGGCTCGACGTACGGCGGGGGCATGCGGATCTGCGCGGACGCCGTCATGGACGACGGGCTGTTCGACGTGACCGTCGTCGGGAACTGCAGCCGCACCACCCTGCTCAAGGTCTTTCCCCGCGTCTACAAGGGAACGCACCTCGACCACCCCGCGGTCACCGTGCACCGGGTCTCCTCCGTCGAACTGGCCGCGGCCGGTGTTACCGCGTACGCGGACGGTGAACAGCTCGGGGCGCTGCCGCTCACCGCGCACTGCGTGCCGGGCGCGGTACGGGTGCTCGCACCGGGTCCCTCCGGCGGGATTTAAAGATCGCGCCTGCTGTCAGAGGTGGCGGGTAGGCTCGAAAGCACGATGACAGAGGACCTCTCACCAGCTGAGCGATACCAGGCTTCTCGGATCCGTGCCGCCGAGCAGGCCACCGCACTCGCGCCCTTCCGTGAGCTGTACGAATTCGATCTGGACGCCTACCAGATCGAGGCCTGTGAGGCCCTGGAGGCCGGCAAGGGCGTACTCGTCGCCGCCCCGACGGGGTCGGGCAAGACGATCGTCGGTGAATTCGCCGTGCACCTCGCCCTCTCGCAGGGCCGGAAGTGCTTCTACACCACACCCATCAAGGCCCTGTCCAACCAGAAGTTCACCGATCTGGTCAAGCGGTACGGACCGGACAAGGTCGGCCTGCTGACGGGCGACAACAGCGTCAACGCCGATGCCCCGGTGGTCGTCATGACCACCGAGGTGCTGCGGAACATGCTGTACGCGGGCTCGCAGGCGCTGCGCGGCCTGGGCTACGTGGTGATGGACGAGGTGCACTACCTCTCCGACCGCTTCCGGGGCGCCGTCTGGGAGGAAGTGATCATTCACCTCCCGGACTCCGTGACCCTGGTGTCGCTGTCGGCGACGGTGTCCAACGCCGAGGAGTTCGGCGACTGGCTGGACACCGTCCGCGGCGACACCCAGGTGATCGTCTCCGAGCACCGGCCCGTGCCGCTCTGGCAGCACGTGCTGGCGGGCCGCCGGATGTACGACCTCTTCGAGGAGGAGACCGACCACGGCGGCCGGGGCACCGGACGCCGCGAGGTCAATCCCGATCTCGTCCGGCTGGCCCGGATGGAGAACCAGCGGGGGTACAACCCGCGCGAGCGCCGCCGCGGCAAGATGGTGCGCGAGGCGGACCGGGAGCGCGAGCGGCGCCAGCGCAGCCGGATCTGGACCCCGGCCAGGCCCGAGGTCATCGACCGGCTGGACGCCGAAGGGCTGCTCCCCGCCATCACGTTCATCTTCAGCCGGGCCGGCTGCGAGGCCGCCGTCCAGCAGTGCCTGCACGCCGGACTGCGGCTCAACGACGAGGAGAAGCGGCGGCTGGTCCGCGAGATCGTCGAGGAGCGCACGGCGGCCATCCCCGGCGAGGACCTCCACGTCCTGGGCTACTACGAGTGGCTCGAAGGACTGGAACGGGGCATCGCGGCCCACCACGCGGGCATGCTGCCGACGTTCAAGGAAGTCGTCGAGGAGCTCTTCGTGCGAGGGCTGGTCAAGGCCGTCTTCGCCACGGAGACCCTCGCCCTCGGCATCAACATGCCCGCGCGTTCGGTGGTGCTGGAGAAGCTCGTCAAGTGGAACGGCGAGCAGCACGCCGACATCACCCCCGGCGAGTACACCCAGCTGACCGGGCGGGCCGGGCGCCGCGGCATCGACGTCGAGGGCCACGCCGTGGTGCTCTGGCAGCGCGGCATGGACCCGGGGGCGCTGGCCGGACTGGCGGGCACCCGCACGTACCCGCTGCGTTCCAGCTTCCGGCCCTCGTACAACATGGCCGTCAACCTGGTGCAGCAGTTCGGGCGGCACCGCTCGCGCGAGCTGCTGGAGACCTCCTTCGCGCAGTTCCAGGCGGACCGGTCGGTGGTCGGCATCTCCCGCCAGGTCCAGCGGAACGAGGAGGGGCTGGCGGGCTACCGGGAGGGCATGACCTGCCACCTCGGCGACTTCGAGGAGTACGCGCGGCTGCGCCGCGACCTCAAGGACCGGGAGACGGAACTGGCCAAGCAGGGCGCGGTGCAGCGGCGGGCGGCCGCGGCGGCGTCCCTGGAGAAGCTCAAGCCCGGTGACATCATCCACGTGCCCACGGGCAAGTTCGCCGGGCTGGCACTGGTCCTCGACCCGGGGCTGCCCGCCGGGCGGACCAACGGGCACGGCCATCGCGGGCTCGAATACCACGACGGGCCGAGGCCGTTGGTGCTGACGGCCGAGCGGCAGGTCAAGCGGCTCGCCTCGATCGACTTCCCGGTGCCGGTGGAGGCGCTGGAGCGGATGCGGGTGCCGAAGTCGTTCAACCCGCGCTCGCCGCAGTCGCGCCGCGATCTGGCCTCCGCGCTGCGGACCAAGGCCGGGCACATCGTGCCGGAGCGGCACCGCAAGGGGCGGTCCGTCGCGGCCGACGACCGGGAGATCGCCCGCTACCGGGCGGAGCTGCGGGCGCACCCCTGCCACGGCTGCGACGAGCGCGAGGACCACGCGCGGTGGGCCGAGCGCTACCACCGACTGCAGCGCGACACGAGGCAGTTGGAGCGGCGGATCGAGGGGCGGACGAACACCATCGCCCGCACCTTCGACCGGATCGTCGCCCTGCTCACCGAGCTCGACTACCTGCGGGGCAACGAGGTCACCGAGCACGGGCGCCGCCTCGCGCGGCTCTACGGCGAACTGGACCTGCTGGCGAGCGAATGCCTGCGGGCCGGGGTGTGGGAGGGCCTGAACCCCGCCGAACTCGCGGCGTGCGTATCGGCGTTGGTGTTCGAGGCGCGGCAGGCCGACGACGCGGTGGCGCCCAAGCTGCCGTCGGGACCGGCGAAGACCGCGCTGGGCGAGATGGTCCGGATCTGGGGCAGGCTCGACGCCCTGGAGGAGGAATTCAAGATCAACCAGGCGGAGGGGGTCGGGCAGCGCGAGCCCGACCTGGGGTTCGCCTGGGCGGTCTACATGTGGGCGTCGGGGCGGACGCTGGACGAGGTGCTCGGCGAGGCGGACATGCCGGCCGGGGACTTCGTGCGGTGGTGCAAGCAGGTGATCGACGTGCTGGGGCAGATCGCGGCCGCCGCGCCGAGGGAGGGGAGCTCCGTGGCGCGCAGCGCGCACAAGGCGGTGGACGCGGTGCTGCGGGGGGTCGTGGCGTACAGCTCCGTGGGGTGAGGTCTCCCCACGGGGCGGGCCCCGTCCCGCGGGCGCCGGACGGGGAGTGCCGGACGGGCCGGGTGTTCCGCGGGACCCCGGTGCCGTACGGCCGTCGACCGGTCCGCTCCGCGCGGACCGGTCGACGGTCCCTGCTCCGGCCGGTTGCCGCTCCGGCCGGTTCCCATTTCGGCTTTCGGCTCCCGGGCGAATCCCGCTTCAGGCGGCGCGGCTGCCGCTCTTCATGGACACGCCCGCACAGACCAGTCCCAGCAGCACGGTCAGACCGCCGATGATGACGTTGTTGAGGACGATGCCGAGGTCGGGACTGCTGCCGACGATCCACGTCGAGAGGATCATCCAGGCCCCCATGGCGCAGATGGCCCAGCTCAGGCCGTACATGCGCTCGGGCATGACGGTGAATCCGAGGCCCAGGGCGGCGATCGCGAGACCCATGATCAGGTTGTGCGTCGCGAGCGTGGGCTGACTCGCCGTGAAGTGGAGCACCCACGGCGATATGGCGCAGTAGAGACCGACGAGGAACACCGGCGCGTCCACCAGGGCCACATCGCGGCCACCGAGCATGCGGGCATAACGATCGCGCATTTCGGAGACATCGGGGTGACTGGCCATGTCACGGCCGGTGTGCGAGAGGTTTGACATGGGGTTCGTCTCCTTCCCTCGTGCAGCACCGCCACCACGTGCCGTGTGATGAACAGCCTGCTCTGCCATTCTGCTCTTATATGCCCCTTATGTGTAGATTCGGGGTCGGTGAATGTCTGCGGGAACCATGCGGGGCGGCCCCGTCCAGCCGCCGGGCCAGGTCCACCAGGTCGGCGGTCCCCAGCACCCGGCCCCCGAACCCCGGCAGCGGTACGTGCAGGGGTTCCGTCCAGCGGGACGGGATCGCGCCGAAGCCGTGCACGGCACCCGCCAGGCCGCCGGTCACCGCCGCGACCGTGTCGGTGTCGCCGCCCACGTCGACGGCGACGGCCACGGCCTCCTCGTACGTGCGGGTGGTGCGCAGCGCCCAGAGCGCGGTGCCCAGGCAGGGCCACACCGCGCCGTTGAACTCCGTCGCCGCGCCCGGGTGCCAGTCCGGCGCCAGGACGACGGCCCAGCGCCCGCGGTGGTCCTCGTGCACCAGGTCCAGGGCGGCGGGGACGGCCCCGAGCGGATCGCCCCCGTCGAGCGCCACCCGGATCAGCTCGTGGAGCACGGCGGTGCCCTCCCAGGCGGCCCGGTCGCCATGGGGCAGCGCGGCGATCCGGCGCGCCGCCTCCATGGTCGCCGTCTGTCCCCGGGGCGCGAAGTACACGGCGGAACCGGCCGCCCGCATCAGTGAACCGTTGCCCGCCGCACGCCCGTTGACCTGGAAGTGCAGCGCGGCGGCGAGGTCCCAGGGCGCACCGTCCGTCAGGACCTGCTCGGTCTGCAGCCCGATGTCCTTCGGGTCGGCCGCCGCCCACCGGCGGAACCGGTCGAACATGTCGGGGAGGTCGAGCCCGCCGCGCTCCAGCAGGGACTCCGCGACCAGAACGGCCATCTGGGTGTCGTCCGTGGCCTCGCCCGGCTCCCAGCCGCCGCCCCCGCACATCGTGCCGACGCCGTCCGGGAAACGGGCCGTGTACACGCCGGCGGGGCCGAACTCGAACGGCGCCCCGAGCGCGTCGCCCACCGCCGAGCCGACGACGGCGCCCGCCACCCGGTCGTGCCGTTCCGTGTCGCTCGCAGGACTCATCCGGCCAGGGTACGGACGGTGGTCCGGTCCGGGGCCCCGTTCCCGGCACGGGCCCTCGGTCCCCGTACCGCCCGCAGGACCAGGAAGACCAGCAGCCCGAACGGCGACAGCAGGATCGTCAGCACCAGCAGCGGACCCATCACCCACGGGGAGATGCCCAGCCGGCGCCCCTCCAGGAACATCCACTGGCCCAGCAGCAGATCCCAGGCGATCACCTGGGCCCAGATCGCCCCGGCCCCGTTCGCCAGGGCCGTCAGGTCGCGGAAGGTGTCGATGTCGGGGCTGCGCACCGCGTCCCAGAGTTCGGGGAGGACGGGCACCGCCATGAGCAGGTAGACCGCCAGCACCGGCAGCACGGTGAACGGGGAGGCGGCGACGCGGGCCGTGAGGCGCAGGCCGGGCGCCAGGATCATGAGCAGCCAGAAGGGGGCCGCCAGGAGGAACGAGATCTCGAAGAGTGCACCGGTCATGCCACGAGCTCCTTCGTTTCCGTGGGATCGGACTTCGGGTCGGGGTCGGACCTGGGGTCGGGATCGGGATTCGAGTCGGGGCCGTGCTCCGGGCCGGGGCCGGACCGCGGCCCCGGCCGGCGGTCCGTGCGGGGCGTCCGCAGGGCCAGCAGGCCGCCGACGGCGGTCACCGCCAGGAGCAGGGCGGCGGCGCCGAGCGTCGCGCCGTCCGGGTGGATCAGCGACTGGCCGCGCAGCGCCTGCCAGGTGACGAGTGCGACGAGTGCCGCGTACGCCCCCGAGGCCACCAGCACCAGCCGCAGCCGGACCCGTGGATCGCGCAGCCGCGCGAAACGCGGGGCGAGGGACATCAGGGCGAGCAGGAGCAGTGGCAGCAGCTGGAGCGCGTGCATCCCGACGAAGTGCGGTATGCGCAGGTCGCCGCCGGTGGCGGACCAGCCGGTGAGCGGCATCGACGGGCCGCCGTCCGGTACGCCCACGGCGTGGGCGCCGATCACGTCGGCGGTGTCCAGGTTCCCGGCCGCCCGCTGCTCGGAGGTGGGCTGTGTCATCAGGAAACCGAACGCGGCGCCCACCAGGGCGAGCAGCACGCCCGAACGTATCGCCCAGGCGGCGGCGCGGTCGGATATGCGGGCGCGCAGCAGCAGGACCGCGATGACCAGCGTGCCGGTCCACAGGACGACGACCGTGACGGCCATCGCGTTGAACAGCGCCTCGTCGAACGGGGTGGCGTGGTTGAAGTGGCTGCGCTTCCCGCGGACCACCTGGCCGGTGATGATCGCCATCTCGGCCAGGCAGGCCGCCGCGACCACCGTGCCCGCCCACCAGCCGATCCGCCGGCCGCGGGTGACCAGCGTCAGCATCCAGGCGAGCGCGAGCGCGTACACGACGAACGAGACCGCGAACTTGAACGGTTTGAACCATATCGCCGCGCCCGAGAGGACCCGGTCGTCGACCACCAGCCCCACGGCCGAGACGGCCGCCATGACGGTCATCGCGGCGGCGAAGAGCACCAACGGCCGGTGCCAGGAACGCCAGGAGGGCAGGAGCGGGGCGGATAAGAGCCGGGAAGACATGGAACCCCCAGAGAATTATGGATAGCAGTACTCTCCGCTATCCGATAGTGGAACTATCTATGATGGCTCCGGTGGTTGGCAAGCGCGGAAGGATGAACACGCGGTGCGCATCGGAGAGTTGAGCCGCAGGTCCGGGGTCCCGGTACCGACGATCAAGTTCTACGTACGGGAAGGGCTGCTCCCGGCCGGGCAGTTGACCAGCCCGAACCAGGCCAGTTACGGCGACGGGCACGAGCGCAGGCTGCGGCTGATCCGCGCCCTGCTGGACGTCGGCGGGCTCCCGCTGGCGACCATCGGCGAGGTGCTGCAGGTGGTCGACGACCCCGAGCAGCCGGTGCACAAGGTGCTGGGATTCGCGGCGAAGCGCCTCGCCCAGCCGACAGGCGACGATCCCGGGCCCGAACTGGACGACGCCCGCGACGAGGTGGCGGAACTGGTGGAGCGGCGCGGCTGGCGGGCGGACGCGGACGGCCCGGCCGGCGAGTCCCTGGCCGAGGTGATCGTCGCGTTGCGGCGGGCCGGGCACGGCGGCTTCGTCGAACTGCTCGACGCCTACGCAGCGGCCGCCGAACCGGTCGCGCGGGCCGACCTCGACTACGTGGGGCGCCGGGTCGCGCGCGAGGACCTGGTGGAGAGCGTGGTCGTGGGCACGGTGCTGGGGGAGGCGATGTTCGGTGCGCTGCGGCGGCTCGCGCACGTGGACGCCTCGGCGCGCGCGTACGAGTACGGGAGCGGCGCGGACGGGAGCGCGGACGCCGGGGACGTCGGTGCGGGTGATGTCAGTGATGCAGATGGTGCAAGTGGCGCAGATGGCGCAGGTGGCATGGGTGATGCCGGTGGTGCGGGGGGCGGGGGCGGTACGAGTGGCGCGGCGGACAGGAGCGGTGCAGGTGGTGCGAGCGGCGCGGTGACGGGGGCGGCTGCCGGGGGCTGACCGCTCGTCCGGCGGTCGCCCCTGCGCACGTGTGCCCCGGCCGGGGCCGGGGCACACGGGGTGGCGGGCCGGGACCTGTCCGGTTCCGGTCCGGCGGAGGGGCCTACGCGGCGCCCTCCTGCTCGCGCTCCACCTGCTCGTTCCACTCGCGCTTGACCGAGCGCCAGGCGTCGTCGTTCTGGCCGAGCCGCCAGTAGCCCGATATCGACAGCCGGGAGAGCGGGATCTCGCGGTCCAGGCGCAGGTGACGCCGGATCTCCTTCACGAAACCGGCCTCGCCGTGGACGAACGCCTGGACGTCGCCCGCCGGGAACTCCAGCTCCTGCACGGCCGTGACCAGCGCCTCGCCGACCGGTCGCTCCCCGCGGTGCAGCCAGGTCACCCCGACGCCCTCGGGCGTCACGATCTTCTGCTCCTCCGCGGCGTCCGCCACCTCGACGAAGGCGTGCACCACCGCACCCGGGGGCATCTGCTCCAGCGCCGCCGCGACGGCCGGCAGGGCGCTCTCGTCGCCCACCAGGAGATGCCAGTCCGCCGAGGCGTCCGGGGCGTAACCCCCGCCGGGCCCCAGGAAGGTCACCTGCTCGCCCGGCGTGGCCCGCACCGCCCAGGGCCCGGCGAGCCCCTCGTCGCCGTGGACCACGAAGTCGATCGCCAGCTCGCGGGCGGCCGGGTCCCAGGACCGCACCGTGTACGTGCGGGTCGTGGGCCACAGCTCCCGCGGTTGCTCCTCGCGGATGCGGGCCATGTCGAAGGGGTGCGGGTAGTCGGCGCCATCGGGGGCGAAGCAGATCTTGACGTAATGGTCGGTGCACCCGGAGAGCTCGAAGCCGGCGAGGCCCTCGCCGCCGAACACCACGCGCACCATGTGCGGTGTGATCCGCTCGGTGCGCAGCACCTGGGCCCCCTGCGCCTTGGGTGCCTGCCGCGCCGGTCGCTCTGCCACGAGGTTCTCCCTGCTCCGAATTACTTAGGTTTACCTAAGCTAGCACCTCATCCGTGCAGAGTGGAGAGGAGGCGCTGCAGCGAACCGCCCAGCCCCCACCGCTTCGCGAGATCCTCCAGTGCGGCGGGATCGCGCGGCGCGGCGGGCAGCGCGGGGTCGAACTGCGGCAGGGGCACGTCGCCCGCGACCCGGACCACCTTCGGCGCGACGGCCACGTAGTCCCGCGCCTCGTCGAGCCGCCTGCGCTGCGACGGCGTCAGCGCCGACCCCGGGTCGTCGACGGCGGCCATGATCCCGGCAAGGTCGCCGAAGGCGTCCAGCAGCTTCGCCGCGGTCTTCTCGCCGATGCCCGGGACGCCCGGCAGCCCGTCGCTCGGGTCGCCGCGCAGCAGGGCCAGGTCCGCGTAACCGGAGCCGTCCACCCCGTACTTCTCCCGCAGCCACGTCCCGTCCGTCAGCTGGAGCGAGCCGACCCCCTTCAGCGGGTAGAGCACCCGCACCCCGCGGGCGTCGTCGACCAACTGGTAGAGGTCCCGGTCGCCGGTGACGATGTCCACGGGGCCGGCGGCCCGGCCGGTGAGCGTGCCGATCACGTCGTCCGCCTCGTAGTCCGCGACGCCGACCCGGGCGATGCCCAGGGCGTCGAGCACGTCCTCGATCACCGGCACCTGCGGGGCCAGGGTGTCGGGGGTCTCCTCCTCGTCGGGCAGCCCGTCGGCGGTCTCCGTCGCGACCCGGTGCGCCTTGTACGAGGGGATCAGCTCGACCCGCCAGTGCGGCCGCCAGTCGGCGTCCATGCAGGCGACCAGGTCGTCCGGGCGGTGGTCCTGCACCAGGCGGGCGATGAAGTCGAGCAGACCGCGCACGGCGTTGACCGGCGTGCCGTCCGGGGCGCGCACCGAGTCGGGGACCCCGAAGTAGGCGCGGTAGTAGAGGGAGGCGGTGTCGAGGAGCATCAGGCGTCGCGTCACACCCCGATGATGCCGCACCCCACCGACACCGCCCGTCGCGGACACCGGGGGAGGGCGGACCGCGGTACCGATCGCGGAAACGTGACCTGGGTCACTCTTGTGTTTGGGTCGGATAAGCGGGGGCAGGCGCGCAGCCGGAGCGGATCACGTAGCGATTTCAACCAATGCGCGTGCCGTGCGGACCGGATCCGCGCCGCTCCACGGTCTGCCGGAGGGGGTGGCAGACCGTTTTTCGGTTCAACCCGCGAGGTGTATGTGTCAAGGCTGCAGGCCGAGCACTTGTACAAGGTGTTCGGCAGACGACCCGATCAAGCAGTGCGAAGGCTCGAGGACGGTGCCGACCGCGACGAGCTGCGCGCCGACGGAACGACCGCAGCGGTGATCGACGCCTCGTTCACCGTCGAGCCGGGTCAGATCTTCGTCGTGATGGGTCTGTCCGGGTCCGGCAAGTCCACGCTGCTGCGCATGCTCAACGGACTTCTGGAGCCCACGGCCGGGCGCGTGCTGTTCGACGGACAGGACCTGACCGCCCTGACCCCCGCCGAGCTGCGCCATGTCCGGTCCTCGAAGATCAGCATGGTGTTCCAGCACTTCGCGCTCTTCCCCCACCGCAGTGTGCTGGAGAACGCCGCGTACGGCCTGGAAGTGCAGGGCGTACCGCGTGCCGAGCGCGAGAAGCGCGCCGTCGAGGCGCTGGAGCTGACCGGTCTCGCCGGCTGGGAGAAGTCCTGGCCCGACGAGCTCTCCGGTGGCATGCAGCAGCGCGTCGGCCTGGCCCGCGCCCTGGCCACCGACGCCGACCTGCTGCTGATGGACGAGTCCTTCAGCGCGCTCGACCCGCTGATCCGCCGTGACATGCAGGACCAGCTGCTCGAACTGCAGAAGCGGCTGAAGAAGACCATCGTCTTCATCACCCACGACCTCAACGAGGCCATGCGCCTGGGCGACCGCATCGCCGTGATGCGCGACGGGCGGATAGTCCAGCTCGGCACCGCCGAGGACATCCTGGTCACCCCGGCCAACGACTACGTCGCCTCCTTCACCCAGGACGTCGACCGGACCCGGGTGCTGACCGCGGGCGCCATCATGGCCGAACCGCACACCGTCATGGGCACCAGCACGGACGACGGCAAGGAGCTGCGCACCGCCGCCGACGTGATCGCGGCCGCCCCGGCCACCGTCACCGAGTCCACGCCGATCGCCGAGCTCTTCACGCCCTGCTCGCAGAGCGGGGTCGCGGTCGCCGTGACCGATACCGGCGGCAAGCTCGTCGGCGTCGTCCCGCGGGCCCGGCTGCTCGCCGTCCTCGGCGAGCCGATGACCCCCGCCGAGGCCCCGAAGGACGTTTCGGCGGGCACGACCGGCACGAAGAAGGTGGCCAGTGTTTAGGCTCCCTCTCGGTGACTGGGTCGACTCGGCCGTCGACTGGCTGCAGACCCACCTGGCCTGGCTGTTCGACGCGATCAGCTCCGTCGTCAGCGGCATGTTCGACGGCATAGCCGCCGTGCTCTCCGCCCCCGCCCCGCTGCTCTTCGCGGGCATCGTCGCCGTCATCGCCTGGTGGCTGCGCGGGCTGCTCGCGGGCGCGCTCGCCTTCGTCGGATTCGCCCTCATCGACTCCGTCGAGCTGTGGGACGAGGCGATGGACACCGTCACCCTGGTGCTCGTCGCCACCATCATCGCGCTGGTGCTGTCCGTACCGCTGGGCATCTGGGCATCCCGTTCCAAGGCCGTCAGCGCGGTCACCCGCCCGGTCCTGGACTTCATGCAGACCATGCCCGCCATGGTCTACCTGATCCCCGGCGTCATCTTCTTCGGCGTCGGCGTGGTCCCCGGCATCATCGCCACCATCATCTTCTCGCTGCCCCCGGGCGTCCGGATGACCGAACTCGGCATCCGCCAGGTCGACGGCGAGCTCGTCGAGGCGGCCGAGGCGTTCGGCACCACCCGGCGCAACACCCTGCTGCGGGTCCAGCTCCCGCTCGCCCTGCCCACGATCATGGCGGGCATCAACCAGGTGATCATGCTGGGCCTGTCCATGGTGGTCATCGCCGGCATGGTCGGCGGCGGCGGCCTCGGCGGCGCCGTCTACCGCGCCATCGGCAACGTGGACGTCGGCCTCGGCTTCGAGGCGGGCATCTCCATCGTCATCGTGGCGATGTACCTGGACCGGATGACCGGCGCGCTCGGCCGCGAGGTCTCCCCGCTGGCCCGCCGCGCGCTCGCCAGGGCGCGGTCGATGGCCGGCGGCCCGAAGCTCTGGAACCACCGCCCGCAGCCCGTGGTCGCGGTCGTCGGCATCGTCGTCCTCGCGCTCGTCGCGGGCGGCATGGGGATCTTCGGCTCGTCCGACCAGGACAAGGACACCGCCGCCGACGGTTCGGACGTCGGCGCCGGCAAGAAGATCAGCATGGGCTACATCCCGTGGGACGAGGGCATCGCCTCCACCTTCCTCTGGAAGGAGATGCTGGAGCGGCGCGGCTTCGAGGTCGACGTCAAGCAGTACGAGGCCGGCGCGCTCTACACCGGCATGGCCAACGGCCAGATCGACTTCGAGACCGACTCCTGGCTCCCGGTCACGCACGCCAGCTACTGGAAGAAGTACCAGGACAAGCTGGAGGACATGGGTTCCTGGTACGGCCCCACCTCGCTGGAGCTGGCCGTCCCCGCGTACCTGGAGGACGTCAAGTCCCTGGAGGACCTCAAGGGCAAGGGCTCGAAGTTCAAGAACCGGATCGTCGGCATCGAGCCGAGCGCCGGTGAGACGGGCCTGCTCAAGGACAAGATCCTGCCGGGCTACGGCCTGGACGAGGAGTACAAGGTCATCGACGGCTCCACGCCCTCGATGCTGGCCGAGCTGAAGCGCGCGTACGCCAAGAAGGAACCCATCGTCGTCCCGCTCTGGTCGCCGCACTGGGCGTACAACCAGTTCGAGCTCACCAAGCTCAAGGACCCCAAGAACCTCTGGGGCAAGGGCGACGGCATCCACACCCTGGCCCGCAAGGGCTTCTCCGCCGACAACCCCGAGGTCGGCCGCTGGCTCAAGAACTTCAAGATGAGCGAGGACCAGCTCACCGGCCTGGAGGCGGAGATCCAGAAGGCCGGCTCCGGCAAGGAGCAGGAGGCCGTCCGCACCTGGCTGAAGGCCAACCCGGGCGTCGCCGACAAGTGGACCCCGGTCACCGGGGCGGGCGCCGCGAAGGGCAAGGGCGGCAAGGACGAGCGCGACCGTCCCGTCGAGATGGCCTGGTTCCCCTGGGAGGAGGACATCGCCGCCACGTACCTGTGGAAGGCGGTCCTGGAGGAGCGCGGCTACAGGATCAACCTCAAGCAGTTCGAGGTCGGCCCGATGTACACCGCGATGTCGCGCGGCCAGATCGACGTGCAGTTCGACGGCTGGCTGCCGTACACCCAGAAGAACTACTGGGACAAGTACGGTTCCCGGCTGACCGACCTCGGCTCGTGGTACGGCCCGACGTCGATCGAGGTCGCGGTGCCCTCGTACGTGAAGGACGTCAAGTCCCTCGCCGACCTCAAGGGCAAGGGCTCGCGGTTCAAGAACCGGATCATCGGCATCGAGCCGGGCACCGCCACGATGGAGAACCTCAAGAAGAACGTGCTGCCGACGTACGGCCTCGACGAGGAGTACGAGGTCCTCGACTCCTCGACGCCCGGCATGCTGGCCGAGCTGAAGCGCGCGTACGCCAAGAAGGAGCCCGTCGCGGTACTGCTCTGGACGCCGCACTGGGCGTACAGCGAGTACGGCATGACCAAGCTGAAGGACCCCGAGAAGGCCTTCGGCGACGGCGACCGGCTGCACACCATCGCGTCCAAGGACTTCCCGGCGCAGTACCCGCGGCTGACGGAGTGGTTCAAGGCATTCGAGCTGAGCGAGGACCAGCTCGCCGGCCTGGAGAACCAGATCCAGAAGCTCGGTACGGGCCACGAGGAGGAGGCCGTGAAGGCCTGGATGGCGAAGAACCCGGGCATCGTGGACAAGATGGCCCCGCAGTAGGGCCCGGAAGCACCTGAAGGGGTGGATACCGCAGATGGCGGTATCCACCCCTTCCCGCTGCCTCGGTGTTCATCGACGGGCCGACTTGTGCAACCGTGTGCGTAACGCGTCGGCAACCGGAAGGATGGCGAGTCGGGAGGGAGCCGGACATGGACGAGAAGGAAGCACTCCGCGTGGGTGCCGCGGTCCGCCGCAGACGCAGGTCACTGGGGCTCACGCTGGCCGCGGTCGCCGGGCGCAGCGGCCTGTCCGTGCCGTTCCTCAGCCAGATCGAGAACGAGCGGGCCCGGCCCAGTGCCCGGTCCCTGGATCTGGTCGCCGAAGCCCTGGAGACCACCACGGCACGGCTGCGTGCCGCCGCGGACTCGGCGCGCGCCGTCGACGTGGTGCGCGCGGGCGGGGACGACGGGGTGCGCCGGGTGGTGCGCGGACGCCACCAGCTCAGCGCCCTGGAGTTCAGCGGGGAGATCGACCTCGGGCGCGAGTTCCAGCACCGCAACGACGAGGTGATGTACGTGACCCGGGGTGGCGTCGAGGTGGAGGCCGAGGGGCAGGCGTACCGGCTGGAGGAGGGCGACACGCTGTTCCTGTCCGGCGGGGTGCGGCACCGCTGGCGGGCCACGGAGCCCGGCACGCGGCTGCTGGTCGTCTCGGTCGCCGAGCACATCGACGCCACCTTCGACCCGCGCCGCTGACCGGGGGCCCCGTGCGCGTCGTCTCACTGGTGCCCTCGCTCACCGAGGCCGTGGCCACCACCGACCCCGGCCCGGTGGTCGGCGTCACCGACTGGTGCACCCACCCGGCCGGCCTGACCGCCGCCCGGATCGGCGGGACCAAGAACCCCGACGTGGCGGCGGTCCTCGCGCTCCGGCCCGACCTCGTCCTCGCCAACGAGGAGGAGAACCGGGCCGCCGACATCGCCGCGCTCCGGGCCGCCGGTACCGAGGTGCTCGTCACGGAGATCCGTACCCTCGACCACGCCTTCGCGGAACTCGCGCGCGTCCTGGCCGCCTGCGGCCGGTCCCGGCCGCGCTGGCTGGACGAGGCGGAGGCGGCCTGGGCCGCGCTCCCGTCCCCATCGGCCCCGCGCCGCGCGGTGGTGCCCGTCTGGCGCAGGCCGTGGATGGTGCTGGGCCGCGACACCTTCGCCGGGGACCTGCTGGCCCGGCTCGGTGTGGAGAACGTCCACGCGGACCACGCCGAGCGCTATCCCCGCATCCCCCTCGACGAGCTCAACGCGGCGGGCGCCGACCTGGTGGTGCTGCCCGACGAGCCGTACCGCTTCACCGCGACCGACGGACCAGAGGCATTCCCCGGGCTGCCCGCCGCGCTCGTCGACGGGCGGTACCTCACGTGGTACGGGCCGTCACTGGTGCGGGCCCCTGCGGTGCTGCGAGCAGCGCTCCGTCGAACAGTCCGCGCAGCGTCCTGAACCCGGCCACCGCCCACGCGGTCACCAGCAGCACGTACAGGGCGACGGCCAGCCAGGTGAACGCCGTGAGACCGGTGTGCCGGGCCAGGCCCGCGGCGCCCGTGACACAGGTGCCGACGGGGAAGGTGAAGCCCCACCAGGTCATGGCGAAGGTCATGCCGTTGCGCAGGGCCCGCACCACCAGCGCCGCGGACAGGGCCAGCCACAGCAGCGCGAACCCCATCACCGGCACCCCGTACAGCACGGCGAACATCTCGAACCCGGCGACGTACGGCTCCGGGACCGCGCCCGGCGCCGCGTCGGCGATCTGGCCGACCGCGGTCGTCGACTGCCCCAGCGGACCGAGGACCAGGAACAGGGTGGGCGTCAGCACGAGCGGCAGCGGCCCCCGGTGGACGAGCCGGGCGAAGACCAGCGGCAGCATCACCAGCGTGGCCAGCAGACTCAGGCCGAACATCGCGTAACAGGCCAGCAGCATCGCCTCCCGCCACTGCCCGGCGGGCAGATGGGGCACCAGCAGCGGGCCGAGCGCCGCGGAGACCATCGGCGCCACCACCGGGAGCAGCCACACCGGAGAGGCGTTCCCCGGCTCGATCCGGTGGCGCACGACCATCAGGTACGGGATCGCGGCCGCGGCGACGAGACCGATCACCGTGCCCGCCGTGTACAGCACCACGTCCAGCGCCAGGGCCGCCGACTCCCCGATGAGATCCCGGCCCACCACGAGCGAGGAGCCGCCGACGGCCAGCAGAGCCATCGAGAGGCAGCCGTAGAACGGGGCGACGGCGGGGTCGAGGAGATGACTGCGGGCCTGGTCGCGATGGGCGATCCAGTGCCCGGCGCGGGCCGTGAGCAGGACGGCGAGGGCGAGGGCCGAGAGCACCCACACGAACGTGCAGAAGGTCCGCAGCCCCGGTATGTGCACGGGCAGCGCGACCCCCGCGCTCGCGACGATCGAGGTGCCCATGACGGCGGCGTACCAGTTGGGGCCGAGATACCGCAGGGAGGACAGGCGGGGGGCGGTCGGGTACGGGGCGGGGGACTGCTGCGTCCGCGGAATGGTGGCCATGCCAACGATTTTTGCCCGCGGGGGCACGACCCCACCAGGGAGTCCGCTTCTATGAGGTCATAAGCTGGCTTTATGACCGGTGAAGCACGCGTTCCGCCCCCTCTGTCCCACCGGGTCCCCGACCTCGGGGCGCTGGAACTCCTGCTCGCCGTCGCCCGGCACGGCAGCCTGGGGCGCGCGGCGCGGGACGTCGGCGTCACCCAGCCCGCCGCCAGCAGCCGCATCCGGGCCATGGAGCGGCAGCTCGGCGTGGCCCTGCTGGACCGTTCCCCGCGCGGCTCCCGGCTCACCGACGCGGGAGCCCTGGTCACGGACTGGGCGCGCAGGATCGTCGAGGCGGCCGAGGCGTTCGACGCGGGAGCCCAGGCGCTGCGCGACCGGCGGGACTCGCGGCTGCGGGTCGCCGCCTCCATGACCATCGCCGAGTACCTGCTGCCGGGCTGGCTGATAGCGCTGCGCGCCGAACGGCCGGACACCGCCGTCTCGCTGCTCGCCGGGAACTCGGCGGCCGTCGCGGGGCGGCTGCTCGTCGGCGAGGCCGACCTCGGATTCGTGGAGGGCCTGTCGGTGCCGGAAGGACTCGACGGCACGGTCGTCGCCCACGACCGCCTCGTCGTCGTGGTCGCCCCGTCCCATCCATGGGCCCGCCGCCGCGCCCCCCTGACGCCGGGGGAGCTCGCCGCGACCCCGCTGATCCTGCGCGAACACGGCTCCGGCACCCGCCAGGTGCTGGGCGCGGCCCTCGCCGTGCACGGCGGCCTCGCCCAGCCGCTGCTCGAACTCTCCTCCACCACGGCGGTGAAGGGCGCGGCGGAGAGCGGTGCCGGGCCGTGCGTCCTGAGCGAACTCGCCCTGGGCGAGGAGCTGTCCTCGCGGCGCCTGGTCAAGATCCCGGTCGCCGGAGTACGCCTGCGGCGCCAGCTGCGCGCGGTGTGGCCCTCGGGCCACCGCCCGACGGGCCCCGCCCGCGACCTGCTGTCCCTGACGGCACGGGACGGCTGACGGGTCGGGACGGTTGAGGCACGGGACGGCTGACGGGTCGGGACGGTTGAGGCACGGGACGGCTGACGGGTCGGCAGGACGGGAGAACGGTCGGCGGGGCGGGGCTGCCGGCGGCGAGGGACGGCCGACGGGCCGCCGCCGGATTCCCGGCCGCCGTCCGGGCCGCCGCCGGTCACGGCACCCGGTCCCCGGCCGCCGTCCGGGCCGCCGCGGCGGCGACCAGCGCCTCCAGCAGTCGCGGGTCGTCCCCCATCTCGGGATGCCACTGCACCCCCAGCACCCACGGGGATCCCGGGAGTTCGACCGCCTCGACCGTGCCGTCCGCCGCATGGGCGCCGACCACCAGGCCCGGCGCCGGCCGCTCCACGCACTGGTGGTGGTAGGTGGGCACGTCGCACGGCTCGGGCGCCACCGACGCGTAGCGCGTGCCCGGCACCGGCACCACCCGGTGCGTGCCGAAGACGCCGGTCGTGCCCGGCGGGCCGGTGTGGCCGTCGAGGTGCTGGACCAGGGTGCCGCCGAGCGCCACGTTGAGCAGCTGCATGCCGCGGCAGATGCCGAGCAGCGGGGTGCCGGACTCCAGGGCCGCCCGGATCAGGGCCAGTTCCCAGGCGTCGCGCTCCGGCGCGGGCGGACCGGACCTGGGGTCGCGCTCCGCGCCGTACCTGCCGGGGTCCACGTCGGCCCCGCCCGCGATCACGAGCCCGTCCAGCCTGGCCACCGTCGCCCCGGCCCGGCCGGGATCGTCCGGCGGGAGCATCGCGGCCAGGCCGCCGGCCCGCTGGACGATGCGCGGGTACCCGGCCGGCAGGAGGGCGGCGGGCAGCTCCCAGACCCCCCAACGGGCGGCGGGCTCCAGATAGGTGGTGATGCCGATGAGGGGTTCGGGCACGGGGTGGTCGAGAGGTTCGGGCACGGCGGTCCCTCCGGTCGGCCGCCCGCGGGGGCGGAGGCGGTCCCAAGGATTCAATGGTCGACATGAATACCTTTGCGTTCCCCGGGGCTCCGCACAAGGGCCCGGGGCGAACCGGCCGCCGCTCCGGATCAGGCCAGGAACCCGCGCAGGAGCGCGGCCGTGCCCGCGCAGTGCTCGCGCATCACCGCGCGCGCGGCCTCCGCGTCCCCGTCCAGGATCGCCTCGACGAGACTCGTGTGCTGGCGCTGTGAATGCTCCAGGTTCCGCACGAGCAGCGGTATGCAGTCCAGCAGGTCGTTCAGGGCGGCCCGGACGGCCGCGTACTGCGTGGTCAGCGACGCGGAACCGGAGAGCTCGGCCAGGGTCAGGTGCAGCAGGGTGTCGCGCCTGCGGTAGTCGGACAGGGGTGCCTCGTGAGTCGCCGTCAGGGCCGCGCGCAACCGGTCCGCGCCATCGTCGCCGAGCCCCTGCGCGGCGCACAGTTCGGCCGCCCCGGCGTCCAGCACCTCGCGGAAGCGCAGCACGTCCTCGATGTCGACGGCGGCCCCCCTCCGGCGCAGCTCGTCCTCGCCGGCACTGCCGGTGCGCGCCAGCACGAACGTGCCGCCGTACCGGCCGCGCCTGCTCTCCACCAGGCCCTGGTCCTGGAGGACCTTCAGCACCTCGCGCAGGGTGACCCGGCTGATCCCCAGCAGCTCGGCGAGGTCGCGCTCGGCAGGCAGCCGCCCGCCGCCGGGCACCAGCTCCAGCCTGACCACCTGGAGGATCTGCTCCAGCGCCTCCTCGAAGCCGTTCCCGGCGCGGACGGGTCGCAGCACCGGCAACAGACGGTCGATGAACTCGCTCTCCCCGGCCACGCCCCGCCTCCCTTTCGATCAATGGTCAGCCACCACACCTTAAGTCCCGCGGCTGAACGGAGAAATGGCGGACCGGCGATCGGCGGACTTCCGCCGATGGCCGAACCCTAGAGTGGAGGGATGAGCAACGCGACACCGCCCGGCTGGTATCCGGACGCCGCGATACCGGGCACCGAACGCTGGTGGGACGGCGCGGCATGGACCGCGCACACCCGCCCGACCGCTCCCGCTCCGCAGCAGTTCGGGCCGCCCGCACCGCAGTTCGGGCCGCCCGCGCCGCCCGACGGGACGGTCGCGCGGACCGGCGGGGCCTCCGGCGGCTCCGGCTCCGGCGCCACCCGGGTCGTCGCCCTCGCCGTCGCCGCACTGGTCGTCGTCGGCGCTGCCGTCACCGGGGCGCTCCTGCTGCGCGGGGGAGGCGGCACCCCGGAGGCCGGCCCGAGCGGTTCCGCGCCGAAGCCCACCACGACCGCGACCGCGACGGACAGCCCGTCCCCCGACGGCTCACCGGCCGAGGACGACCCGAAGGTCCTCGTCGACCAGCTCAACGGCATCACCCTGCCGATCCCCGACGGCTGGGAGAAGCCCGAGCGGACCGTCGACAAGGTCCTCACGATGCGCACCGTCGACTCCTACCGGTGCCCCGGCGACTCCGGCCGCTACTGCTACCACGGCACGGTGACCAGCCGCACCGCGAGCGCCACGGACATCACCTCCGCCGAGGAACTCGCCAAGCAGGACATCACCGCCGCGGCCGACAGCGCCTACGAGAAGGACCTCATCGGCAACCGGATCCATGGCGGCATCACCTCCCACGAGGAGCTCGTCTCCGAGTCCGTGAGCGTCGCCGGACGCACCGGCTACCGGGTGCGCTGGCGGGTCGAGACGGGCAAGGGGCCCGGCGGTTACGTGCAGTCGCTCGTCTTCCCGTCCACGGTCGGCAGCGAGACGCTGGTCATCGTGCGCTACGCGTTCGACGCGGGCCCCGGCGGGCCGTCGCTCCCGCTCATGGACACCATCACCAAGGGCATCCGGCCGATCGGCGACAGCGCGACCAGCGGCGGTGTGGGCAGTTCGATCGGCCCCTGACCCGCCACCGGCCGGTCCGACGGCGGGTCGGGGACCGGTGCGCGCACCGGTCCCCGGATCAGAGGAACGTACGGCCCTCGCCCCGGTACGTCGGCACGGTCGCGGTCACCCGGTCGCCCTCGATCAGCTGCAACTCGTCGAAGCGCTCGCACAGTTCACCGGCCTTCGCGTGCCGGAACCACACCTTGTCGCCGATCAGCAGGTCGTCGGCCGGGGCGCCGAGCAGCGGGGTCTGCACCTCGCCCGGCCCCTCCTGCGGGTCGTAGCGCAGCCCCTCCGGCAGATACGGGACGGGCAGCCGGTCCGGCCCCGCGGGCCCGGACGCCGGGTAGCCGCCGCCGAGCACCGTCACCACGCCCACCCCGGGCCTGCGCACCACGGGGTGGGCGAACAACGCCGCCGGACGGGCCGTGAACGACGTGTAGTTGTCGAACAGCCGCGGCACGTAGAGCCCCGACCCGGCCGCGATCTCGGTCACCGCGCGCTCGGCCGCCGTGTGCTGCACACTGCCGGTGCCGCCGCCGTTCACGAACTCCAGGTCCGGGGCCACCGCCCGTACCGCACGCACCACCTCGGCCCGCCGCGCGGCGAGTTCCCGGCGGCCCGCGGCCTGCATCAGCCGGATCGCCCGGGAACGCAGCGGCCGGCCCGCGAGCGAGTCCCCGACCCCGGCGATGTGCCCCTCGTACGCCATCAGGCCGACCAGCCGGAAACCCGGCCTGCGCGCCACCGAGCGTGCCAGATCGGCCAGTTGGGCGGGGGAGCGAAGCGGGGAGCGCAGGGCGCCGACCCTGACCCGGCCGCCGAGCAGCCGGAGCGAGGTGTCCAGTTCCAGGCAGACCCGGATCTCCTCGCGGCCACCCGCCCGCGCCGCGTCGATCAGCTCCAACTGCGCGTGGTCGTCCACCATCACCGTCACCGCGGCGGCCAGCTTCGGGTCGGCGGCCAGTTCCGCGAGGGCGGCCCGGTCGGCCGTCGGATAGGCCAGCAGCACGTCGTCGAACCCGGCCCGCGCCAGCCACAGCGACTCGGCGAGCGTGAACGACATGATCCCGGCGAAACCGGGCCGCGCGAGCACCCGTTCCAGCAGCGCCCGGCAGCGCACCGACTTGCTGGCCACCCGGATCGGCTTTCCGGCGGCCCGCCGGACGAGGTCATCGGCATTGGCGTCGAACGCCTCGAGATCGACGACGGCGATCGGGGCGTCCAGATGGGCAGTGGCCCGGTTGTACCGGGTCCGGTCAGCGGCACGGGCAGTCATGGCCGCAGCTTGCCAGACGTCCGTACCGATGGGTAAGGGCTGTTCCGCATCCCGGTCGGACCGGTGCCAACGAACGGCCCGGCCCGGGGACGGGTCGGGCCCCGGGGATGATCTGCGCAGATCATCCGGGGTCGGGCGGCCTGCTCCCGCCAGGGGTGTCCCACCCCGTAGAGTGACGGACACGCGGCAATCAGCGGCAACCGAACGGGCCTGCCCGTGATGCCGGTCCGCGCGCGGTACGGAACGGGATCAGGGGGGCGGATGAGTACCGAGGCGCAGCGGGCCCCTGTCCCACCCCGCCCCACGCCCCCGGCACAGGACACGAACCCGGTGCCCCCGACTCCCGCCGCCCGCGAACCGGAGGCGGCACCCCCGACAGGGGCGGCGAACACGGCACCCCCGGTACGGGGAACGGGCCCCGCGACCCCGGTACGGGAGACGGCCCCCGCGACCCCCGCCCCTGCTCCCGCGTCTGCTCCAGCCCCCGCGGCGCCGCCCCCCGCGCCCGGAAGCCAGGGGCCGGTACCGGCCGCGGCGCAGAGGATGACGACGTCGTCGCCCGACTCGGCGGCGTCGCGGAC
>NZ_JBEXPY010000062.1:0-43494 GCF_040612315.1 Streptomyces sp. NPDC006435
GGGTGGGGGCGGGGGGGGGGCCCCGGCCGCCCCCCCCCCCCCCCCCACGTCCGGGCTCAGTTCCCCGTACGCAGCCCGGCCAGGAGCTGGTAGACGGTCTCGGTGCCCTGCCGCAGCGCCTCGACCCCGATGTGCTCGTCGGTGCCGTGCATGCGCTTGAGCATGTCCCGGTTCACGGTGAACGGGTACATGCCGTACACGGGCACCCGCTGTTCCCGGAACGGCACGGCGCTGGTGACGGCCTCGAACTGGCAGGGGGTGGCCCGTACCCCGGGATGGGTCCGGCGCACGGCGTCCTGCCAGGCACGGAAGACGTCCGTGTCGTGGTCGGAGTCGGGCGTGGCCAGATAGCCGCGCAGCCGGTCCAGGGCCTGCTGCTCGCTCTCGCCCGGGTTCCCGACGACGGTCAGCGTCGCCCGGTTGCCGATCAGCGAACGCAGTTCGGCGACGGTGCGTCCGGGGTCCTCGGCCCCCGGCAGGAAGGCGGCCCGGAAGTCCGCGGTCGCGGTGCCCGGCACGATGCTCGGGTAGTACCCGGACTGCGCCGCGGTGAAGGCGAGCGTGGTCCGCAGCATCGCGTTGTGCAGCTCCGGGGTCTCGCTGAGCCGCACCACCGCCTCGCCCGCCCGGTCCCGCTGCTGCTCCGTGCGGGCGTCGAGCATCTCCCTCAGCGCCTCGGCGAAGGGCCGGTCGGTGGTGGCCTCGGCAAGCTCCGCGAAGTACCGCCGGGACAGTGCATTGGGGCGGATGTGGGCGCGCCACTCCCCCAGCAGGTCGAGCACCTCGCCCAGCCGGACCACCGCCTGTCCGGTGAACGGCTTGGAGGTGTGGGTGGCGTAGGAGGAGGTCTCCAGGCGCAGCAGCAGGGAGCGTTTGTCGTTGCAGGTGAGCGAGGCGATCATGGGCGTCGTGCCGTCGCGCTGGTTGAGCACCCAGCCGCCCTCGGTGACGACCGCGCCCGCCGTCACCCGGCCGGGGTGCTCGGTGAGGAACCAGCGCACGCCGTAGGGGCCCTGTTCCTCGTCGCAGTCGGACCAGAAGACGATGTCGCGGTCGAAGGCCGTGCCCTCGCGGACGTGGCGCAGCAGGGCGGCGACGAAGGCGGCGTTGACGCCCTTCATGTCGAGCGAGCCGCGGCCGTACAGCTTGCCGTCCTCGATCGCACCGGCGAAGGGGTCGGTCCTCCAGGTGTCGCCGATGGCGGGCACCACGTCGGAGTGGCCGAGCAGGACCAGCGGCTCCTTGCGGGCCGGGCCGCCGGCGGGCACGCGGGCGAAGAAGTGGACGTTGCCCTCCTTCGGGGTGGGCACGATCTCGGTGTCGACGCCGGCGGCCCGGAAGAGGTCCTGGAGCATCCGGGCGAGCGGCAGGGTGACCGCGCCGTCACCGGGGTTGCTGGTGTTCTGCCGGATCATGGCCACGGCCAGGTCCACGGGGTCGGTGGGGTCGCCGTCGAAGGCGGCGCCGCCCGTCGTGGTGGCGGTGGCGGCCCGTGCCCCGGACGGCACCGACGCCACCGCGCCGATTCCCAGCACGGTGCCCGCCACCGCCGTCGCCCCGGCGCCGAGCACCGAGCGGCGTGACGGTCCGCCTCCCGGCAGGCCGTCCAGGCAGGCGGAGACGACCGCCGCCGGGTTCTCCCGGTGGGCGTAGTGGCCGCCCTCGACGGATGCCATGGTGCACGTGCCGCGGGTCCACTCGGCCCAGCGGCGCACGGTGACCTCGGGCACGTGCGGGTCCTCGGTGGCCCACACCGCGCGCAGGTCGACCTGCGGCTGGGGGCCCCGGCGGCCGTCGTACCCCGCGGCCAGCCGGAGGTCGGCGATCACCGGCGGCAGCAGCACCTCCTCGAACTCGGGGTCCGCCAGCAGCTCCGGGTCGGTCAGTCCGGTCCCGACGACGAAGGCGCGGGCGTCCTCGACGGTGACGTCGTGGCCGTGGCCGTCGAAGTCGCCGGGGCACTGCCCGGCCACCGCGCACAGCCGCGCGACGGGCACCCCGGCGTCGAGGAGCCGACGGCACGTCTCGTACGCCAGCAGCGCCCCGAGGCTGACGCCGATCAGCACCAGCCGCCGTCCGTCGCGCAGTTCGCGGATCCCGGCCGCCACGGCGTCCGCGTAGACCGTCATGTCGGTGACGGGTTCCTCGTCGACGCGGCTGCCGCGGCCCGGTGGTGTGACGAGCACGAGGGCGGTGTCCTCGGGGAGGCGGCCGTGCCATGGCGCGAACGAGGAGCCGTGGGCGCCGGTGGGTGCGAAGCAGACGGCGAGGGTGGTGGCCGGGGTGGACCGCGACCGCTCGTCCGGCATGCTCAGCCAGGGGTTGTTCATATCTGCTCCTCCTGCCGGATCTCGCGGCACAGGGCGGCGATGGCGGTGACGGTGGGCGCGCCGAGAATGCGGCGCAGCGGTACCCGGCGGCCCGCCGTGCCCGCGAGCCGGTTGGCCAGTCGCACGGCGAGCAGGGAGTGGCCCCCGGCGTCGAAGAAGTTCTGGTCCGCCGAGGCGGGCGGTGCGCCGAGCAGTTCCTGCCAGAGGGCGGCGACGGCGGCCTCGGTGTCGTCGGCCGGGGTGAATCCGCTCGCCCGTTCCTGTCCGATGCCCGCCACGAGCGTGCGCAGGGCGGCGCGGTCCAGTTTGCCGTTGGTGTTCAGCGGGAGGTGCGGGAGCTGCTGGACGCGGGCGGGCAGCATGTAGTCGGGCAGCCGGTCGCGCAGGTACGCGCGCAGGGCGGCGGGGTCGGTCTCCTCGTCGGAGGTGAGGCAGGCGACGATGCTCGTCCCGTCGTCCTCGCTCTGCGCGTACGCGCCCGCGTCGGTGACGCCGGGCGCCTTGCGCAGGGTGGCCTCGATCTCCTCCAGTTCGACCCGGTAGCCGCGGATCTTGATCTGGTTGTCGGTGCGGCCGGTGATCTCCAGTGCGGAGTCCGGGAGCAGGCGGCCCCGGTCGCCGGTGCGGTAGTGCGTCGTCCCGGTGTCGTCCGTGACGAACCGGCCGTCGCCGTCGCCGCCGACGTAGCCGAGGGCCAGGGGCGGTCCGGAGACCCACACCTCGCCGGTCACGCCGGGCGGCAGCCGCCGGCCGAGCCGGTCGCGGACCGAGAGCGAGGCGCCCGCGACGGGGCTGCCGACGGGGACGCGTTCGGCGTCGGCCGGCAGTGCGGCGGTGTCGTGGGCGGCGACGTTGGAGGCGGTCTCCGTCATGCCGTAGAGGTTGAGCAGGGTGGTGCCGGGCCAGACCTCGCGGAAGCGCAGGACGGTGGCCACGGGCAGGGTGTCGGCGCCGCTGGTGACCAGTACGGGCCGGTGTCCGCCGGGGCGTTTCGCGCTCTCCTCCAGGAGTCCGGCGATCAGTTGCGGGGTCAGGAAGAGGTGGGTGATCCGTTCCTCCTCGACGGCGGCGGCGAGCAGCACCGGGTCGAGGAGTTCGTCGGTGCCGAGCACCACGGACGGGACGCCCTTCAGCAGTCCGCCCAGCAGTTCCCAGGGCGAGGCGACCAGGGCGAGGGACTTCTGGACGGCGAGCACCGAATCCGCGGGGAAGGGATGGTCCCGCCACATCCACTCCAGCCGGCCGCGGACCGAACGGTGACTGATGCGCACGCCCTTGGGGTTCCCGGTCGTCCCCGACGTGTAGACGACGTGGAACAGCGCGTCGTCGTCGGGCTCCTGCTCGGGTGCCCGGTGCAGCGGCCCCTCGGTGACGGGGGCGAGGGTGACGCGGGGGGCGTCCAGGGTGGGGAACCGATCGAGTCCGGGTTCGGCCAGCACGCAGTGCGGTCCGGTCTCCTCCACCATCCGGCGCTGTCGTCGCACGGGGGTGGCGGGGTCCAGGCCGAGGTAGGCGGCGCCGGTCCTCAGCACGGCGAGGACTCCGGCGACGGCGGCGGGGCCGCGCTGGGCCGCGAGGGCCACCAGCGAGCCGGGGCCGGTGCCCCTGGCGACGAGCCGGGCGGCCAACCGGGCGCTCCACTCGTCGAGTTCGCGGTAGGTGAGGTCGGTTCCGGCGTGGCGCAGGGCCACGGCCCCGGGGCGGGCCTCGACCTGTTCGGCGAAGAGTTCCAGCAGGGTCGGCGGGGTCATCGGTGATCGTCTCCGGGCAGCAGATCGAGGGAACGGACGGTGGTGTGTCCCGCGCGCTCCGGGTCGGTGAGGGCCCGCAGCGCGATCAGGGTGGATTGCAGTACGTTGCGGGCGGCCGGGGCGTCGAGCAGTTCCCGCTGGTAGGCGTACTGCAGCAGCAGGCGGTCCGGGCCGTGCGGCTGGACGTAGAGGGCGCAGTCGTACTTGGTGTAGCCGGTGTCGAGTTCGACGAAGCGGAAGGTGACGTCCGACGCGGTGGTGGCGCGTGCGGGGTACGGCAGCATGTTGAGCATGGTCTGGAAGACCGGGGTCGCCGACGAGCTGCGCGTCGCGGCGGGCAGCCGTCGCAGCGTCCAGCCGAAGGGGTGGTCGGCCGCGGCGTACGCGTCGTACACCGTCTCCCGCACCTGTGCGGTGAACTCCGCCAGGGTCGCGGCCGGGTCGACGCGCAGCCGCAGCGGCAGCATGGCGAGCACGAAGGCCGGCACCTCGGCGGTCTCCGGCCGTTCCCGGCCCGCCATCGGGGCGCCGACGACCACCTCGTCGGTGTCGCCGTAGTAGCCCAGGGCGAGCGCGTAGGCGGCCAGCAGCGGTACGAACGCGGTGGCGGACGCGGCCAGCGCGGTGTCGCGCAGCCGCCGGGACAGGGGCTCGTCGAGGACCGCCTCGGTGATCTCGCCCCGGTAGGTGGGTGCGACGGGCCGCTGCTTCTGTGCGATCCGCAGCGCCGGGAGGTCCCCGGAGAGCCGGTCGAGCCAGTACTCCCCCGCCTCGGCCACCTCCTCGGTGGCCAGCAGCTCCGTCAGGTGGTCCAGGTAGCGGTCGTACCGGGTGGCGCGTTCGGGGTCGGGTCCGGCGGGAGGCCGTTCGTACAGCTCGGCGAGGCGCTGGAAGAGCACGGTGGCGCCCCAGCCGTCGAGGAGCAGTTCGTGCATGGTGACCAGGAGCCGGTGCTGTCCGCCGGGCAGGCGGAACAGTTCGGTCCGCAGGGCCGGTTCGGTGAGCAGGTCGAAGGGCCGGGCCGCTTCCCGGGCGGCCTCGGCGCGGAACTCGTCCGCGGTGACGTCCCGGGGGCGGTCGGGCAGCGGCACCTCCCAGTGCGGGTAGTGGTGCACCACTTCCTGCCCGTCCGCCCCGTCGGTCTCGTGGAACCGGGCGAGCAGCAGCGGGTTCTCGCCGAGCAGCAGGTGCCAGGCCCGTGCCAGCCGTGCCGTGTCGAGGGGGCCGTCGAGTTCCAGGGACCCCTGGTAGCTGTAGTAGGGACTGAGCGGGTCGAGCCGCCAGTGGAAGTAGACCCCGGCCTGCTGCGGGGTGAGCGGACGGGTCCGCGGCCGGTCCCGGAGCGGCCCGGTGGGAGCGTCGGCCGGTTGCCGCTCCTCGCGGCCGAGGGCGGCGAGCGCGGCGGGGCTGCCGTCGCGCAGCACGTCGCGCAGGCTCGCGGCCGATCCCGTCCGGCGCAGTGCCGCGACCAGGCGCATGGCCAGCAGCGAGTCGCCGCCCAGTTCCAGGAACCTGTCGTCCCGGCCGACCCGTCCGGTGCCCAGGAGTTCGGCGACGAGGTCCGCGACGGCGCTCTCCGCCGCGCCCCGCGGCGGTGTGTACGGCCGGGTTCCGGGGCGGTCGCGGCGCGGCGGTGCGGGCAGGGCCCGGTGGTCGGTCTTGCCGTTGCGGGTGAGCGGGATGCGGGGCAGGACGACGAAGGTGCGGGGCACCATCGGCGCGGGGAGCCGCTCGGCGAGGTGGGCGCGGAGCTTCTCCTGCGGCACCTCCTCGCCGGAGGGGGTGACGTAGGCGACCAGCCGCGGCGACCGTGCGGCCGCCGGGGTGTGGGCGCTCTCCCGGGCGACCAGGGCGCCGGCGTCGTCGGGGGTGTGGACGACGACGGCGCAGGCGGCGATGCCCGGGTGGGTGCCGAGCACCGCCTCGATCTCGGCGAGTTCCATGCGTACGCCGCCGAGCTTGACCTGTCGGTCGACCCGGCCCAGGTACTCCAACTGGCCGTCCGGCAGCACGCGTACGGCGTCGCCGGTGCGGTAGAGGCGTCCGGAGCCGTCACCGAAGGGGTCGGTGAAGAAGGCCCGGGCGGTGCGGGCCGGGTCGCCCAGGTAGCCGCGGCCCACGACGATTCCCCCGACGAACAGTTCGCCCGCCTCCCCGTGCTCACAGGCGTGCCACCGCCCGTCCTCCTCGCGCAGCACGTGGAGTTCGGCGTTCCCGACGGGTGATCCGATCGGCAGGTGGCGCACTCCGTCGGCGGGCGGGCCGAGCACGGCGTGGGTGACGTCGTCCGAGCACTCGGTGGGGCCGTACGCGTTGAGCAGCCGGACGTCCGGCAGGGTGTCGTGCCACCGCCGGGCCAGGGCGGGCGGCAGTTCCTCGCCGGTGGCGATCATCCAGCGCAGTGCGCCGGGCCCGGGGCCGGTGCTCTCCCGCGCGTCGAGGAGGAAGCGGATCAGGGTGGGCACGGTCTCCAGCACCGTGGTTCCGCGGTCGCGCAGTTCCTCCAGGAGCAGGGCGCCGTCCTGGGCCCGCTCGTCGTCGAAGATCTGCACCCGGCCTCCGACGAGCAGCGGGGCGAGCATCTGCCAGACGGAGATGTCGAAGCCCAGCGGTGCGGTCTGGGCCAGTCGGTCGTCCGCGGTCAGCCCGAGGTCGTCGACCTTGGCCCACAGGTGGTTGAGCATGCCCCGGTGCTCGACGATCGCGGCCTTGGGGCGGCCGGTCGACCCCGAGGTGTAGAGGACGTAGCGGATCTCGTCGGGGGCCACGGGGGTCGTCCGGGTGTACGGGACGTCCGCCGGTCGCGGCGCCGTGACGGGCACCCCGGCCGCGCGGGCGCCCTTGACGATCTCCCCGGTGTCCGCCGGTCCGCCGGTGACCAGGGTGAGGACCGCGCCGCTGTCGGTGAGCAGGGACTCGACGCGGGCGGCGGGCCAGCCCGCGTCGACCGGCAGGTAGACCGCGCCGAGCAGTTCCAGCGCGAGGAAGGCCGTGACGACGTCGATGCCGCGCCGTCCGCCGACGGCGACGATCCGCCCCGGCGAGACGCCCTCGGCCGCCAGTCGCGCGGCGGTGCGGCGCGCGCGGTCCGCCAGCTCGGCGTATCCGACGGCCGTCCGCCCGTCGTCGATCGCGGTCCTGGCCGGGTGCTCGGCGGCGTGCCGTTCGACGTGGGAGTGGACCCCTTCGTCCAGTTCGTACGGTTCGCTGCGGGTCAGTGCCGTGGCGCGGGCGCGTTCGCGCGCGCCTTCCGCCAGCGGGAGCACCGGGTACCGCTCGGGCACGCCGGTCACCGGTCCTCCTTCTTCTCCGCGACGACGAGCAGGTACTCGACGGGCACGCCGGTGCCCCGTTCGTCGGTGGTGTGGAAGTCCTCGGTCATCTCGGCCATCTCCGCCCGCAGTTCCTTCCACCGCGAGGGCGGCGAGATGGTGTTCCGTGCCGCTATGCAGGGGCCGAAGCAGTTCTCGAAGAAGGTGACCAGGTCGTCGGCCGTGCCGAACGGGTAGAAGAGTTCGCGGCGTTCGGCCGTGACGGTGAAGCCGGGGCCGAGGAGTTCGCCGAGGTAGTCCGGCGACCCCCACAGCATGGGCTGTCCCTGGTGTCCGTTGGGCGAGGCGAAGTAGGCGGAGAGGATCGCCTGGAAGTGCGCGGTCCAGCTGCGGGCCGTCCAGTTGCACATGCCGATCCGGCCGCCGGGCCGCAGCACCCGGGCCATCTCGCCGGCCGCCGCGGTGTGGTCGGGGGCGAACTGGATGCCGTAGGTGGAGGTCACCAGGTCGAACGAGGCGTCGGCGAAGGGGAGTTCCTGGGCGTCGCCGCGGTGCAGGTCCACCTGGACACCGGCCTGCACGAACCGTTCTCGGGCGTCGGGGAAGAACTCGTCGGTGAGGTCCAGCCCGGTGACCACGGAGCCGCACAGGGCGGACAGCAGCGCGACGTTGCCGTTGCCGGTGGCGACGTCGAGGTGGGCGGTGCCCGGGGCGGGGGCGAGCCGCTCGACCAGTTCGACGGCGCCGGGCCGCAGCAGGTCGGCGACGTGCCGGTACTCGCCGTACGACCACATGGTGCGGTTGATCTCCTGGATGTTCGGATCGATCGTCACGGTTCCCCCTCAGAGTGTGAGCCGGGCGCCGATGCCGGCGGCTTCGGCGTGGGCGTGGATGCGGTCGGCCACGGCGACGTCCAGGACCGACATCCCGAACGGGTTGCTGATCACGATCTCGTCCGGGTCGCGGCGGCCCGGGTGCCCTCCGGTGAGCACGTCGCCGAGCGTGCCGTCGACGCGGCGGGCCCCGGGGCGGGCGGTGACTCCTTCCCTGGGGGTGCCGTCGGGGCCGAGCAGGGTGCCCGCCCGGTGCATCCGGCCGAGCAGCCGGCGCGGGTCGTCCCGGACCAGGCTCCAGTCGTCGACGAGCACCGTGCCGGCCGCGAGCACCGCCGCCTCGGTGAGGTCGTCCAGCGAGACGTGGCAGACGAGCGTGCCGGGCCGCAGCCAGTCCGGTTCGATGTAGCCCCGGGTCACGGTGGTGACGGGTACGACGATCTCGGCGTCCCGGACCGCCTCCCGCGGGCCGTCGGCGACCACCGTCCCGACGTCCGCCGCGCCGGGCAGCGAGGCGATGCGGTGGGCGGCGGACTTCGCGCGGTCGGGCGCCACGTCGTACAGCGTGATGCGGCGCAGGGTGGGCACGGTGCGCAGCAGCAGCGCCGCGTGTGCCTGGGCGAGCGCGCCGCAGCCCAGGAGCGCCAGCCACTGCGGGCGTTCCACCGCGAGGTGGCGCACGGCGAGCGCGGTGACCGCGGCGGTGCGCATCGCGCTGATGTAGGCGGCCTCCATCAGGGCGAGGGGGCGGGCGGTCTCGGGGTCGAGGAGCAGGGTGAAGCCCTGGGCGCGGGGCATTCCGCGTTCCGGGTTGCCGATCGAGGCGTTGATCGTCTTCATCCCGACGACCGGGGGCCGCCCGTCCCTGGTCAGGGCGCCGGGCATGGCCAGCAGCCTGGCCGGGTCGCCCTGCGGGGTGGTCCAGCCGAGGTATGCCTCCTCGGGGAGGACCGACTGTCCGGCGGCGTGCAGCCGGAGCGCCTGTGCCACCGCGTCCACGATGTCCACGTCGCGGGCGGCCTCGATGACGTCCGCGCGGGTCAGGTAGCGGAAGTGGCTGTCGGGGTAGTGCTCGAAGTCCATGGCGGGCGGAACTCCTTGGCGAGAGGGGCGGTCGGGATGGTGCGGGGGTGGTCAGCGGCCGGTGCCGTGCGGCTCCCGGAGCATCACGAAGGGGACGAGCGCGCCGAGCAGCAGCACCAGGGCGAGCGCGATCCAGCCGGCCGTGCCCAGGGCGAGGACGACCCCGGTCATCAGCACCGGGCCGGCGACCCGGTTGGCCACGGTCCGGCTGGTGTTGAACAGCACCAGGTACGCGCTGCGCGCCTCTTCCGGTGCCAGGTCGAAGGAGAGGGTCCACGAGGCACCGACCTGGAGCAGTTCGGCGAACGTCAGCAGGACGACGGCGGCGGCGAGCACCAGCAGCGCCTCCCGGGTCGCGAGACCGGGCGCGGCGGCGAAGGCCAGGGCGCCGCCGCAGAGCAGCAGTGCCGCGGCCGCGTACGAGAACCAGGCCCGGCGCGGTGTGCCGTAGCAGCGGTTGAGCGGGTACTGGAGGGCGATGCACAGCACGGTGTTGACGGCGTAGAGGATGCCCACGTAGCGCTCCGGCACGTCCGTCTCGGTGACGAGCCACAGCGGGAAGGCCACGTTGAGCACCGGCATCCAGAGCGACACCAGCGCGTTGTACGCGGTGAAGCCCAGCAGGCGGCGGTCCTTCAGCAGCGCCGCCACCCCGGTGCCGCGGGTGATCTCCCCGGCCTCCTCGCGCCGTGCGGTGGCGTACACCGCTGCCACCAGCACGTAGGCGAGCGCGCCGCCGATCAGCAGCGGCCGGAAGGCCCCGGGGGCGCCGGAGCCCAGGGCGACTCCGGCGATGAGCCCGCCCAGGCTGATGCCGAGGTTGACGACGGTGCGCTGGACGGCCATCACCTTCGCGCGCAGGCTCTGCGGGGTCCGTGCGCCCACGTACGCCTGCACCAGCGGGGGCGAGGACTGTTCGGTGACGGCGACGACGGCGACCACGAGGAGGAAGCTCCACCAGCCGTCGACCCACAGGTAGCCGACGGTGGCCAGGGCGCGCAGCAGCATCACGCCGATCAGCACCGGCTTCGGTCCGAAGCGTCCGGCCAGCCGGGCGACGGGCACGGCGGTGGCGACGGCGACGGCACCGCCGATGGTGAGGCCGGTGCCGACGGCCGAGGTGCTGAGGTGGGCGACCTTGACGAAGTAGATGGTCGAGACGGCGAGGAACAGTCCCGTTCCGGTCCACTCGATCAGCGTGGCGCCCTGCACCAGCGGCAGGTACTGCCGGTGGCCGCGGTCCGTCCGCTGTCGGTCGAGGGTGGTGCTGGTGCCCATGTTTCAGTGCTCCTGGTGCTTTCGGTCGAAGAAGAGACCTTCACTGCGCAGGTGTTCCACAGCGGCGGTGATCTCCTTTGCCACGCCCTGTTCTGTCGCCCAGTCGTCGGAGTAGAAGGTGTCGCGGTACTTGTCGCCGCCGTCGGCCGCCAGGCACACCGAGAGCCGGTCGTCGGGGCCGTCGTCCTCCCGGTCGGCCAGCATGGCCCGCACGGCGCAGCCGCTGGAGCCGCCGAGGGCGAGCCCCACGTCCTCGACGAGGATCCGGCAGACGGCGATCGCCTCGATGTCGTCGACGTGCACGGCGCGGTCGTAACTGTGCGGCGCGGCCAGGAAGGCGGACGGCCGGCTGGCCCCGATGCCCGGTATCAGGCGGCGCCCCGCGCTGCCCGCGACGGCCAGTGAGCCGCGTACGTCCACGGCGACCGCTGCGACGTCGGGCCGGTGCTCGCGCAGGTGCGCGCCGATGCCGGCGAGGGTGCCGCCGGTGGAGACCGGTACGTACACGGCATCGAGGTCCGCTCCGGCCTGTCCGGTGAGCTCGGGCCCCGTGACGCGGCGGTGGATGTCGGGGGCGGCCCAGTTCTCGTACTGGTCGGGCCAGCGGTAGCCGGGGTTGTCCTCGCACAGTTCGCGCACCCGGCGCAGCCGGCTGAGCAGGTAGCCGCCCCGGCCGTCGGGTTCGTCGACGACGAGGACCCGGGCACCCCGGTCGGTGAGCATGCGGCGGGTGGTGTGCGGGGTCTTCGGGTCGATCACCGCGAGGAAGTCGCAGCCGAGTGCGGGCAGCATCCGGGCCAGTGCCAGGCCGAGGTTGCCGGAGGTGGATTCCACCACCACCGTGCCCGGGGTGAGCGGTCGTTCGTCGTGCAGCGCCCGCAGCAGTCCGACGGCGCTGCGGTCCTTCACCGATCCGGTGGGGCCGCGCGATTCGAGTTTCAGTCCCAGACGTCGCACCCGGCCCCGGTGGGCGACGTCCAGGCGGAGTAATGGGGTCCGGCAAAGAGCCCGCGCCAGGACGGGTTCGACACGTGACACTGCTTCTCCCTGTACGGGGCGTCGTTGACCATTCCGATGGACCGGCCGGGCTCGCTGCGCGCTCCAGACCTTATGCGCGAGGTCCCGGTGCCACCACGGCACCGTCGGCACACCTCAACACTCTTGGCCAGAAGCTGGCTTGACGCTTCATCAGTCCAATTCGCCGGACCGTCGCAGGCCCGGCGCGGACACCGGCGCCAAACGGTTTCCCACCGGACGGGGCCAGGGCGCGCCCGAGGGTGGGGCCGGGGCGGGGCCGCCGAATTGGCCGGTTCGAGCGCCATGGCGCCGTGCTGCCGCCGGAGGCGTGCGGCGGCCGTGCGGCACCCGTCGTCGACGGAGGGAACGCGGAACCGTACGCCCCCTCTCCCGAGGGCCTGTTATCTTTACGTGACTTCGCGACGCAACTCTCGGTCACGCTTTGGCCCTTGCTGTGGCGGAGTCACGGGGCGCAACACACGACCACTGCACGTGCACAGGCGCCGTCGCGACGCGCGACGGGCCCGTACTGCCATGGCTGGACGGAATGACGCAGCAGAACATGTGGGGCAGGACGAGACGGGCCGCGCGAGCGGCACTGGCTCCGGGAACGGGGCGCCGCAAGCAGGCGAGACGTCCACGCGGCCGCCTGGTACGCAGGCCGGACTACCCACGTGCGGGCCGTCACGGCTGGCGGCGCTGGGTGCCCTCGTGGCGGCTGACCGTGGGTTCGTTGCTGACGTTCGTCGCGACGCTGGTGACCGTGGTGGGCATCGCCTACGCCCGTACGGAGATCCCCGAGGACCTCAACGCGTTCGCCACCCAGCAGGACACGGTCTACTACTGGGCCGACGGCACCCCCATGGCCCGCACCGGCTGGGTGAGCCGCCAGGAGATGCCCCTGTCGAAGATCCCCGACCACGTGCGGTGGGCCGTGCTCGCGGCGGAGAACGCGGACTTCTACTCCGATCACGGCATATCGACCCAGGGACTCACCCGCGCGCTGTGGCGCACGCTCGGCGACGGGGAGACCCAGGGCGGCTCCACCATCACCCAGCAGTACGTCAAGAACGTCTATCTGACGCAGGACCGCTCCTTCTCGCGGAAGTTCACCGAGATGCTGCTGGCGGTCAAGCTGGACCGCAACATGAGCAAGGACAAGATCCTCCAGGAGTACCTGAACACCAGCTGGTTCGGCCGCGGCACCTACGGTCTCCAGCGTGCCGCGCAGGCGTACTACGGCAAGGAGGTCACCCAGCTCGACGCCAGCGAGGGCGCCTTCCTCGCCTCCCTGCTCAAGGGGGCCTCGCTCTACGATCCGGCGGTCAACCCCCGCAACCGCGCGCGGGCCGTCGAACGGTGGCGGTGGACCCTGGACCGCATGGTGGAGATCGGCAGGCTGAGCCGGGCCGAACGCGCGAAGTACACCACCTTCCCCGACCCGAAGCCCCCGCACGGCCCCAGCGGCACGAGCGGGCAGAACGGCTATCTCGTCCAGCTCGCCGAGTCGTACGCCAAACGGGCCGGGCACATCTCCGACGCACGCTTCGACCTCGGCGGCTACCAGATCTACACGACGTTCGAGAAGCCCCGGACGACCGCGCTGGCCCGGTCCGTGCGCGAGGCGCGCGACGCGCTCGACCCGAAACGGCGCAAGGAGGACCGGCACGTCCGGTTCGGGGCCGCGTCCGTCGCCCCGGACGGCCGCATCCTCGCCGTGTACGGCGGGCCCGACTTCGAGCGCCAGGCCTTCAACGAGTCCAACGCGAGCACCGTCCCGGCCGGTTCGGCGTTCACCCCGTTCGTCTACGCCGCCGGCCTCCAGCACGGGATCACGCGCGATCGCAACGGTCCGCGCGTCACCATCGCCCCGTCGACGGTGTACGACGGCGACGACGACATCCCGGTCACGACCCCCGAGGGCCCCTACTGGGACCGCAGCGGGAAGACGGTCAAGGGCGAGAACGACGGCGACCGCTCCTACGGCCGCATCAGCCTGCACGATGCCATGGCCAAGTCCGTCAACTCCCCCTTCCTCCAGCTCGGCATGGACACGGGCCTGAAGCAGGTCCGCAGCACCGCGGAGGCGTCGGGGCTCCTCCCGTCGAGCTTCGGCCCGCCCGTCCCGGCGTTCGCGATGGGCAACTCGACGCCCAGCGCCATCCGCATGGCCGGCGCGTACGGCACGTTCGCGGCCCACGGCCTGCACACGGACCCGTACTCGGTCAGCAGGGTCACCCGCAACGGCACGAAGGTCCGGCTCGACCTGCCGCAGCCCAGGCGCGCCGTCCGGTCCGACGTCGCCGACGAGGTGACCGCGGCGCTCACCGGGGCCGCCGGCGGGAAGGACGGCGTCGCCACCGGACCGGTCGCGGTCAAGAACGGCACCACCGGGGACGACACCGCGCGCTGGCGCGTCGGGTACACCCCGGCCGCGTCCACCGCCGTCGTCGTGTACCGCATGGACCTGAACCGGAGCCTCGCGCCCCTGCCGCTCAAGGGGCTGGGCGGTGCCTCGGCGGGCGACCGGGACTTTCCGGCCCGGATCTGGAAAACCTACACGGAAGCCGTGACGAAGTGACAAGAGCCAGAGCGAAATCCGCGTCCCGTCGCAAACGGGACCGCCTCACCCCCCGCGTCGCCCTGGGAGTCGCCGTCTGCCTCGTGGTGGCGGGCTCCGCGGCCCTCGTCCCGCTGCTGTCCGACGACGACGGGGACGACCGGAACCCGGAACGGGACACCCGCACCGTCGCCGCACCGACCCCCACCAGCCGGGACGTCCGCGACGCCAAGAAGGAGGAGCAGGCCGAGAAGTGGGACGGCAAGGTCAGGATCCTGGGGGACGGCTCCACGTCCTACACCGGACCGCAGCCGGGCCGGCTGAAGGCGAAGCGCCTGAAGCCGGGCGAACGGCCGCCCCAGTTCGTGGTGTTCTCCTGGGACGGCGCGCTGGAGGGCGACGACCGGATGTTCTCCCGATTCCGCCGTGCGGCGAAGGAGAGCAACGCGCACATGACGTTCTTCCTCACCGGCATCTACCTGCTCCCGAAGGAGAAGCGGAACCTCTACCGGCCGCCCCGGCACGAGGCCGGGGCCGCCGCGATCTCGTACCCGACGCGCGAGCACATACGCACCACGCTGGAGCAGCTCGGCGGCGCCTGGAAGGAGGGGAACGAGATCGGGTCCCACTTCAACGGCCACTTCTGCGAGAAGAAGGGCGGCGGGGACTGGAACAAGGACGAATGGACCAGCGAGATCAGCCAGTTCTACTCCTTCGTCCAGAACTGGAAGACGAACACCGGCTTCACCGACCTCGATCCGCTGCCGTTCGACCCCACCCGTGAGGTCGTCGGCGGCCGGGCCCCCTGCCTGGAGGGCCAGAAGACCCTGCTGTCCGCCCTCAAGCCCTTCGGCTGGCGCTACGACGCGAGCTCCCCCGGGGACTTCCAGATCTGGCCGTCGAAGAAGAACGGCATCTGGGACCTGCCGCTGCAGATGCTGCCGTTCCCCGGCAAGGACTTCCAGGTGCTGTCCATGGACTTCAACTTCCTCTACAACCAGTCGAAGGGCAGCACCGAGGGCGACCCGGCGAAGTACCCGGCATGGCGCAAGGAGGCCCGTGACTCGTACGTCGCGGGCTTCGAGCGGGTGTTCCACGGAAGCCGCGCGCCGATGTTCATCGGGAACCACTTCGAGGACTGGAACGGGGGGATCTACATGGACGCCGTGGAGGACACGATGCGCGAGATCTGCCCCCGCAAGGAGGTCCGCTGCGTCTCCTTCCGCGAGCTGACCGACTGGCTCGACGCCCAGGACCCCGAGGTCCTCGCCCACTGGCGCACGCTCGACCCCGGCCAGCCCGCGAGCTGGAAGCAGTGACCGACGGGTGCGGCCGGGTGCGATCGCGCCCGGCCGCACCCGCACCTTCTACCCGGCGAGCGTCCTCTCCGCGAGCGTGCGCAGGGCCGACTTGATCTCCTCCACGCCACGGCCCCGGCCTCGCTGGTACGCGAAGAGCTCGGGCGCCAGGGGGGCCAGCAGGACGTCGACGAGGGCGTCGGGACCCGGCACCCCCGCCTCCCTGACGAGCATGCGGACATGCGCGTGCCAGAAACCGTAAGCACCGGTGGCGAACCGGGCGGAACCGGACTCGGCACCCAGCGTGAGATGGACGTGCTGCTCCAGCAGGTCGGTCATCGCGGCGTAGAAAGCGGCCAGCCGCTGCGGGGGCGGGGCCCCCGGCCCCAGGGGCGGCTCCCCGCCCAGCAACTTCTCCTGGAGCGAGCGTTCGTGCTCGTCGAGGAGCGCCGTGGCGATGGAGGGGATGTCGGGGTAACGCCGGTAGAGCGTGCCCCGCCCCACACCGGCCTCCCGGGCGATGGCATCCATCGTCACCCTGCGCGGATCCCCCGCGGCAAAGAGCCGGTCGGCCGCGGCGAGCACCTTGGCACGATTCCTTGCCGCGTCCGCGCGTTCCATGGATCCACCGTACAGGAATAAGCGGACACGATGTCCGGTTACCCTGGTCGAGACAAGCGGACACACTGTCCACTTAACGCTTCCCAGGGGGTACCCATGTCCGTACTGCTGCACATCGCCGCCAGCGCCCGGCGCGACTCCCACAGCCGCGAGCTCGGCGACGCCTTCACCGACGCCTGGCGGGCCGCGCATCCCGACGGCACGTACGTGCTCCGCGACCTGCGCACCGACCCGGTGCCGCAGATCGACGAGGCATGGACCGAGCTCTGCGACCACGTCCTGCGGCACGGCATCACCGACATCGACCGGTACGAGGAGGCGGTGCGCACCCCGGCCCAGGCACGGGCCTGGGAGGTCCTGCAGCCGCTGCTGGCCGAGCTCGTCGCCGCCGACGTCGTGCTGATCTCGACCCCGATGTACAACTTCTCCGTCCCCGCCTCCCTGAAGGCGTGGATCGACCAGGTGACGTTCCCCCGGATGTCGCTGGCGGGGCGCCGCTTCGTGATCGCCTCCGCCCGGGGCGGGGCCTACGGTCCGGGCACCCCGCGCGAGCCGTACGACCACCAGGAGCGCTACCTGCGGGACTTCCTGTCGGGGCACTTCGCGATCGACGACCCGGTCTTCCTGGCGACCGAACTCGTGAACTCCCGGATCGATCCCGCGCTCGCCGCGCGCCGCGCACAGCACGACGAGTCGCGGGCGACCGCCCTGGCGGCCGCCCGCGAGCTGGGCGGAGGTCCGCGATGAGCTGGCTGCTGCTGATCCTGGCCGGACTGGTCGAGGTCGCCTGGTCGCAGAGCATCAAGCCGACGCAGGGCTTCACCCGGCCGCTGCCGACCCTGGTGTGCGCCCTGCTCATGATCGGCGCGGTGTACCTGCTCGCCCGGTCCATGGAGGGGCTGCCCGTGGGCACGGCGTACGCGGTGTTCACCGGCATCGGGGCGATCGGGGCGATCACCCTGGGGGTCCTCGTCCATCACGACCCGGTGAGCCCGGGACGGCTGGCCGCGGTCGCCCTGATCGTCGGCGGCGTGGCCCTGGCACGGGTGACGACACCCGCCGGGTGACCGCGCGGGGCGCGTCGGAGGCGGTGAGACCCCGCCGCGCCCGGGACCTCCCGTCCGGTTCGCGCCGGGTCCCGGGTCGTCACACGATCCGGGGCCCGGCGCCGCTCAGGGATTGAGGCTGCTGACGACGTCGGCCGTGGCCGCCAGGCTGTCCTGGATGGCCGGCGCCATGCTCGTGCTCGCGAGGAAGAACCCGAGCAGGGCGCAGACCAGTGCGTGCGAGACCTTCAAGCCGTTGCGGAGAAAGATCACCGCGAGGATCAGCAGTAGCAGCACCAGTGAGATCGAAATGGCCATGGCCAACCTCCTCCGCCGCGCCGGAATGCGGCATTCGGCCGCCAGTGTGGCGCAGCGGAGGAGCCGTCCGGACCACCGGCGTGTCCGCCATCCGGGTGTTGACTGAACGTCACGTCCGGGGCGGCGCGTCCGGTGTGCCGCCGGGGCGGGCAACCCCGGTCCGGCCGTCCCGGCCATGGGTGCGCGGGAAACGCTCCGGGCCCGTCGGGTCATCGGTGTCGAGGCGGTCGGCCCCGGCGGCCGGCGGCTCCGTCCGGGCCGCCGACCGCTCCGGTCCCGGCGCGTCGGGAGCGGCCCGGAAACGGACGCGCCGGCCCTCGCGGTGGGCCGCGGCGAGGGGTGCGCACGGTTTGTCCCGCCCGGCCGCGGGGAAAGAGGTCCACCCCCGACACCCGCCTGCTGCTGCCGCTGCGGAGTCACCCGGTGGGGCCCACGGCCTCCTGCGGTACGCCCGGCCCGAAGCACTCCCGCCAGCCGACCGTGCGGTCGCACCAGCGCTCCAGCAGTACCCGGTCGTGGCCGACGGCCAGCAGTCCGGCCCCGGCCTCCCTCCGGTAGGACTCGACGACCGCCACCAGCGCGGCGGTCGTCGACGCGTCGAGCATCGCGGTCATCTCGTCGCAGATCAGCCAGCGCGGCCGCAGCACCAGCGCCCTCGCCAGGCAGGCGCGCTGCAACTGCCCGTCGCTCACCTCGTGCGGGCGGCGGCCGAGCAGTTCGGCCGTGAGACCGACGGCGGGCGCCAGTTCGGCCACCCGGTCCGGCACCTGCGCGCGACGGCCGGTGGCCCGCAGCGGCTGGGCGATGATCTCGCGCAGGGTGAGCCGGGGGTCGGCGGCGAGCCGGGGCTGCTGGAAGACGACGCCGACGGCGGTGCGCTGCGTACGCGGGGCGGCGTGCCGCCAGCCGCGTACCGGTTCGCCGTCGAGCACAACCGTGCCCGCGTACGGGCGGTGCAGCAGTGCGGCGACCCTCGCCAGGGTGGACTTGCCGCAGCCGCTCGGGCCCAGCAGTCCGACCGATTCCCCCGCCGCGATGCTCAGCGACGCCTCGCGGACGACGGGGTCGCGGGGGTCGTATCCGGCGGTGATGCGGGTGAGTTCAAGCACGGTCCGGCTCCTTCTCCTCCGCCCGCACGCCGTGGTGGCAGGCCAGAGCGCCGTCGAACGGGGGCAGTACGGCGCACCGGTCGTCGGCGCGACCGCAGCGGGCGGCGAACGCGCACCCCTTGGGAAGCGCCCCGAGCTCCGGCGGCATGCCGGGGATCGGTTCGAAGGCGCGCTCCGGCAGGGCGTCCAGGAGGCCGCGCGCGTACGGGTGGCGCGGTCCCGGCCCGCCGAAGAACCGGGCGGCGTCGGCGAGTTCGACGATGCGGCCCGCGTACATCACGGCGACCCGGTCGGCGATCCGCTCGGCCGCCGCGAGGTCGTGGGTGATGAACAGGAGCGCCCGGTCGCCGTCGGTGTGGCGGCGCAGTTCGTCGACGGTCCGCTCGACGAGGTCGCGGTCGAGGCCGGTGGTGGGTTCGTCGGCGAGGAGCAGGGGCGCGTCGCCGATCAGGGCGAGCGCGGTCGCGGCCCGCTGGGCGAGGCCGCCGGAGAGTTCGTGCGGGTACCGGTCGAGGTGCCCGGTCGGGAACGAGGCGCGTTCGGCGGCCCGTTCCGCGGCCTGGCGCAGGCCGGGCCCGCGGGTGTCGGTCAGTTCGCGCAGGGTCTCCTCGATCTGGGCGCGCACGGTGCGGACCGGGGTGAGGTGGGCGGCGGGGCTCTGCGGTACGAGGCCGATGCGGCGGCCCCGCACCGTGCGGGCGAGGGTTCGTTCGTCGGCGGCGACGAGTTCGGTGCCGTCGCCGAGCAGCGCCGATCCAGAGGTCCGTGCGTTGCCGGGAAGCAGTCCCAGCAGCGCGGAGGCCAGCACGGATTTGCCGCAGCCGCTCTCGCCGACCAGGGCCAGGCACTCCCCCGCCGCCAGGTCGAAGCGCGCGTCGTCGACGGCGGCGATGTGCCGCCCGCCGCGCATCCGGAAGCGTACGGACAGGCCGCGGACGGAGAGCACCGGCGCCTTCGGTCCGGAGGGGGTCGTCACAGCATCAGCTCCGATCGGCGACGCGGGTTGATCCGCTCCCGCCAGGCCCCGGCGAGGCCCGCCAGCGCGAGGGTCGGAACGATCAGGAACAGGCCGGGGAAGAGGGTCGGCCACCAGTCCCCCGCGAGCAGCGAACCGCGGGCCGTCTGCACGAGGTTGCCCAGGCTCGCCTGATGGGTGGGCAGTCCGAGTCCCAGGAAGGACAGGGCCGACTCGTGCCACATGGCGTGCGGCACCATGAGCACCGCGGCGAGGCCGGCCTGCGGGAGCACTGCGGGCAGCAGGTGGCGGACGACGACCCGGCCGCGCGAGGCGCCGCCGGAGATCGCCGCGTCGATGAACGGGCGGGAGCGCAGCGACAGCACCTCGGCGCGGACGATCCTGGCGGTCGAGAGCCAGTGCGTGAGGGCGACGGACACGATCACCGGGCCGACGCCGGGCCGGAACATCGCGACGATGAAGATGCCCAGCAGCAGATGCGGCACGGACGAGAAGGTGTCCACGAGCCGCATGACGACGCGGTCGGTCCAGCCGCCGAACGCCGCCGCCAGCGCGCCGACCGCGGTCCCGATGACGGTGGCGGTGAGCCCCGCGACGATACCGACGAGCAGCGAGACCCGGAGCCCGTAGACGCAGCGCAGCAGCAGGTCGCGCCCGACGTCGTCGGTGCCGAACGGGTGCTCCCAGGACGGCGGCCGGAGCTTGGCGGAGAGGTCGACGGCCTGCTGGTCGAGCTGGACCAGTGGCGGCACCAGGAGGACCGCGAGCAGTACCGCGCCGACGATCACGGCGGAAGCGGCCACCCGGACACGGCGGGTGGTCCGACGGCTGGTCCGGCGAGTGGTCCGGCGGGCGGATGCCTGGGCGGTGTCAGCCATCGAATCCCACCCTCGGGTCGGCGATCGCGTACAGCAGATCGGAGAGGAGGTTGCCGAGCACGACGGCCGCGGTGGCGAGCACCGTGAGCGCGGCGAGCAGCGGGAAGTCGACCGAGGTGGCGGCCTGCACGGTGGCGGCGGCGATGCCCGGCCAGCTGAAGACCGTCTCGACGAGCAGGGCGCCGGTGATGAGCTCGGGGACGCGGGAGCCGATGAGGGTGAGCATCGGCAGCATTCCGGACCGCAGGGCGTGGCCGAGCAGCACGGTGCGTTCGCTCAGTCCGCGGGCGCGGGCGCCGCGCACCGGATCCTCGTCGAGCGCGTCCGCGACGCCCTGGCGCACGTAGAGGAAGAACCACGGCAGCTGGGAGATGCCGAGCACGGCCGCGGGGAGCACCAGGTGGATGGCGACCTGTCCGGGGGTGACGGTGTCGCTGGCCGCGTCGGTGAGTCCGCCGGCCGGAAGCACGTCGAGCTCCAGGGCGAAGACCCAGATGGCGAGCAGTCCGAGCCAGAAGGCCGGGGCGGCTTCGAGGGTGTACGCGGCGGAGCTGACGCACCGGTCGAGCAGGCGGCCGGGCCTGCGTGCGGCCAGCACGCCGAGGGCCGTGCCGAGGACCACGGCGACGGCGAAGGCGGTCGCGGCGAGCAGTACGGACCAGCCCAGGCGTTCGCCGATGACGTCGGCGACCGGCTGGCGCATCACGGCGGATTCGCCGAGGTCGCCGCCGAGTGCGGAGGTCAGCCAGTTCCACCAGCGGCTGACGAGTGGCTGGTCGACGCCGAGGTTGGCCCGCAGCTGGTCGAGGTTCTCCTGCGAGGCGGTGAGGCCGGCGGTGCCCGCGTACGCCTTGACCGGGTCGAAGGGGGAGGCGGCGGCGACGGCGAAGACGCCGAACGTCACGGCGGCCAGGACGGGGACGGCGAGCAGGGCCCGCCGTCCCGCCATCCTGCCCATCGGCCCCCAGGGGAGGCGGTGGTTCACTTCTTCGGCGTCCAGTCCTCGACGTTCCACCACGGGCCGGATGCCAGTCCGTGGTCGTGCGGTTCGACCTGGGTGGTGAGGGGGCCGAAGCGGTCCTTCACGACGTAGAGGTGGTCGATGTGGGTGAGGAAGGTGTAGCCGGGGTTCTTCACCAGTTCGCGCTGGACGGTGTCGTAGGCGGACTTGCGTTCGGCGTCGTCACCGCTCCTGCGGCCCGCTTCGAGGGCCCGGTCCACGGTCTTGTTGTCGTACCACGCCATGTTGTTGAAGCCGTCGCCCGCGAGCGAGGACTTCAGCAGCGTGTACTGGTCGAAGTCGGGGTCGGCGGGCGATCCGCCGCCCGCGAGGACGGCGTCCTGCTTCATCCGGGGCTCGATGACCTCCCAGGTCCCGGCCTCGGTGGTGATGTCGATGCCGGCCTTCTTGGCGTCGGAGGCGTAGGCGAGCGCGTGGTCCTGGCGCAGTTTGTCGCCGGTGAGGTACCAGAGCGGGAAGGCGGCGCGCACTCCGTTCCTGGTGCGGATGCCGTCCTTGCCGGGCTTCCATCCGGCGTCGTCGAGGATCTTCTTCGCGGCGGCGAGGTCGTGGGGGCGTTCGGTGCCCTTGGTGAACCATGCGCTGTCGGTGGGCACGGGTCCATAGGCGGGCCTGCCCTCGCCGTTGAGGAGGGAGTCGACCATGGCCTTCCGGTCGACGGCGACGTCGAGGGCGCGCCGGACGGCGATGTCGCCGGTGACCTCGTTGTGGGTGGGCAGGGTCACGGTGCGGTAGTCGTACGTCGTGGCGGCGTACGTCCGGGTGCCGCCGTCGCGGGCGAAGCCCTTGGCCAGGTTGGGCGGCAGGATCGCGCCGTCGAGTTCGCCGGAGCGCAGCCGGGTGGCGCGCACGTCGTCGTCCTTGATGATCGCCATGGTGAACTTCTTCACCTTCGGCGCGCCGCCCCAGTAGTCGGGGTTGGCCCTGAAGGCGATCTTCTCGCCCTTGGACCACTTGGTGAGCAGGTACGGCCCGGTGCCTATGGGGTGGGTGGTGAAGGCGCCGGTGTTGACGTCCTGCCTGCCCGCGACGTGTTCGGGTGCGATGGGCAGGACGGTGCGCTGGGCGAAGGGCGCGTAGGGGTATTTGAGGGTGAAGACGACGGTGTCGTCACCGGCCGCCTCGACGCTCTTCACCGCGTCGAGTTCGGTGCGGGAGGCGTTGTTGGTCTTCTCGTCGAGGATGGTCCGGTAGGTGAAGACCACGTCCTTCGCACCGAACGGCTCGCCGTCGCTGAACTTCACGCCCTTGCGGAGGCGGTACGTGTACGTCAGCCCGTCGTCGCTCACCTCGGGCAGGGCGGTGGCGAGCGCGGGCCGCAGCTTCATGCCGGCGTCGAGGGTGAGCAGCCCGTCGAAGATCTTGGAGTTGCCGTCCTTGCCGTAGCCGAGCAGCGGGCTGAGGCTGTCGGGCTCGTAGGCGATGCCGACCACCGCCGAGTCCCCCGCGCCCGATGCGGAGCCGCTGCCGTCCGGACCCCCCGGTTGCGAACAGGCCGTCGCGGTCGACAGCAGCACCGCCGCCAGTGCGGCGGCGGCTCCCCGTATCGATCGGGCCGTCATACCCTGCACCCCTTATTGAAGATCGAATATTATTGCGAACCGTTCGCAATTAAACAGCAGGTAAAGGGGTGCTCGGTACCCCGCCGGGTGGCGGAGCAAGGAAGCGGAGGCGCGTATTCACGCGCCTCCGCTCCAAGTGCCCTGCCCCGGCGGGCCGTTCCTTCCTCTTCCGTTACGGCGCGGGCAGCTCCATGAGCTCGGCGACGGTTTCCCGGTGGTGTCCGGCGCTGCCGTACGCGGTCGAGTCGGCCTTGGCGCGCTTGAGGTACAGGTGCGCCGGGTGTTCCCAGGTCATGCCGATGCCGCCGTGCAGCTGGACACACTCCTCCGCGGCGTGCACGGCGACCTTCGAGCAGTACGCCTGCGCGACGGCCACCGCCAGCGGCGTGTCGGGGCTCGCGGTCGCGAGGGCGTCCGCGGCGTTGCGCGCGGCGGCGCGGGCCGACACGATCTCCAGCCAGAGCTGCGCCATGCGGTGCTTGAGCGCCTGGAACGAGCCGACGGGCCGGTTGAACTGGTGCCGTTCGCGGGTGTGCCGGACCGTCTCGGTCAGACACCACTCGGCGAGTCCGAGCTGTTCGGAGGCGAGCAGCCCGGCGCCCGCCAGCAGCCCCCGCTCCACGGCCCGTACCGCGGACGCTCCGTCGGCCAGGCGGGTTCCGGCCGCCGGGGCGAGGGTCACGGTGGCGAGCGGGCGGGTGAGGTCGAGCGGTACGAGCGGCTCGACCACGACCCCCTCGGCGCCGGTCTCCACCGCGTACAGGCCGTCGGTCGTGGGCACCAGCAGCACATCGGCGGCGGGCGCGTCGGCGACGGCGGTCACCGTGCCCTCCAGCGTGTCGCCCGCCACTCCGACTGGTCGCACGGCGCCGGGTCGCGCGGCGGAGAACGGCACGGCGAGGACCGCGACCCGGCGGCCCGCGGCGAGGTCGCCCAGGAGCGCGGCGGCGGGCCCGTCCTGCACGTCCAGGGCGAGGAGCGTCTCGGTGGCCACGACCGCGCTGGTCAGGTACGGCACGGGGGCAACGCTGCGGCCCAGTTCCTCCAGGACCACCGCGGCCTCGCGATGGGTCGCGCCCTGTCCGCCCAGCCATTCGGGCACCAGCAGCCCGGCGGTGCCGATGTCGGCGGCGAGGCCCTGCCAGAGCCGTGGATCGTACGGTGTGTCGGACTCGACGCGGCCGAGGACCGTCGGCGCGTCGCACCGGTCGGCGAGCAGTGCGCGCACCGCCGCCCGCAGGTCTTCCTCGGTCTCGGAGTACAGCAGGTCGGGTGCCGGGGTCTCCCCGGTCGGTGCCGCGGTCATCGGGCCAGGTCCTTCCAGGCGACGTCCTTGTCGTTGCGCGGCTCGGCGGGCAGGCCGAGGACGCGCTCGGCGACGATGTTGAGCAGCACCTCGCTGGTGCCTCCCTCGATGGAGTTGCCCTTGGAGCGGAGGTAGCGGTAACCGGCGTCGCGTCCGGTGAAGTCGACCAGTTCCGGGCGGCGCATGGTCCAGTCGCCGTACAGCAGCCCCTCGTCGCCGAGGAGCTCGACCTCCAGTCCGCTGATCTCCTGGTTGAGCCGGGCGAAGGAGAGCTTCATGCCGGAGCCCTCGGGGCCGGGCTGTCCGGCGACGAGCTGCTGGCGCAGCCGCAGGCCGGTGAGCCTGGCCACCTCGGCCTCGACCCAGAGGTTCAGCAGACGCTGGTGGAGGTCGTGGGTGCGCAGTTCGGGGCGTTCGCGCCAGGTGCGGGCGACCGTGCCGATCATGCCGCCCTCACGCGGGACGGAGGCACCTCCGATGGAGACCCGCTCGTTCATCAGCGTGGTCTGCGCGACCTTCCAGCCCTCTCCGACGGGGCCCAGGCGCCTGCTGTCCGGGATGCGCACACCGGTCAGGAAGACCTCGTTGAACTCGGCCTCGCCGGTGATCTGGCGCAGCGGCCTGACCTCGACGCCGGGGTCGGTCATGTCGCAGATGAAGTAGCTGATGCCGCGGTGCTTGGGCAGGTCCGGGTCGGTGCGGGCGATGAGGATCGCCCAGCGGGCCAGGTGGGCGCTGGACGTCCAGACCTTCTGTCCGTCGACCACCCAGTCGTCGCCGTCGCGGACGGCGCGGGTGGCCAGTGCCGCGAGGTCGGAGCCCGCGCCCGGTTCGCTGAAGAGCTGGCACCAGACCTCCTCGCCGACCCACAGCGGACGCAGGAAGCGCCGCTTCTGCTCCTCGGTGCCGTAGCCGAGGACGGTGGGGGCGGCCATGCCGAGGCCGATGCCGATCCGGCGCGGGTCGTTGTCGGGGGCGCCCGCGGCGGCGAGTTCGGCGTCCACGACGGACTGCAGGGAGCGCGGCGCGTCGAGGCCGCCGAGGCCCACCGGGTAGTGCACCCAGGCGAGTCCGGCGTCGAAGCGGGCCCTGAGGAAGTCGGTGCGGTCGGTGGTGGCCGGAGGGTGCGCGGCGAGCAGGTCATGGGTGCGGCGGCGCAGTCCGGCCGCGTCGGGGGCGGTCATCGGGCGGCCCCCTCCGGGAGGACGACGATCCGGCCGGTACTGGCGCCGTCGGCGACGCGCTGGACGGCCTTCGCGGCCCCGGCCGGTTCGACCCGCTCGCTGATCAGCGGCTTGACGGTGCCCTGTGCCGCGAGCCGGGTCAGCTCGTCGTGGCAGGCGCGGACCGCGGCCGGGTCCTTGGTGTTGTACAGGCCCCAGTGGAGGCCGAGGATCGAGTAGTTCTTGACCAGGGCGTGGTTCAGCGCCGGGGTGGGGATGACGCCGCTCGCGAAGCCGACGACGACCACCCGGCCCTCGAAGGCGACGCACTTGACGGACTTGGCGTACGCGTCGCCGCCGACCGGGTCGTACACCACGTCGGCGCCACGTCCGCCGGTGGCCTCCTTGACGGCGGCGACGATGTCCTGGGTGTGCCGGTCGACGACCAGGTCGCAGCCGAGCTCCGTGGCGGTCCTCGCCTTCTCCGCGCCGCCGACGACGCCGATGACGGTGGCGCCCGCGGCCTTGCCGAGCTGCACGGCCGCGCTGCCGACGCCGCCGGCCGCCGCGTGGACGAGGAGGGTCTCGCCGGCCCGGAGGTTCGCCCTGCGGTGCAGGCCGAACCAGCCGGTCTGGTAACCGATGTGCAGGGCGGCGGCCTCGGCGTCGTCCAGGGCCTCGGGCGCGGGCAGCAGGGCCGCCTCGTCCGCGACGACGTACTCGGCGAACCCGCCGTTCGGCAGCGCGGGAGTGGCGAGCACCCGGCGCCCGTCCGGCGTCCTGCCGCAGACCTCCACACCGGGTGTGAAGGGCAGCGGCGGCCGTACCTGGTACTGGCCGCGGCAGAGCAGCGCGTCGGGGAAGTTGACGTTCGCCGCGAGCACCTCGATGAGCACCTGGCCGTCACCGGGCGTGGGCCGGTCGATCTCCTCCAGTCTCATCACCTCGCTCGGCTCGCCGTTTCGGTGCACTCGCCATGCCTGCATGAGGGCCTCCACAACACTGTCGGCATTACCACTGCTCCGGCGCATACTAAGCGGTCGCTTGCCTCCATGGGAACAACCCGCGGGATCCACCCCGCCCACCGGGCTCAACCCCGACCGGCCACCCCCACCTCGGCGATCCGCGACGCAGTTCCAGCCGGTGCGACTGCTGCCGTCGAGCCGAGCGGCACGGTGAGGGCACCACCCGGCTCATGGCTGGTCGACCTGTCCCACGTGTTGCGACCCCTCGTAGAGGCGATGAGGGCCCCGGGGTCCGGCGGCGTTCACCGCGTACGCCGAGGGTTACGACCCCTCGTAGGAGCAATGAGGGCCGACTGCAGCACCCGCATCATCTACCGCCAGGAAACGTTGCGACTCCTCGCAGGAGCGATGACGATAAGGGCCTCCCGACCTGGCCCTACGCCTGCGACCCACGGTGCGAGCTGCGCCCTTTCTCAAGGACGACGAAGACAGAAATCCCGCGGCCGTCACACGGTCGCGGGACTATGGATTGCGACCCCTCGTAGGGGCGATGAGGACGCACACCGAAGCGACCGGCCGGCCCCGGTACGAGGTGTTGCGACCCCTCGTAGGGGCGATGAGGACTCCAGATCGAGGCGCACGACCAGGCCGTGATGGTCGTTGCGACCCCTCGTAGGGGCGATGAGGACGCGGAGGCCGGCCGCAGCCCGCGGTCGGCTCCGCCCATGTTGCGACCCCTCGTAGGGGCGATGAGGACCCGGGTCGTAGTGCCCGGCATTGAGCGTGCAGACGAGTTGCGACCCCTCGTAGGGGCGATGAGGACCAGCGTGGTCCGCACGCTCACCCGCCGCAGGCTCACGTTGCGACCCCTCGTAGGGGCGATGAGGACCGCCCACGACATCCCGTCGATCGACTCACCCTACTTGTTGCGACCCCTCGTAGGGGCGATGAGGACCGCCGAACCGTGGGTTCATGAGCTGACGATCTACCGGTTGCGACCCCTCGTAGGGGCGATGAGGACGCGGGGGGTGAACGCGCGGCGGACGGCCGTCCAGAGGTTGCGACCCCTCGTAGGGGCGATGAGGACCCCACGGTAAAAGCCCTGGTGGCAATGGGTCTCGCAGAGCGTCTGTTCCCCCATTTTGCAGCAGACCTCCGGTAGCGTTCTCCGTTCCGGTGTGGCGCTGCAGATTTGTGTGCGCTGCCATGTTCATCGTTCGGTCTCGCCCTGGTCAGAGCACGTCGGTGGGAGCCGGTTCGACCATGCCCCACTCAAGGCGTTGTGGTTGGGCGCCGGGCGGGAAGGTGTAGACGAGGACGTTGTCGTACGTCAGGTCGAGGACGGATTCGACGGCAGCTTGGAAGCGGCGGAGTTGGGCCTCGCTGAGTTGGCCTTCGAAGACGCTGCGTTGTACGTGGTGGAGGTACTGACGGCAGGTTCGCAGGATGCGGGAGTTGCGTTTTGCGAGGGTGTCGTAGACGACGACAACGTACATGGCTTGGTCACCACCAGATCCTGAAGGGTTTGTAGGTGATGCCTTCCAGGCAGTACCGGGTCAGGGCGAGAGCATCGAGGTAGAGGAGTTCGTCGTAGGCAACGTTCCGGCCGAGGCTTCGGTGAGCGATGGTGACGGCGAACTCGTCACGGACACTTTGCACAACGAATTTACGGCCGGCTTCGCTGAGCATTGCCTGGTTGGTCTCGCGGTCGAAGTGGTGTTCCTTCAACTGCTTACGGCTGGCCATGCGCAGCAGGAGGCGTTCCGCGAAGAGTGGCTTGAACATTTCGGCGAGGTCCAGGACCAAGGAGTGCCGCTGACGTTCCATGCTGCTGTGCAGGAAGGCGATACCGCTGTGGAGCGGGGTGAGACGTACAGCGGTGAGAATTCGTGCGTACGTGATTCCGTTGACGTAGCTGATGAAGGCGTTGCCCGCGTTCTTCGGTGGACGGCGGCTGCGTCCGCCGAGTTGCAGCCAGTCGGGGAGCTTCGTGTCAATGACTTCCCAGGCAGAGCGGCGGAAGGTCCCTTCTGCTCCCATGAGTTGAGAGGGAGTCCTGGCATCGGTGATGGATTCCTGGAGGACGGTATAGGGGCGGGTGAGGAGTTTGCGGTCGACTACGCGTTTCACGTTGAAGGCGGTGGCGTCGACGATGCCCCGGGCAATTTTCAGGCTGGTTTCGGAGTCTTCGGCGATACGTGCCTGGGCAAGTACGGTCTGGCCCGAGGTGCTGGTCTCGGAGGTGAGGAGGGAACCGGCGTAATCACCGTAGTAACTGAGGAAGTGGACGTTGATGCGGTGCCTGTTGAGGAGGGAGACGACTGCTGTGTTGATGTCGGTCTCGGCGCAAGCGACGATGTCACGGACGTCGGTGACGGGGATGTGGACGTTGTCGGCGTTCTCGCGTTCGATGATGAGGGATTCGTCCTTGCGGCGGATCCGGCACGGGCTGGTGAGCCAGTATGTTCGAGCGGTGGCGGGCATTCATTCCGTCCAGCAGTAGTCGGTGTAGCTGCAGCTGCGGCAGGCGGACCGTGCGAGTCGTCCCGGCGAGTTGGGCCGGGCAGCGATCGCGAGGACTTCGGCGATGTCTTTTTCGGCCTGGATTGCAGTTGCTGGGGTGTAGGGGAAGCGTTGCGTTCGCCGGGTTTTGGGGTAGTGCAGCACGGCGCCTTGCGCCTCGATGCCGACGCGGTGGAGCCGGTGGCAGTAGTGGCGTCCTTGTGCCTGGTCGGCCGGACTGGGGCGGGAGGAGGATTTGACTTCGTGCACCCAATGGCCGCCATCGATGAAGTCCAGTCGGGCGGCGCCGAGATCGACGGGAGTGTTGCGGGTGTAGGAGGTTTCGTGCACGGCTTCACCCAGTCGGACGGTGGCGCTGAGGTGCTCGGGGCGGATGCCGTGCAGGTAGAGCCAGAGTTGGCGGGGGCAGTGGTAGAGATACTTGATGTGGACGCCGCCGACGTCTTCCGTTTCGATCACAGGACTTCCCCTGGATGGTAGGTCTGTTGAGGCAGGCCGCTGACAGCACGCAGTCCGAGAACGGGGTCGTAATCCGCATCGACAACACGAACCTTGAGCTGCCGTTCGTAGCGGGTGAGGGACCCTGCCCAATGCGGCATGGGAATCAGGTACTCGTCCGCGAGAAGTCTGCCGTTGCTGGGGCTTCCTGCAGCCTCTTCGAGGGCTGCGGCGTATGCGTCGCAGTCGGAGGCGAGGATCGCTTCGGTACCGTCGAACTGGGCGTCAAAGCTTTCGGCGAGAGCAGAACGGTCGTCGAAAGGGAGCTCGAACGACAGGAAGGCTTCCTCGAAGTCCCGCTGATGGCTCTTCACCGCCGTGTGCCACTGCCGGCCCCAGGCACTGGCGTATACCTGGTCGAGCCATGCGGTGGTCATGCGTTCATCAACGGTTTCTCCTTCGTGCCGGGTGAGGATGTTCCAGGCGAGGCGCGAGGGCTCTTCCTCGTAGACTCCGTCGGCCCACAGAGTGGAGCCTGCGCCCCGACGGGGCGCGTAGGCGGGCTGGTGGACGATGACCGGGGCGGCCGGCAGGGCACCGAGACGGTTGGTACGGCCAAAGCGTTGCAGGAGCGCCTCGAGGTCGGCGGCGGAGGTATGACACAGGTCCAGGTCGATGTTCAGGGAGACTTCCAACGCTTGGGTGCCGACCAGGAGCCCGGGGAGTCTGGGGCGGCCCGCTTCGAAGCGTTTCAGAATGCCGGCCTCGATGGTGGATCGGTCCATGCGCCGGTAGCGGGAGTGCAGGAGGTGGGCCGATCCTTCGCCGTGCAACTGCGTACACAAAGGGGCCAGCGCTTCGTACAGGAAGATGGCGTCCTTGACGTTGTTGGCGATGACCAGAACGGAGCGGCCTTCGGTGAGACGGTCTCGTATCTCCGCGAGGGATACCTCGTCGGTGAGGTGAGCGAGGCGGGTGTGGATCCGGTGGCGGGCGGGGGCGGCCACTGTGGGGGGCGGCTCGACCAGGGTGACCGGCTGCTTCAGAGCTTCGCTGGCGAGTTCTGCCAGAACGGTGGGCAGGGTGGCGGAGAGAACCGCGACCCTGCCGCCGGTACGTGTCCACAGACGCATCATGGCGAGGATCATGCCGAGGCGACGGGCATCGAAGGCATGCAGTTCGTCCATGATGAAGACGGAGTTGGCACTGTCGAGCAGGATGCTGGAATGAACCGGTCCCGCAAGTGCTCCGCGCAGAAGTTGGTAAGGGGTGCCGACGCGCAGCAGTTCGAGGAAGTTCTTCGTCGCGGCAGCGCGGGAGTGGGCTTTGCCGGCCGCGGCGGCGCGATCCTGGTCGCAGCTGTCGAGGGAGCGGGCCAGGTGGTAGGAGGCGGCCCTGGAGTGGGCGACTCCGATGCCGAGCGGTGCTCGGAGTTCTTCACGTAGGCGGTCAGTCATCGCGTTGATGCTGGCCAGGTACGGAAGGATGTAGAAGACCCGGGGCGTGCCGCCGGTGTGGTCGGCGAGGTCGTCGATCTGGGTTCTGGCCCACAGCAGGGACCCTTCGGTCTTGCCACTGGCGGTCCATGACCTCAGCAACATGTGCCCATGGGTGTCGCCGGCGGTTTCCTGCTGGGGCCGGAGAGTGTGGCCTTTCGCCGCCAGCCGACCGACGAGACGGGCGTGGTAGTCCGTCGGCAGTGGGTGTCGCTGGTGGAGCGGGGCGTGGGCGGAGGAGAGATGGTCCGCCATGGTGACCGCTCCGAGGAGAAGAACAGCGAGCATGCCTGTGCTTTCGGCTTCCTCGAAGTCCAGGGGATATGCCCAACGGTCCATCAGTTCTTCGAAGAGCTGATGGGCGTGCCTGGTCAGTTCGCCCAGGTCGGCAGGGGGCACTGCCGTGTCGACGGGCAGGCCATTGGTTCGGGCGGTGGTGTGCAGCCACAGCATCAGGAGGCGGAATCGATCCTGGCTCGCGGGGTGGAACCGCATGGCGAACTCTGCGGGGCCGTCCGCGCCGTACTGGGTGAAGAGAGGCAGTTTTCGTGCGTCGCCTCCCCCGGTGAAGGCGCGGTGGTGGCCGGCTACGGCCGCGGCGATCCACCGGCGTTCGTCAACGGGAAGTTCACCGAGCAGTAGGCCGACGAAGCCCAGGGAGAGAACTTCGTGGCGCTCGCCCCACACCCGGGGCGGGCCGGGGGCGTTGCCGATCATCTGTTGGAAGCCACGTGGCAACTTGCCCGTGTCGTGGAACAGGGCCGCAAGCGCCACCCATGTCCAGAAGGCATCCGGAAGCCCGGGAATGCGCCCCACACGCGCCTGGACATGACGCGCGGCGCGCAGAGTGTTCTCCAGGTGGCTGGTCAACAGCTCGCCGGGGAGCGCAGGTTGCCCGTTTCCGGTGGGAGTCGGGCTCTTCGCCCGCAGATCAGTCATGTGTGGTCCATACGGAGCGAGCCTCACCGCGCTGTCGACGGCTCGGTCGGCGGCGGTGGCCGAGGGGTCAGGAAACTGTGGCGAGACAGAAGGGATGCACCGGCGGCAGCAGGGCGACCGCCTGGCCGGTGGCTGTCGACATCCCGGTGTCGAGCCGGGCGGTGGCACCGCGCGCTGCGTAGCGGTAGCCGCTCCACCAGGTGCGAGAGCGGTCGAAGGAAACGGCAGTGGTCAGTCGCATACGGGTACCGGTGGCACCGGGCAGGTCGTCGGGGACGACGGCATGGCCTTGTGTTCCAGGATGCGAGGACAGTTCCACCCGTCGGGTCCGGGCATTGGCCAGGTCCTGGCTTCGGCCCAGTCGCAGCGGCCACACCGGGCGCCTCAGAACCCGCTCCCAGAGGTCGAGGTCGTCGACCAGCCAGAGGGTGAGAGTGATCAGGGCAAGGAAGTCCCGGTCCTTGATGGTGGTGTTCGTGGACGTGCCCGGGCTCCCGAGAGGGTGGTAGGTCTCCAGATCGGTACCGGTCCCCGCAGCAAGAAAAGTCATGGCGAAACGGGTGCGTTCCGGAACCTGCTCCCAACCTCCGGCAGCGGCGGCCAGCAGACCTCCGGCGGTGGAAGGCGGAGGGCAGGGAAGCCCAACTTGCAGCCCTGAGTAGAGCGGGTTGCGGAAGCTGACGATAGGAGCGGTGACGACGATTTCCAGAGCGTGGGTCATGGGTCGCTTTCCTGTGCCAGGGTGCGGGGAGGGTGCCCCTCGAAGGGGCGATGCTCGTCCTAGCGGGCGGGGAAGTCGTCGAACCAATCGTCGCGGACGCCGTCGGTGAACTCCTGGGCGAGGGTCGTCAGGACCGTGCGCGGGTGACCCAGGATGATCTTGTCCGCCTTGACCAGGTCCTCCAGGTCGGTACGAGCGCGATCGCGTTGGTCACCGAGGAAGCCGGGCGCCCAGCCGATGCGGACAGGGCCGTCCAGCTCGTCCTCCCACGCCTCCAGCTCCTCGCGGAGAATTCCGGCGTCGAAGTACGTCTTGCGGTCGCGTTCACGGACAGTACGGGTGAACGGGTTCACTCCTCCCTTGACCGGCGCAAGGATGATGAGTCCCGGTGTGCGGTCGCCGTAGTGGGCGGACTGCTTGGCCCCGCCCTTCACCTCGGCCATCGTCCGCAGCAGAACCGCGACCCTGCGTCGCCGCTCACCGATCGGCAGCCGGACGCACTGCACCCCCCGCAACACGGTCTCTTCCGCGTCTCCCGCAAGGAGCTCAGCAGCGAGAGAAGGAGCGAGCGCCGCTTTGATGGTCTTCCCAGCAGTCTCGAACGTTCCCACACGGGGCAGGTCCAGCAGCAGGTCGCCGGCCAGATCCGCGGTATACATCTCGTGTTCGTGGATGACCGGGTTGGTCCCCGGGCCGAAATCCCGGCTCATCGTCCCGAAGTCCATCACCGGCCGGTTCGGGACGACGGCCACCAGTGTCCCGGTGGCCAGCACCGTGTCCCGCATGAATGTCTTGGGTTCCCCCTTCTTCGCGCCCTTGTCGTCCGCCTTCACCGCGATCATGTATCCGAACAAGTCGTCGTCGAGGAACTGATCGGGCCGGCCTTTGGTGTACGCCTGCTGCTTCTTGCCCTCGCCGCTGCGAATCACCGGCGACAACGGCTCCCCGCTGGGAATCGAGTCACGCAACCAGCGTCGAGCGGCCTGGGCGGACACGTACGGAAACACCTCACGACCAGCGGTGAACTGCTTCACCATGCCGCGGTTGTCCTCGCCACGCCCGTTGTTCGGAGCACCGGCCTTGATCTGCAGAACGCTCTGCCCCACCAGGTACGTCATCGCTCTCCCCCTTTTCCTTTTCTCAGTTGGTTTCTTCGTCGACGAGGCTCTCGGCCACGTCCGCGATGTCCTCGAGTTCTTCGGCTGACCCCTTGGGCTGCCAACCGGCCTCCACCAATGCCTCCATCACCGCGAAGACCAACAGGCGACGATGCGACCAGGCTCTCTCGTCGTCGAAGAGCAGCCGATAGTCCTCCACCGGCAGCAAGGTCCTCGGCATGTCCTTCGGGCGCGTCTTGAGAAGCCACTGCACGCTCTGCGAGCGGAACCACCCGTACAGGTCGCCCCCTTTCGCGTTCGCCCGCATGAACCCACCGAAAGGTCCCGGCCTGGAGTCCTGCCCGAGCAGAGCGGCAAGCCGGGATGCCAGGTCCTTGATCCGGGCGACGTCCTTCTCGTCCATGTTCAGCACCTCGATGCAGTAGGAGTAAACGAGCGGGGCCAGCCCTGGCGCCTCTGCCGGAAGAACCCCCTCGGCGGAAACCCGCCCCAGCAGATGAGCGGCCGTACGGTGAAGTACGGCGGCGGGATCACTGAAAGCGCGCTTGGCCAGAAACGCCTCACCCGGCACGGTCTTGGACGCCTGTGCGGCAACCAGAACCCGGTAACCGGCACGGCGGTCCGTCCTGGTCGTCGTGGAGCGCAGCCACTCCGCGATCGGCTGCCCCATCTCCTGCACCCGCAGGAACTGCTCCTTGTTGGAGTTCGACAGAACGATCAGCTCCACACCGGAATGGATCCGCCGGTCGTAGGAACGGGCCGCTTCAAGTACCGCGAGTTCGCGGGCGTACCAGAGGGGCTGGGCCTTCGTCTTCACCGGAAGTGCCTGCGCCTTGGCCAAGGTGCGCTTGACGGCCAGCCGGGTAACGGGAGCCAGGAAGGCGTCGTCCCAGGAATGGATCACCGCAGCCCGCCCACCGGAAAGCGAGGCGCCGTAGGGGAAGGCCCACAGACTGGCCACGCACGAGTAGCACAACGGAGTGCCCTCATGCCCCGGAGCAGTGGTGTTACGGTGCTCGACGCTGGCCCCGAGCGGGATATCGACCTTGCCGAACCACTTGCACGCCGGGCGGTCGCAGTAAGCACATGGAACAGCAGGCCAGGCAGCGGGCTCGGGCAAACCCCGCCAGTCCCTCCACTCCCTGATCAGCTGACGCCGTTGGTCCGGAAGCTGCTTGCCCCGGGCCGTGGGGTTCATCTTGGAATTTGGCCAGAGCATGTAACTGGCGCCGAGCCAGAAGCCGCCGGGGTCAGCGGACTTGGCGACTTCTGCGGTGGCCAGCAAGTGCCGGGTCATTTTATCTACAGCCGATTTGAATAAATCCACGGTCAGCTGATCGGGATGCGGGACGCCGGCCAGAGAAGCGAGCGCAAAAGCCCCCACCCTCTGCAAGGGACTCGAGGTGAGCAGCACCTGGTACTGCTGGTCGAGGACGTCAGCCATCTTTCCTCCCTTCTGGAAATTTGCGTGAAGACGAAGGAAAACTCGGACACGTTCATGAAAAGTGGCAGCGACAGAGACGGTGCACGGCGAACCGCCGGGTTTTCATCACCATCGGCTACAGGCTGACCCAGCCCATGCCTGCTGAATTAGCCTGCCCCAGCCCCCAGCTATGAAGAGCGGAGAGCGTCTGCGGGGACCCGGAAAGGGAAACCTCGACGCAGGCGCCAGGCTTCTTCCCGCCGGGGCCGTTCGCACTGCCCACCGCGAAGGAACGCTTTGGACCGGCCCACGTCACCCTGTCCAGGGTCACGTCCCGGTCCAGCCCGAGCGTCTCGGCTTTACGCCGCAGGTTCCCCTCGACGTAGACATCCCATTCGGGCTCCCCCGGAAGGCACCATGCCTGCCGGGTCGTACGGACGCCGGAATCGTCCATGCCCGATGCCTTCATCACAACGGGGGTAGTGGTACGGAACACCGCACGCCCGGAGGAGAAGGAAGGCGACTCGACCGCCTCGATCCTGTCGATGATGAAGGCTGTCGGTCCCCACGCGACAACAGGCATGGAGGACAGAGCAGCAGCCCATCCCTCGATGACTTCGGGCAGAGGACTACCGAGCTCGAGGACTCCGGGGCCACCCACCGAGTAAACACCCCGCCGCTTCTTCGCCGCAGGAAAGGTCGGCGCCGAGTACCCGAACGGCACCATCCCGTAAGGACCATGGCCTCGAGCGTGCAAAGACACCCCAAGCGCAGGTGCACCACGTTCCAACAGGGAGTACACGAGAGCCCGCCCAGGGCTCAGGACATTGCTCCAGTCCAACTCGCGAGCCATCGTGTGAAAATTCAACCGTAATCGCATGCCTCATCACCTGTGCTCAGAAAACTCGACCAACGACTCAAAGCACGCCGGCCCCGGCTCGTCAGTGGCCCTCTCGACAGTTCCCATGAAGGAGCCCCGCTGCGTCAGCGCTGAATATGGCGAGAGCCTACAGCCGCTTCCGCGGCACCATCTTTGTTTCAACGGAAGTTGCTGAAACGTCAGTTAAGAGAGCACAACATGGTGCATGATGCCCGCCAACAACTGACTCTTCTATGCTGAAGGAGCTTCATCGCCCTGCCTGCGTCGCCCTGTCACGACTCGCCAACGGGGTTGCAACTAACTCACGTTCCAGCAAGTAGCGATGCGAACCAGAGGTCATCACCCTCCGAGGGGGACCCAGAATTTCAGCACCACGCCGCACTACCGGAGGTTCACTGCAAAACCTGCATGAAGAAGTCCCGAAATACCCCCACTCACCTGCACCTTTACTGTGGGGTTCCTCATCGCCCCTACGAGGGGTCGCAACATGCAGCGGGCGTCCGGCTACCAGCTGGCCACCGAGTTCCTCATCGCCCCTACGAGGGGTCGCAACGCATGAACGCCGGACGGACCTGGCGACAGGCGAAGAAGGTTCCTCATCGCCCCTACGAGGGGTCGCAACACGCCCCGGACCGTGGCGAGTCCGGCACGTTGGCCCGTTCCTCATCGCCCCTACGAGGGGTCGCAACACGTGGCCAAAGGGGGGGAGGGGAGCGGCCGGCACGGAGTTCCTCATCGCCCCTACGAGGGGTCGCAACTGGCAGCAGCCCGCCCGGCGGGCGATCGAGCGCGACGGTTCCTCATCGCCCCTACGAGGGGTCGCAACTACCAGCAGGCCCAGTTCTCCGGGTCGGGGACGCCGTTCCTCATCGCCCCTACGAGGGGTCGCAACATGGGGGCGCCGTGGTGGAGGTCGGAGTGGAGCTGGGTTCCTCATCGCCCCTACGAGGGGTCGCAACACGCGATCGCGCGGCGCGGTCACCCGTCCAGAGCGGCTTGTTCCTCATCGCCCCTACGAGGGGTCGCAACGCGGCTGTCGCGTCGGGGCCACCCCGTGGGAGCGGGTGGGGCGCACCCCGATCTGCCATCTCGCGAAGGTGGCCGGGCCATCGAGCCCGGCCACGTTCGCGGGGGCGTCCTGGAACGCTTCGTGCTACGCGCGCCCGGGCTTACGTACGCTCGCCGAGGAAGCGGCCCTCGGCCGCCGGCCGCGTGTGTGCATGGAGCACGGCACCATGCGAGCCGAACCCCGGCCGGGGCAGAGTCCGGCCCGCCGCACCTCAGTAACCCTGGTTGTTCGGGGCGTACGGGGGCTGGCCGCCGTAGCCCGGGGTGGCGCCGGACGCGACTGCCGGGGCGGCAGGCTTGCGGCCCGCGCCGATGGCCACCGACGCGGAGGCGACCAGCAGGCCGACACCGGCGAGAGAGATGGTGATGCCGGTGTTCTCCGCACCGTTGGACCAGGTGTAGTTGTCCGGACCGTCGCTCGAACACCGCTGCGTGGTCTTGGAACCGCCGTCGGGCCCACAGATCCATTCCAGAGTGTGTTCCTTCTTGGCCTTCTCTTCGTCCTCCTCGATGAAGCCGTAGAGGAGCAGGCTCAGTCCGGCAATCATGAAGAGGACTTGGAGGGTTCTGGCAACCGGGTGCATGGGAAGTAATCGCCTCATTGGGGCCGTTCGCGGACAGGGCGGGTTCGCCGCGCCCGTAACGGCGCGCACCGGCAGTCCGGTGCGCGCTCCCCCGTGCCACGCTTCCCCCGGCCCGTATCCTACGCAACGACCCTGTCCGAGCAAGGGACTACAGCCGAGTCACCCCACTCGGGGCTCACCGATGAAGGGCTCGCCGGCTCCCGTACCGCTCGCACGGTTCGGCCTTGCGAACCTTGCCGCCGACGACGAGCGGGAAGAACTCCACGACGCAGGCCAGAACCTCCTCGCCGTACCGTTCGCCGGGGACGCCGACGACCTGCATCCGCTGCCTTCGGGCGTCCGTGCAGGAACTCCTCGATCTCGCGCGGGAAGCTGTTCTCGCCGCTCCCGCCGCGCGGCAGGGTGATCCCGACCGACGGGCCGACGACCTTGACCTCCAGGTGCGGCATGCCCCGTCCGACGGCGCCGGTCCGCCGCCGCACCCGATCCGCCCACTGCTCCCGCTCGCACGACGGGGCGCACCGTCATGCCCGCGGGGCCGGCCCTCCGCGACCGGCCCCGCGCCGCGTTCCGTCGGCGCCCTCCGGCGTAGCGCACGTCTCACCGAGGACGGAGATACCCCCCGGGGTATTGGTGTTAATCTGGGTCAGAGATACCCCCCGGGGTAAAGCACCACAGAAGGAGCCGTGTCGTGTTCTTCGTCGATCCCGTCGAGACAGCGGGCCCCGGCGACCGCCGCCACCCGACCGCAGGACCCGCCGGCCGGGCCGTCGGCGCCGGCGGCTGCCGCCCCGGCGGGAATCCGCCCGCGCACGACCGGTGCGGAGCGGCGGGCGGCACCTCATGACCGCGCTGATAGTGGCCCTGGTCGCCGGTACGGTGGTCGGGCTGGCGCTCGGCGGGCTGGGCGGCGGCGGGAGCGTGCTCGCCGTTCCCGCGCTGATCTACCTGCTCGGATTCACCCCGGCCGAGGCCACCACCGCCGGGCTGCTCATCGTCATCGTGACCTCCCTCACCGCACTGGTCGCCCACGCCCGGGAGGGCCGGGTCCGCTGGCGCACGGGAGGACTCTTCGCCGCGGCCGGGATCGTTCCGGCCGCGGTCACCGGGGCACTGTCGGTGCGGATTCCGTCCGGAGTGCTGACCGCGGGGTTCGCCGTGCTCGCGGTGGTCGCCGCGACGCGAATGCTGCGCCCTCGGGCCGAACCGGCGGAGACCGGGGAGGGCGCGACCCCCGCGCCCGCCGGACGGGTCGCGCGGACGGGTGCCGGGCTCGGCGCGGTGACCGGCTTCCTCGGCGTGGGCGGCGGGTTCCTCGTGGTACCCGCACTGGTCGCCGTGGTCGCCGTCCCGATGGCCTCGGCGGTCGGCACCAGCCTGCTGGTCATCACGGTGAACTCCGTGGCCGCGCTCGCCACCCGCCTCGCCACGCCCACCGCGCTGCACTGGGCGACGATCGCCCCGTTCACGGCCGCGGCGGTGCTCGGCGCCTGGGACGGGAAGCGGCTCGCCGCGAAAGTCTCCACGGCCGCCCTGCAACGGATCTTCGGCGCGGTACTGCTGGCCGTGGCCGTGTTCATGCTCATCGACTCCGTGGCATGACCCCCGCCCCCGATCGACTCGGCCACACCGGCCACACCGCCCGCCCGGCCGCACCGACCGGCTCGGGGCGAGGCCGCCCCGGCCGGCCCGATCCCGCTCAGGCCAGCGAGAGAAAGAGCTTCTCCAGCCTGGCCCGCATCTGCTCGCGGTCCTCTGGGCCGTGGCCGCCGTCGGCCATGCAGTGCTGCAGCCCCGTCGCGATGATCGCGAAACCGGCCCGGTCCAGCGCCCGGGACACGGCCGCCATCTGCGTGATCACGTCCTCGCAGTCCCGGCCCTCCTCGATCATCTTGATGATCCCGGTGAGCTGGCCCTGCGCACGGCGAAGGCGATTGAGGACCGACTTCAGTTCGTCGGCCGCCATGTCAAGTTCCACATCATCCTCCTGATACCCCAAGGGGTATTCTAGCCCGACCGGGGAAGGAAGGACCGCGTCCATCCCGAGCCCCGGTGGACGAAAGGAAACACTGCTCGTGACCAGCCCCGCTTCCCTCTCCCCCGCCCAGGCCGCGGCCCGTCTCGCGGAGTTCACCGTCATCGACGTGCGGGCTCCGGGCGAGTACGCCTCCGGGCACGTCCCCGGCGCGCTGAACATCCCGCTGGACCGCCTCCAGGAGGCCGTGCCCGCGCTGAAGTCCGCCGCGGCCCGCGGCTCGCTGCTCATGGTGTGCGCCTCCGGCGTGCGCTCCACCCGGGCCTGCGACATCCTCGCCGCGGCCGACATCGACGCCCTGACCCTGTCCGGCGGCACCTCCGCCTGGGAGGGCGAGGGCCGTGCGCTCGACCGCCCCGCCGGGGCCCGCGCGACCTGGCCGATGGAGCGGCAGGTGCGGCTCGCCGCCGGTTCGCTCGTGGTGGCCGGACTGCTCGCCGGAGCGCGCTTCCCGGCCGCGCGGTGGATCTCCGCCGGCGTCGGCTCCGGCCTGGTGTTCTCCGCCGTCACCAACACCTGCGGCATGGCGGCGGCCCTGTCGCGGCTGCCGTACAACCGTGCGCCGCGCACGGCCACCGATCTGGGCGCGACACTGGCCGCCCTCCAGCGCTGAACCCCGGCTCGCCGGGAACGGCTCGGCACACCGAGGCGGTGGGGCAGGTCACGCGGGCCGCGTGACCTGCCCCACTGTTTCGCGTGGGCCCCATCGTTTCGGGCAGACCCCACCGTTTCCCCGTGCCCGGACCCGGCGCCGTCGGTCAGACCTCGTCCCGGACCATGGCGAGCAGCCGGTCCAGCACCCGCGGACCGCCCGCGCGCAGCCCGTCGTGCTCGTACTCGTTGGTCACCCAGGTGCGCAGCCCGCGGATCGACGCCGCCGTGCGCAGCGAGTGCCCGGTGTCGACGTACATGTCGTCGTGGTAGACGGCGGCGACGACCGGCACCTGGTTGGCCGCCAGGCGCTCGGTGTCGTACAGCGGCGCCCAGTCGGTGCGGGCGGCCAGCAGTTCGGCGGTCTCGCGCAGCGGGCGCAGCGCCGGGTCCACCTCGAAGTGCCAGGGGTGGATGGTCTCGCCGGTGAAGAGCACCGGTCCCTCGCCCTTGAGCGCCTCGGCCGCGTCGAACTGCGGGAACTCGGCGCGGACCCGCTCGGCGGACCAGGCGGTGGGCCGGTCGTCCTGGCCGTAGATCGCCTCGTGCATCAGCGCGTACAGCGGGTGTCCGGCGAACGAGCTGGCCGTGCGCACGGCCTCCTGGAAGGTGTCGGAGAGCTCGGTGCCGTGCGGGGTGCGGACGAACGCGTTCTCCAGCAGGTAGTGCAGCTGGTGGCTGCCGCTGCCGCCGCCCAGCATGATGCCCAGGGACTGGAATCCCTCGGGCGTCAGCAGGTGCCCGGCGCTGTCGGTGGGGTGTTCCAGCAGGTGGGCGGCGATCTGCCGGGCACGCTCGACGTCCTGCGGATAGCGGGCGTAGTGCGCGGCGACCTTGCGCTCGACGCGCGGGTAGGCGGCCCGGTAGACGTCGTCGGCGTGTGCGTCGAGCGAGGGTAGCCCGCCGGTGATCAGGACGGCCTTGAGCCCCTCGGGGGCGGCCGACAGGTAGCGGACGGCGCAGAAGCCGCCGAAGGACTGGCCGAGGACCGTCCACGGCTCGCCGCCGGTCAGCTGCGGGCGGATCAGCTCGCAGTCGCGCACGATGTTGTCGGCACGGAAGTGGGCCAGGTAGTCGGCCTGCTCGCGCGGACCGCCGCGCAGCGGCAGGGTCTGCCGGTTGGCCGGGGTGGAGAGGCCGGTGCCGCGCTGGTCGAGCAGCAGCACCCGGAACTCCCGCACGGCCCGCCCCAGCCACGCCTCCGTGCCCACGAAGCGCCGGGCGCCGAAGCCGGGGCCGCCCTCCAGATAGAGCAGCCACGGCAGCTCCTCGTCTGCCCGGCCGCTCGCCACGGCCTCCCTGCCGAAGACCTCGATCTGCTCGCCGTCCGGGTCGTCGTGGTCGAGCGGGACCGTGAAACGGCGGTCGGTGAAGACGATGCCGGGGTGCCGGTAACTGCTCACAAAATGCTCCTGAATCGTCAGATGTGCCTCGGACAGTTCAGCACACGGCGGTGACACGGACGGTCGCGGCCCGTGTGCGCGGCGCCCGGGCGGCTCCTACCGTGCAGGCATGATCCGGTTCGAGCAGGTCGGCAAGGTGTATCCGGACGGCACGACCGCGGTGGACGGCCTGTCCTTCGAGGTCGCCGAGGGGGAACTGGTCACCCTGGTCGGACCGTCCGGCTGCGGCAAGACCACCACGATGATGATGGTGAACCGGCTGATCGAGTCGTCGTCGGGCCGGATCCTGGTGGACGGCGAGGACATCTCCGGGGTCGACCCGGTGAGGCTCCGCCGCCGGATCGGCTACGTCATCCAGCAGGTGGGGCTCTTCCCGCACCGCACGGTCCTCGACAACACCGCGACCGTGCCCGCGCTGATCGGCTGGAAGCGGGCCAGGGCCCGGGAGCGGGCGGCCGAGCTGCTGGATCTGGTGGGCCTCGACCCGAGGACGTACGGCTCCCGCTACCCCGCACAGCTCTCCGGCGGGCAGCGTCAACGGGTGGGCGTGGCACGGGCATTGGCCGCCGATCCGCCGGTGCTGCTGATGGACGAGCCGTTCGGCGCGGTCGATCCGGTGGTGCGCGAACGGCTGCAGAACGAGTTCCTGGGGTTGCAGGCCACGGTCAGGAAGACGGTCCTGATGGTCACCCACGACATCGAGGAGGCGGTCCGGATGGGCGACCGGATCGCGGTGTACGGGGCGGGGCGCATCGAGCAGTTCGACAGCCCGGGGGCCGTGCTGGGAACCCCCGCGACCCCGTACGTGGCCCGGTTCGTGGGTGCCGACCGGGGGCTGAAGCGGCTCTCGGTCACGGCGATCGAGCCGGACGACCTGGAGGAGCCGCCGGTGGCCCGGCTCGACGAGCCGGCCGGTTCGGCGGCGGCCCGGCTGGACGGGGCGGGGGCCCGCTGGGCGGTGGTGCTGAACGGCGGGGGCGAGCTGCACGGCTGGGTGTCGGCGGACGCGCTGCGGGCCGCGGGCGGGCACGGCACCGTGGGTGCCCTGGCCCGGCGGATGGACGCCTGGGTGCCGGTCGGCGCCCCGTTGAAGCAGGCGTTCAGCGAGATGCTCCAGCACGACGCCGGGTGGGTCGCGGTGCTGGACGGGCCGCGGTTCCTCGGTGTGCTGACCCCGGCCCGGCTCCACGAGGCGCTGCGCCGCTCGGTGGACGCGGACGCGCGGGGCGTGGGCCGGGACGAGGTGCGGTTCGACTCGATCGCGGACGCGTAGGGCGCGCCGCGCACCGGACCGGTTCGCGCTACCGCCCGCGCCGGTAGCTGCCGCCGTCCCTGGAGCGGACCAGCAGACCGGCGACGACCGTGCAACGGCGCAGCGCGGCGCAGTCCTCGTGCACCGTGAGCAGTGCCTCGTTGACCTCGCGCTCGGTGTAGGTCCGGTCCCGCTCGAACAGCGTCCCCCCGAGGTGGACCAGCGACTGCTCGCGGCGGGCCGCCTTGCGGGGTATCGCCGTCAGACGGCCGTGCGAGAAGAGCGCCTCGACCTGGTGCGCGTTCCTCGAATCGTTCTCGGGCATGGGAGGGAGACCTTCACCTGCCCCAGCAGTTCGAGAGTCGTGGCGTCGACGGCGTCGGTGAAGGTTCCGCCCACTCGATACCGACGCGGATGCGGTGGGTGGTCATGGCCGGGCACCTCCTTGTGCGGGTGGGTTGATGCGCGGGCGGGCCGGGTGGGGCAGGTGGGGGCCTCCCACCCGGCGTCTCACGGGTTAGGCGTCCGTGGTGAGTATCCGCGTACGGCGGGCCCGTGGGGCGGGACCGATCGGGA